>JAEMRT010000039.1 GCA_016463225.1 Sphingopyxis sp. | reverse complement strand
GTGCGCTAAAGACAGCCGATGGATCAAATCGTCATTCGCGGCGGCCAGCGACTCAAGGGCCGTATCCCCATCTCCGGCGCCAAGAATGCGGCGCTGACCCTGTTGCCCTGCGCGCTGCTCACCGACGAGCCGCTGACGCTACGCAACCTGCCGCGGCTCGCCGACGTCGACGGTTTCGGGCACCTGCTCAACCAGCTCGGTTGCTCGACGACGATCGAGGGATCGCGGCCCGAGGATTTCGGCCGCGTGATGACCGCGCGCACAACAACGCTGACCTCGACCGTCGCGCCCTATGACATCGTCCGCAAGATGCGCGCGTCGATCCTCGTCCTCGGCCCGCTGCTCGCACGTGCGGGCGAGGCGACCGTTTCGCTGCCCGGCGGCTGTGCGATCGGCAACCGCCCGATCGACCTGCATTTGAAAGCCCTCGAAGCCTTTGGCGCCCAGATCGAGCTGACCTCGGGCTATGTGAAGGCCGTCGCCCCCGGCGGGCGCCTTGCCGGCGGCAAGTTCACCTTCCCCGTCGTGTCGGTCGGCGCGACCGAAAATGCGCTGATGGCGGCGTCGCTCGCCAAGGGCACCTGTGTGCTCGAAAATGCCGCGCGTGAGCCCGAAATCGTCGACCTGTGCAATTGCCTGGTCGCGATGGGCGCGCATATCGACGGCATCGGCACTGAAACACTTACCATCGAAGGTGTCGATCGCCTGCACGGCGCGACGTACCGCGTGATGGCCGACCGTATCGAGGCGGGTAGCTACGCCTGCGCCGCGGTGATTACCGAAGGCGACGTCGATCTGGTCGGCGCCAAGGCCGACGAGATGGAAGCGACGCTGTCGGCACTGCGTCAAGCGGGCGCGACGGTCGAGGAAACCAAGACCGGCATCCGCGTCGCGATGTCGGGCCGCGCCGAACCCGTCACCCTGTCGACTGCCCCCTATCCCGGCTTTGCGACCGACATGCAGGCGCAGTTCATGGCGATGGCGACGCTGGGCAAGGGCGCGTCGCTGTTCACCGAAACGATCTTCGAGAACCGCTACATGCATGTTCCCGAGCTTGCCCGCATGGGCTGTGACATTGATGTGCGCGGCCGCAGCGCGGTGGTGCGCGGGGTCGATCACCTCGTCGGCGCGCCCGTGATGGCGACCGACCTGCGCGCCTCGATGAGCCTGATCATTGCGGGTCTGGCGGCAGAGGGCACGACCGAGGTCAACCGTGTCTATCACCTCGACCGCGGCTACGAACGGCTCGAAGAGAAGCTCCAGGCGGTCGGCGCCGACATCGAACGGATCAGCGCGGGCTGACGCTTTTCGTCAGATGCCCGGCGCGGCCATAAGGACCGCGCGCCGCGCCTTTTATCCAGTCGCCGAGCAGCTTCAGATAACCGTCGGTAATGCGCGTTCCACTGCGCGACCCGTCGGCATTGGTCCGATATTCGAACATGCCATGATCGGTGTCGGGAAAGAGATAGACGTCGACCGGCTTGCCGTCTTTGGCGAGGCCGAGCAGCGCGCCACGCGTCGTTTCGATCGGCGCCTCGCGATCCTCGCCCGCGAGCACCCACAGCAGCGGGGTATCGAGCTTTTTCAGCGCGCCGAGCGCATCATAGTCCCAGATCAGTTCCAGATTGTCGAAGCGCGCGCGACCGACGCGGCGCAGTTCGTCGTTCGACATGCGCAGTATGGCGCCGCTATGCTCGCCCGCAATCGTCGCCGTCCACGGTTTGCCCGCCATGTCGCGGCGCACGGCGTCGAGTTCGTCATACCCCGCAGCAAAATTCGACAGCAGCAGCTTGCTTGTCGCCGCAGACAGCCGGTTGACGAGCTGCACGGCATCATCGCCCAGCCCCGCTGCCCGGACTTCCGACACCAGCTGCTCGCGATCCTCCTCGATCGGCGACGCGACAAGGCCGAAACCGACCGCGACAAAATCCGCCTTCGTCAACGTCGCAGCGCGCGGCGCAACCCAGCCGCCCTGGCTGCCGCCGAAGAACCCGGCGCGGCCAAAGCGGCCTTGTGCCATGGCACGAACCTGATCCAGCGCGTGCGCCGCATCGGCGGCAAGCAGCTCGAAATTCTGCGTATATTCGCCTTCCGACCCGCCGGTCCCGCGTTTGTCATAGACGAACACCGAAACCCCCTGCGCCGCCATCGCATAGCCATAGACGCCGCCGATGGGTGACGTGCGTTCGGACCCATGCACCATGACGACGAGCGGCCGCTTCGGGTCGACCGTCGGCGGCTCGATCAGCACGCCCGACATCTTCGTACCCACACTGTCAAAGGTCGTTGGGGTCTCGCGAAACGCGATCCGTTTCCACGACTCGCCGCCCACCGTCACGTCATCCCCGTAGCAAGCGAGTGGCGCGGCCGCATCCGATGTCGCGCCGCGGCGACCATCGCGGAACAGGTAACGAAGTCCCGGAGCGGGGATCGACGGCAGCGGAACAAGCACAACGAAATCGCCATCGGTGGCCGCATAGGTACCGGGCTGGCAGGCCGTCTGGGCGATAGCCGGTGCGGATAGGAGGGCGACAAGAAGGGCGAGCGTAGTGGCGAGACGTTTCATGAGACCGTCCTATCGGAACGACACACCGGTGACAACCTGAGTAGAGCCTAGGTCTCGCGCTCGACGGGAACCGAAACCGTATTGCCGCTAACCGAGGGCCGATCGGGCCGTTTGGCCACCGCAATCACCAGTCCGATCAGGGCCACCACCCCGCCACCGATCGACAGCGGCGCCCAGCGATAGCCCTCGAACAGCGTCGAAAAACCCATGGCAATGATCGGGATCAGCACGCTCGACCACGCCGCCTGCCCCGGCCCCACAGCGCGAATGATGTTGAAATAGAGCGGGAAAGTGACAGCGCTCGCGATCACGCCCAGATAGAATACGCCGCCGAGATAAGCCGGGGTCATTTCGATCGCCGGCGGGCCGGTTGTCACCCAGGCGAACACCGCATCACCAAGCGCACCG
This sequence comes from Sphingopyxis sp., assembly GCA_016463225.1. Classification (GTDB taxonomy): domain Bacteria; phylum Pseudomonadota; class Alphaproteobacteria; order Sphingomonadales; family Sphingomonadaceae; genus Sphingopyxis. Next base: position 36,775 of record JAEMRT010000039.1, on the reverse strand, counting down.
AACAGCATCGCCCAAGCGATCATGACGACCATCGACTGCGCGCGCGCGATGTTGGTTCCCTGCATCACATTGGACGCCGACGCGCTCATCACGCCGCACAAGGTCAGCGCGGTACCGATCAGCACCTCGCCCGCGCCGACATTCGCGGCGCGATACTCGTGGACGATCATCATGCCGACCCCGACGATCGCAATCCCGGCGCCGAGCAGAAAGCGCCCCTCGACCCGGGTTTTGAGGAAAGCGCGGCCGAGCAGCGTGTTCGGGACGATAAGCAACGCAAACAGCACTGCAACCAGCCCGGACGTGATGTGCTGTTCGGCGCGATAGACGAAGTTGAAATTGAACGCGAACTGCGCGAAGCCCAGCAGCGCGGCAAAGCCCCAGCCCGCTCCCGACAACGTCAACTGCTCGCGGCGCCATGCCGCATAAGCGAACATCGCCGCTGCCCCGATGAAAAAGCGATAGGCGACCGACCAGCTCGGCGGCACGACGCCCAATTGCCCGGTGATCACGATCCACGTCGATCCCCAGATCAGGGTGACGAGGAGGAAAGGGAAAAGGACGCGCGGCGTCAACAGGCCGGCCTGCGCGCTCATAGCGCCGCGATCGCGGCCGCCAGCGGCGCGACCGCCTGCGCATCCTGATCCCAGCTGACGACGAGGCGCGCCGCGCCTTCGCCCCAATCGTAGAAGTCGAACCCGGCGCCGCGCAGTTTGGCTGTTTCGGCGGCCGTCAGGCGCACGAACAGCTCATTCGCCTCGACCGGGTGCATCAGCCGCTCGCCGCAAGCCATCGCGATTGTCGCCGCACCCGCGTTCGCGGCACGCGCATTGTCGAGCCACAAATCGTTTGTCAGCATCGCGCGAATCTGCGCCGCGACGAACCGCCCCTTGCTCAGCAAATGCCCACCACGCTTTTTCAGCTCGCGCACCCCCGGACCACCGCTGCCGCCGAAAAACACGATCGCTTCGGCCATCATCGCGCCATTTTTGGTGAAGCCAAACGACAACGCGTCGACCCCGGCGCGCCAAGTCACATCGGCGGGGGCGCAATCCAGATAGGCGACGGCATTGGCGAAGCGCGCGCCGTCCATATGCAGCTTCATGCCATTGGCGCGCGCGATCTGGCTGATCTCGCCAATTTCGTCGGCACGCCAGACGAGGCCATATTCGGTGGCATTGGTGATGCTGATCGCCGCGGGCTGGACCTGATGCACGTCCTGGCGGATCCCGGCGATCCGCGCTTTCAAGGCTTCAGCGTCGATCTTTGCGCCGCGCCCGGGCAGCGTCATCAACTTGGCGCCGCCCGAATAGAAGGTCGGGGCGCCGCATTCGTCGACCTCGATATGCGCTTCCTCGTAACAGAGAATTCCCTGCCACGGCCGCACGAAATGGGCGAGAATGATGCTGTTCGCGGCGGTGCCGGTGGGGATCCACACGACTTCACAATCGGTTTCGAACAGCTCGGAAAAGGTGGCGTCGAGCGATTGGCTGAGCGCGTCACCGTCATAGGCGGTGTCGACATGATTGGCAGCGGCGAGGGCGTCCATCACCGCGGGATGAACCGTGGCGGCATTGTCAGAGAAGAAGCGGGTCGCAGTCATACGGAGTCCCTTTTCGTCTGGCTTGTCGGGGCGACTTTCGCTGGCGGTAGCACCCACGGATTGGCCCCGCCGTCGCAGGGGAAATGATTACCGGTCGCGTTTCGCCAGCAGCTTGAGGCGCAGCGCGTTGAGCTTGATAAAGCCCGCCGCGTCCTTCTGATCATAAGCGCCGGCGTCGTCCTCGAAGGTCACATGGCGCTCGCTGTACAGGCTGTTCGGCGACTTGCGCCCAACGACGTTCGCGTTGCCCTTGTAGAGCTTGAGCCGGACGGTGCCCGACACCTTCTCCTGGCTATGATCGATCGCCGCCTGCAGCATCTCGCGCTCGGGCGCGAACCAGAAGCCGTTGTAGATGAGCTCGGCATATTTCGGCATCAGCTCGTCTTTCAGGTGCGCGGCGCCGCGGTCGAGCGTGATGCTTTCGATGCCGCGATGCGCGCGCGCGTAAATCTCGCCGCCCGGCGTTTCGTACATGCCGCGCGACTTCATGCCGACGAAGCGGTTCTCGACGAGGTCGAGGCGGCCGATGCCGTGCTTGCGGCCCAGATCGTTGAGCGCCGCGAGCAAGGTCGCGGGCGACATCGCTTCGCCATTCAGGGCGATGCCGTCGCCGCGTTCAAAATCGACCGTGATATATTCGGGGGTGTCGGGCGCGTCCTCGGGATTGACCGTGCGCGAATAGACATAGTCGGGGGTCTCGTCCCAAGGATTTTCGAGCACCTTGCCCTCGCTCGAGGTGTGCAGCAAATTGGCATCGGTCGAAAACGGGCTTTCGCCGCGCTTGTCCTTGGGAACCGGGATCTGGTGTTTTTCGGCGAACTCGATCAGCGCGGTACGGCTGGTCAGATCCCATTCGCGCCAGGGCGCGATCACCTTGATATCGGGATTGAGCGCATAGGCCGACAGCTCGAAACGCACCTGATCATTGCCCTTGCCCGTCGCGCCATGCGCTACCGCGTCGGCGCCGACTTCCCTGGCGATCTCGACCAGCCGCTTCGAGATCAGCGGGCGCGCGATCGACGTACCGAGCAGATAATCACCCTCATAGCGCGCATTGGCGCGCATCATCGGGAAAACGAAATCGCGGACAAATTCCTCACGCACATCGTCGATATAGATATGCTCGGGCTTCACACCCATCAGCACTGCCTTGGCGCGCGCGGGTTCGAGCTCGTCGCCCTGCCCGAGGTCGGCGGTGAAGGTCACCACTTCGCAGCCATAGGTGACCTGCAGCCACTTCAGGATGACGCTGGTATCGAGACCGCCCGAATAGGCGAGGACGACGCGCTTGAAGGACTCGGACATGATGGCACCTTTGGCGAAGAACAGACGCGGGCGCGGCTAGCAGTCTGCCCGCCGGGGCGCAACCGCGATGCGCTATGACAACAATCCTCTTGGCCGCGTGGCCGATGGTCGCTAGTATCAAATGATACCATATTACACGGATGAGGATTTCCATGCGCCTGACCCTTGCTTTCGCTTGTGCCGCGGCCTTTGCCGTCACCACCCCCGCCACTGCCGAAGAGGGCATGTGGACCTTTGACGGCGTCCCCACCGACGCGATCCGCAAGGCCTACGGCTGGGCGCCCGATCAACAATGGCTCGACCGCACGCAAGCCTCGGCCGTGCGGCTGACCGGTGGCTGTTCGGCGTCCTTTGTGTCGAGCGAAGGGTTGATCCTGACCAACCATCATTGCGTCATCAGCTGCCTGCAAAATCTGTCGACCGCCGACAGCGACCTTGTCGCCGGCGGCTTCAATCCCGCCGATCGCGCCCGCGAGCGCCAATGCCCTGGACAGCAGGCCGAAGTCGTCACGTCGATCACCGACGCGACTGCCGACATTCAGGGCGCGATCGGCGCGCTGACCGGCGCGGCGCTGGTCAAGGCACGCGACGCGCGGATCGCCGAACTCGAGTCGGCGGGTTGTACCGATCGCGCCAAGACGCGCTGCCAGGTCGTGACGCTGTTCGGCGGCGGCCAGTACAAGCTCTACCAATATCGCAAATATAGCGACGTTCGCATCGCGTGGGCGCCCGAGTTCCAGGCGGCGTTCTTCGGCGGCGACCCCGACAATTTCAACTTCCCGCGCTATGCGATGGATGCCGCCTTCCTGCGCGCTTATGAAGACGGCAAGCCGGTCGCGACCCCCGTCCACCTCAAATGGAACCCGCGCGCGCCGCAAGCGGGCGAAATCACCTTTGTCGTCGGCAACCCCGGATCGACCCAGCGCCTGCTCACCGAAACCCAGCGCGAATTCCAGCGCAGCGAGCGGCTGCCGCTGACCCTGATCCTCCAGTCCGAATATCGCGGCCGCTTGCTGACCAAGATGCAGGAAAGCCCCGACAAGATGCGCGAGGGCGGCGACGAGCTGTTCGGATACGAGAACAGCTTCAAGGCGAACTCGGGACAGTTCCGTGCGCTGAACGACCCCGCCTTCACTGCAAAAATGGCGGCCGACGAAGCCGCGCTGCGCGAGCGCGTCCGCGGCGATGCGGCGATCGGCGATCCCTGGACCGAAATTGACCAGGCGGTTGCCGCGCGCCGCAACGGCTATCTCGACAGCGTTTTCCTGCAGGGCGGCCCGGCAAGCTATTCCACCCTCGCCGGCTATGCCCTGACACTGGTTCGCGCGGGCGCCGAGCGCGGCAAACCCAACAGCGAGCGCCTGCCCGGCTTCACCGATTCGGCGCTGCCGCTGACCGAAAAGCGCCTGACCGATCCGGTGCCGACCTATCAGTGGATGGAACAGCTCGGGGTCGAATTCTGGGCGAGCAAGGCGCGCGAATATCTCGGCACCGACAATGCCGACATCCGCGCCCTGCTGGGCAAGGAAAGCCCCGAAGCGCTCGCAGCGCGGCTGGTGTCGGGAACCAGGCTCGCCGACCCCGCCTACCGCGAACAATTGTGGGACGGTGGTGCCGCGGCGATCGCGGCATCGGACGATCCGATGATCCGCTTCTTCGTCGCGCTCGATCCGCGCGCGCGCGCGATCAAGGCCGATTTTGACCGCAATTATGACGCGCCAGTCACCGCGGCGCAGGCACGGCTCGCGAAGGCGCGCTTCGCGGCTTATGGCGACAAGCTCTATCCCGACGCGACCTTCACGCTGCGGCTGTCCTATGGTCAGGTCAAAGGCTGGGACGAGCGCGGCAAACCGGTCGCGCCGACGACAGTCATGGGCGGCACCTATGACCGCGCGACGGGCCAGGCGCCCTATCAACTCGCCAAGGGTTTCGTCGATGCCGAAAGCCGGATCGACAAGGCCACGGTGTATGATTTCGTCACCACAAACGACATCATCGGCGGCAATTCGGGGTCGCCAGTGATCGCCCGCGACGGCAGCGTGATCGGCGCCGCCTTCGACGGCAACATCCACTCGCTCGGTGGCAATTTCGGCTATGACGGGACGCTGAACCGCACCGTGGTCGTGTCGACCGCGGCGGTGCAGCAGGCGCTGGAGACAATCTGGCCCGCCCCGGCGCTGGTCGCCGAACTGGCGGGCAAGCGCGGGCGGCGCTGATCGCATGACCGACGCGGCGGGGTCGCTGCACGCGACCCCGCTATGCCTGGATTTTCCGGTCCAAATCGCTATTCTCATCTTGGGGAGACACGCGATGGGCAAAGCCGAAATCAAGACCAAAGCCACCGAAATGGGGGTCGCCGATTTCATTGCCGCGGTGCCTGAGGTGCGACGCCGCGACGAGGCCGCCGTCATTGATGCGATTCACCGCCGCGTAACCGGGCTCGACCCGAAAATGTGGGGGCCGTCGATCATCGGCTATGGCAGCTATGACTATACATATGACAGCGGCCATTCGGGAACGATGTGCCGCGCGGGATTCAGCCCGCGCAAGGCGGCGCTGACCCTGTATCTGATGGGCAATTACTGCAACCGGCAGGATGAAGCCGACGCGCTATTCGCGCGGCTGGGCAAGCACAAGACGGGCAAGTCCTGCCTGTACATCAACAAGCTGGCCGACGTCGATCTGGAGGTGCTGGAAAAACTGGTCGCGCTCAGCTGGGACAGCATGAACGAGCTTTATCCGCGCTAAATCCCTGCATACCATTCGTAATCGATGCGGTCTTCCCAATAGCCACCTTTGCCCGCGCCGATGCTGTCGAGGCTCGCGACCGCCTCGATCCCCTGGACATATTTGGCGTGCTTGTAGCCAAGCTGGCGTTCGATCCTGAGGCGCAGCGGCGCGCCATTGGCGATCGGCAGCACCGCATCGTTGAGCGCCCACGCCATGATCGTCTGCGGGTGCCGCGCGTCAACCATGTCGCAGCTCTCGTAATAAAGCGCATCCCCGAGCCGGTCGGCGCAGCGAAACACGATATAGCGCGCGCTGTCCTTGACCCCCGCCGCGGCAAGGATACGGCTGAGTTGCACGCCGGTCCACTGCCCGATCGCACTCCACCCCTCGACGCAGTCGTGACGGGTGATCTGGGTGCGCTGCGGCATCGCGCGAATGTCGGCCATCGACAAGGACAATGGCTGCGCGACCAGCCCCGTAACCGCGACCCGCCAGTCGGCAAAGCCGCGCGCGGCATGCGCAGCATAGGCGGCACCGGCGGGCAGCCGCGTACCGTTTGGGCGGAAATAAGGCGACAGGTCGGCGCGCGAAAATTCGCGGGCCGGCGCATTACGGTCGGTCAGCGCCCGCTGGCTCGCGCGGTTCATCTCCTCCCCCATCGACAGGATCTTGCGCACCGCGGGCGCGTCGTTGATCGCATCGCAGGCGGACAGAAACGGCAGCGTCGCCGCCAAGCCGCCCGCCCGCGCGATCAATTGCCGCCGCGGCAGGATGAACCCGCTCATGCGCCCTCGCCTCGCTGGGGCGGCAAACGGAACCAGCCCGTCACCATCGACCGGATTTCATTCACCGGCCCCGCCAACACGACCATCGCGATATGGATAAAAAAGAACGCCACGAGCGCCCACGCCGCGATGAAGTGGATTGAGCGCGCCGACTGTCGCCCGCCGAAAACATCGAGTAGCCACGGCGCCGTCGCGTTGAACCCGGGTGACATGGTGAGGCCGGTCGCGATCATCAACGGCAGCAGGATGAAGATCACCCCGATGTAGCTGAGCTTCTGGAGGATGCCGTAACGCGCCGCCGCCTCGCCTGCCGGAAAGCGCAGACGCGCATGATCCTTGATATCGTGCCAGATGTGGCGCGGCGACCATTCACCGCGGCGCACGTGCAGATCCTTGCGCATATGCCCGCGCAGCAGCGTCCACAGCATGTAGAGCGTCAGCCCGATCGCCATCACCCACGCGAACAACAGGTGCCAGCGCCGCCCGTCGGCGAGGCTGTAGCTGGTCGGGATCGTCGCCCATCCAGGGAAAGCCCATGTCTTCGCCTCGCCAGCGGCATCGGTCCAGCGGCCGAGTACCCCGGTGGTTTCGACCCGCCAGTCGCCGACGCGCAGATAGCCGCTGTCGGCGGTCGACCCGATCACCAGCCAGGCACGGTCGAAATTGGCGCCATATTCGCCCCAATAGAGCCGCGGATGGGCGTTGAAAATCGTCAGCCCGCTCATCAACAAGATGAGCAGGGTGACGGCATTGACCCAGTGCCAGATGCGCGTCGGCAAGCGGTGGCGATAGACGCGCACCGGTGCCAGCGGCGCGGGCGCCGACGGAGCGACGGGAGTTTCAGCCTCGGCCATGAACCCGGTTCGCTCCTTCACGGCCAAAAGTTACGCGACGACCTCCGCCGCATATTCGGCGCGATACTGGTTGCGCAAACTGACCTTGTCGATCTTTTCGCTGCCCAGCTTGGGCAGCGCGTCGTTCGACATCCAGATCTTGCACGGCACCTTGTAGGGCGCGAGCCGCGCGCTGAGGAACGAACACATATCCTCGGCGGTGAGGGTGCTGCCGGGTTTCACCCAGATGACCGCGCCGACCACTTCGCCCAGTCGCTCGTCGGGCAGGCCGAACACCGCGCATTCGTTGGTGTCGGCATGCTCGTAGATCGCCGCTTCGACTTCCTGGCAGCTGATATTTTCGCCGCCGCGGATGATGATGTCCTTCTTGCGATCGACGATGAACAGATAGCCATCCTCGTCGAGATAGCCGAGGTCGCCCGAGCGAAAATAGCCATTGTCGAAAAAGGCCGCCTTGGTCGCCGCCTCATTGTTCCAATAGCCCTCGAAATTGGCGATCGAGCGGATGCACACTTCGCCGACGCTGCCTTGCGGCAACTCACCGCCATTGTCGTCGAGGATCGCCATATCGACGAGCGGCTTCGACGCCGGCCCCGTCGACATCGGCTTGGCAACATAATTTTCGTTGATGATCCCGCAGCCGACAGCGTTGGTTTCGGTCAGGCCATAGCCAAGCAGCGGCTTGGCCTCGCCCATTTCGGACGCGAGGCGCCGTACATGTTCGGGCGGCCGCGGCGCGCCGCCACCAGCATAGCTCTTGCACGTCGACAAGTCGTAATTCTTGCGGTTCGGGCTGACCAGAATCTCGTAGCTCATCAGCGGCACGCCGACGAAATAATTGCACTTTTCGTCCTGGATCAGCCGCATCGCCTCGTCGGCGTTCCATTTGGGCATCAGCACCAGTTTGCGCCCGAGCGCGAAGCTTTGCAGGAACACCGGAATTTCGGCAGTGACGTGGAACAAAGGCGTGCAGATCAAGGTCGCGGGCTGGATGTCCGACATCTGCCCGTCTTCGGTCAGCAGATGGACGATGCTCGCGGTTTGCGTCACATAGTTGAAGATCGCCTGCACCACCGCTTCGTGGCGCGAATAGGCGCCCTTCGATTGCCCCGTCGAGCCCGAGGTGAAGAGGATCGTCGCCAGATCCTGCCCGGTCAGCACCGGCAGCACTGTCGCGGCATTGCCGCCGGCCCCGGTGATCGGGGCAATCGCCTGACCGATCGGCTGGGACAGGTCGAGCGTGATGACCCTGGCGCCATGGTCGACCTCTTCGAGGCGCGCCGCGCGCTGCACATCGGCGATGACCAGCCTGGTCTCGCTGTCGGTAATTCCCGCGGCGAGTTCACCGCCCTGCCACCAACCATTGAGCAAGGTTGCGCAGCCCCCTGCGAGCAAGATACCGATATAAGCAACGCACCACGCATTCGCGTTGCGCATCGCCAGGCCGATGCGGTCGCCGCGCTGCACGCCATGGCCTTCGATCAGCCCCGCCGCGACCTGCCGCGCTGCCAGATAAACCTGTTTGAACGACAGGCGCTCTTCGCCTTCGACCAGAAAGGTCGCGTCGCCATGCTGCGCCGCAAAAAATGCTACATAATCGGCCAGGTTGGTCGGCGCATTGGTGATGAAGGGAAGCTGCTGGCCGAAGCGTTCGACGGACCCGACCTGGATCGGTCCGCCCGGACCGGTGATCAGATTATAGGCGGCTTCCAGGCGCAAATCGAGCGCTGATGGCATCTTGTATCTCTCCTCTTGGTCTCGCTGGCCTAACCCCTTATGGGGAGGCCTCTCCTGGGGAAGGACCGCGCGACTTTATGTTTCTTTTTGCAACCCTAGCCGAAGCAACGCAATATGTGAACTTCCATGACCTGATGGGAGAGAACAGCGAAATTGCGTTCAGCATTTTCGGCTTGCCGATCCGCTGGTACGCGCTCGCCTACCTCGCCGGGATTTTTGTCGGCTACTGGTACCTGCTCAAGCTGATCGCGCAGCCGGGCGCCCCGATGGCGCGGCGCCATGCCGACGACATGATCTTCTACGCGATGCTCGGCATCATCATCGGCGGGCGGCTCGGCTATGTGCTGTTCTATAATCTCGGCGAATATATCAAGGAGCCGCTCGGTGTCTTTCGCCTGTGGGACGGCGGCATGTCGCTCCACGGCGGCGTCATCGGCGTGCTGATCGCGATCTGGTATGTGACGCGCAAGGAAAAGCTCAGCTTCCTGCGCTTTTGTGACTATGTCGCCTGCGTCATCCCTTTCGGCCTGTTCTTTGGCCGCATGGCCAATTTCGTCAATGGCGAGCTGTGGGGCCGCACCACGAACGTGCCTTGGGCGATCATCTTTCCCGACAGCGGCAGCATGGAGGCGCGCCACCCGAGCCAGCTTTATGAAGCAGGCCTCGAAGGGCTGCTGATGATGGCGATCCTTGCTTTCTTCTTCTGGCGCACCGACGCGCGCTACAAGCCCGGATTCCTGTTCGGCATGGCAGCGATCATCTATGGCCTCAGTCGTTTCGCGGTCGAGTTCGTGCGCGAACCCGATGTCCAGCTGGGCACGCTGTCTTGGGGGCTGACGATGGGGCAAACGCTGACCGTGCCGATGCTGCTGCTCGGTTTCTGGCTCGTCGCCACTGCAAAGGGACGCCGCCAGCGGATCGAACCGGTCGCCGGACCCGACAGCGTTGCGTGACGGACCTCCGACTCCCGAACAGCTGATAGGCGACATCGCGGCGGCAAGGGCGATGACCGTGGCCGATTATATGGCCGCAGCGAACAGCCATTATTATGCGACGCGCGATCCGCTGGGCGCCGTGGGCGATTTCACCACCGCGCCCGAAATCAGCCAGATGTTCGGCGAGATGATCGGCGTCTGGATCGCCGACCTGTGGGCGCGCGCAGGGAGCCCGGCCTTTCGCTATGTCGAGCTCGGCCCGGGGCGCGGGACGCTAGCCGCCGATGCGTTGCGCGCGATGGCGCGTTTCCAATGCGTGCCGCAAAATATCCACTTTGTCGAAACCAGCCCGACCCTTCGTGCGGCCCAACTGGCCCGCGTTCCCGCCGCCATCCATCATGACGACATCGACGACCTGCCCGACGACGGCGCGACGATCATCATCGCCAATGAATTTTTCGACGCCCTGCCCGTCCATCAGTATGTCCGCACCAGCGGTGGCTGGCGCGAGCGGATGGTTGAGCGGCAGGGCGAGCGACTTGTTCCGGTGCCGGGAGAGCCGCCTGCCGACGACCTTGTCCCCGCCGCACTTCGCAACGCCGCCGAGGGCAGCATCGTGGAAACCGCGCCCGTGTCGGCGGCGATCATGCAGCGCGGCGCCTTCCTTCTCGCGCGGCAAGGCGGCGCGATGCTGGTGATCGATTACGGCTATAGCGGCCCGGCAACAGGCGATACGTTGCAAGCGGTGAAGGCGCATCGGTTCGCCGACCCGTTCGCCGATCCGGGCGAGGTCGACCTGACCACCCATGTCGATTTCACCGCGCTCGCCGACGCGGCGCGGAACGCCGGGACAGCGGTCAGCCCGGTCGCGACCCAGGGCGACTGGTTGCAGCGGCTGGGCATCGATGCGCGGCTGCAATCGCTCGCGACGGCGGCACCCGACCGCGCCGCAGAATTGCAAGGCCAGCGCGACCGGCTTGTCGCCGCCGACGCGATGGGCGAATTGTTCAAAGTCATGGCCATCTCCGCACCGGGCTGGCCCATCCCTGCCGGGTTTACAGGAGACATTGCATGACCACCATTCATCTCGCCACCCCGGACGATGCAGAGGCAATCTCCACCTTCGCCACCCAATCCTTCACCCATACCTTCGGTCATATTTACGACCCGACCGATCTTGCGACCTTCCTCGCGACCTGGAACCCGCCCGAACGTGTCCGCGCCCAGATCGCCGCGTCCGATCATGACATTGGTTTGGTCCGCGACGCTGCCGGCGCCATCCTCGGCTATATCAAGATGGGTCCGGTCGATTTCGACCTTCCCCCCGAGCAACCGACCGACGACGCCGTGGAACTCCACCAGATCTATGTCGCCGAAGCCGCCAAAGGCACCGGCGTCGCGGTAGTCCTGACGGATTGGGGCATCGCCTGGGCGCGCGAGCGTGCGTCGATCCTGTACCTTTCCGTCTTTACCGAGAATGCGCGCGCGCAGGCTTTCTACCGTCGCTACGGCTTTTACGATGTCGGGCGCAATGCGTTCCGGGTCGGCAATCATATCGACGAAGACCGTTTTTACAGGCTCGATCTGTGACGACTCCGTTCGTCACTGCACCGCCGCTTGCGGACATCGCGCATGGCTTCTTCGGCCGTCGCGGCGGGGTATCGACCGGCGAACTCGCGTCGCTCAATTGCGGCCTCGGCTCCGGCGACGATCCCGCGCTGATTGCCGAGAACCGGCAGCGCGTGGCCGATGCCGTGCTACCCGGTGGGGTGCTTACCGGCGTCTATCAGGTCCATGGCAATAACTGCGTCATCATCGATGAAGGACCCGACCTCGCCGCGCGGCCCGAGGCCGACGCGATCGCGACGCGCACTCCGGGCATCATACTCGGCATCCTCACCGCCGACTGCGTGCCGGTGCTGTTCGCCGACCGCAAGGCAGGTGTGATTGGCGCCGCGCATGCCGGGTGGAAGGGCGCGCTCGCTGGCGTAACCGACGCCACGCTAACCGCGATGGAGAGCCTTGGCGCCAACCGCGCAAACATTGCCGCAGCAATCGGGCCGTGTATCGGACGCGCATCCTACGAGGTCGACGCGGCGTTCGTGCAGCGCTTCAGCGCCGACGATCCCGCCAACGAACGCTTCTTTGCAGCGGCCAAACCCGGTCATGCCATGTTCGACATCGCCGCCTATGTCGCCGCGCGGCTCGCCGCCGCGGGCGTCACCCGAATTGCCATCGGCGGGCAGGACACCTATGCCGAGACGGAGGATTATTTCAGCTATCGCCGTGCGTGCCACAAGGGAGAAAATTCCTATGGCCGCCAGTTGTCGGTGATCGGGCTGAATTGACACGCATGGGGGACGGATGACACGCACGCGCCTGTTTGGACTGATCGGCGGCCTGCTGACCTTCATCGTCATGCTTGCCCTCCCCGCGCCCGCGGGCATGGAAACCACCGCCTGGCATGTCGCGGCAATGACGGTGCTGATGGCGATCTGGTGGATGACCGAGGCGCTGCCGCTGACCGTCACCGCATTGCTGCCCTTCCTGCTTGTCCCTGCGTTCGGGGTGATGGACGCCAATGCCATTGCCAAGGAATATTATTCGCCGATCCTGTTCCTGATCCTCGGCGGCGCGTTCCTCGCGCTGGCGATCGAGCGCGTCGGGCTGCACCGTCGCCTTGCGCTCGCGCTGCTCAAGCGCGCCGCGCCGACCGCGACCGGGCTGCTGTTCGCCTTCATGGCGGCGACCGCACTGCTCAGCATGTTCATTTCGAACACCTCGACCGCGCTGATCATGATCCCGATCGCCCTCGCCGTCGTCCGCGCCGGCGGGGTGCGCGAGGGCGAGACCGAAGGCTTTGCCGGCGCGGTGATGATGGGCATCGCCTTTGCGGCATCGATCGGCGGGCTCGGTACGCTGGTCGGCAGCCCGACCAATGCCATTGCTGCGGGGCTGATCGAAAAGGCGCTGGGCTTGCGCATCTCGTTCCTCGACTGGGCGATCTACGGCGTCCCTGTCGTGTTGCTGGGCACCCCCGCGGCCATGGTCATCGTCGCGCGCGTCCAGCGGCTATCGGCGCATCCGTTCGACGGCGTCGCGGCGGCGTCCGCGCTCGGCAAACAAGCGATCTGGTCGACCGCCGAACGCCGCGTCGTGCCGGTCTTCCTGCTCGTCCTTCTCGCCTGGATCGCACAGCCCTGGCTGGAGCCCTTCCTGCCCAAGGGCGCGCTGACCGACGGCACCATTGCGGTTGCCGGCAGCCTGCTCCTGTTCGTGCTGCCCGACGGCACCGGCCGCCCGCTGCTTGTGTGGAAAGAGGCCGACCGGGCGCCGTGGGGCGTCATCATGATGTTCGGCGGCGGGCTCGCCCTCGCCGCCGCGATCACCGCCAGCGGGCTCGCCGCTTGGCTGGGTGCCGTCCTCGCGCCGCTCGGCAGCATCCCGACGATCGCGCTCGCCGCAATCATCGTCGCACTCACCATCCTGATCACCGAATTTGCCAGCAATGTCGCGACCGCCAGCGGCATCATGCCGGTGCTCGCCGCGCTGATCGCCGCGACCGGGGTCGATCCAATCCTGCTCGCGCTGCCCGTTGCGATGGCGGCGAGCTGGGGCTTCATGCTGCCGTCGGGGACCGGACCCAATGCGCTGGCATGGGCGACCGATCATATCGCGCTGCCGCGGATGCTGAAGGCGGGGCTCGCGCTCGACGTCATCGGAGTACCGCTGCTGATCGGGGTGATCTGGGCGATTGCGATGCTGGGGTGACGCGCGGGGCAAAGGGCGCTAGTTGCAATCGAAACTAATCTGGCGCCAAGGAAAACTTTATGCCCCCCATCGACAACAGCGACCTCACCGGCACCACCCCGCGCCGCAAGCCCAAGCAAGACGTCACCGAAATCGGCGGGCGCGAACTGTCGCCGGCGACGCTGATGATGGGCTATGGCTATGACCCGATGCTGTCCGAAGGCTCGCTCAAGCCGCCGATCTTTCTGACTTCGACCTTTGCTTTCGAAAGCGCCGCGGCGGGCAAGCATCATTTCGAAGGGATCACCGGCAAGCGCCCCGGCGGCGCCGATGGCCTTGTCTATTCGCGTTTCAACGGTCCCAATCAGGAAATCCTCGAAGCGCGGCTCGGGGTGTGGGAAAAGGCCGAGGATGCGCTGGTGTTCTCCAGCGGCATGTCGGCAATCGCCACGCTGCTCCTCGCACATGTCAGCATGAACGACGTCATCGTCCACTCGGGTCCGCTCTATGCGGCGACCGAAACGCTGATCGCGCGCATCCTGTCGCGCTTTGGTGCGACTTACGTGGATTTCCCCGCCGAAGCGTCGCGCGAAGAGATGGACGCGATCCTCGCGCGCGCCAAGACAATGGCTGACGACCAGGGCGGCAAGGTCGCGATGGTCTATCTGGAAAGCCCTGCCAACCCGACCAATGCGCTGGTCGATGTGCAAGCGATGCGCGCCGCGACCGATGCCGCCTTCGCCGAAGGCCCGCGGCCGCCGATCGCGATCGACAATACCTTTCTTGGCCCCTTGTGGTCCAAGCCGCTCGCGCATGGCGCCGACATCGTGCTCTACAGTCTGACCAAATATGCTGGCGGCCACAGCGATCTGGTCGCGGGCGGCGTGCTCGGCTCGAAACATTGGCTTGGTCCCATTCGCATGATGCGCAACACCATCGGCACGATTTGCGACCCGCATACGGCGTGGATGCTGCTGCGCAGCCTCGAAACCGTCGAGCTGCGCATGAGCCGGGCAGGCGAAAATGCCGAGAAGGTCTGCGCTTTCCTCCGCGATCATCCCAAGGTTGATGGGCTGGGCTACCTCGGCTTCCTGCCTGAAGGATCGCAAAAGGACATCTTCGATCGCCATTGCACCGGCGCTGGATCGACCTTTTCGCTGTTCATCAAGGGCGGCGAAGCCGAGAGCTTCCGCTTCCTCGACGCGCTCAAGATCGCCAAGCTCGCGGTCAGCCTGGGCGGCACCGAAACGCTGGCCAGCCACCCCGCGGCGATGACGCACCTGTCGGTGCCCGACACGCGCAAGGCGTTGATGGGAATCACCGACAATCTGGTCCGCATCTCGATCGGCATCGAGGACGCCGACGATCTGATCGCTGATTTTGCGCAGGCGCTGGACGCCGTCTAAACTCGCCATTGCGAGGAGCGAAGCGACGCGGCAATCCAGAGTGGCGAAATCGCTCTGGATTGATTGGCCTACGGCCGCCTTCGGCCCGTTTCGCTCGCAATGACGAGGGTTTTGATCGCCTATTTCCGGCCCCGCCAATCGACCACCGACCACCCCATCTGCGGCGCCAGTTTCTTCAACTTCCGCGACGGCGTCGTCGCCACCGCTTCGTCGGCAAACCGCAACATCGGATGGTCGGACACATGATCCGAATAGGCCCGGATATGCGCGGCATCGCGGGTGATCGAGTTCGCCGCCATCCAGCCGTCGATCCGCGCGAACTTAGCCTCGCCATAGCAATTGTCGCCCGACAATCGCGCGTGGATATGGTCGGCGCCGTCGGGCTCGTCGAGCTGGGTCGCCAGTACGTCTTCGATCCCCAGCCGCCGGGCAATTGCATCGACATACAGGTGGAACGACGCGGTCGCGAGCAGCAATCGGTACCCCGCTTCGCGATCGGCGGCGATCTGTTCGAGCGCCGCGGGATGCAGCCCGCGCGCCACCACCTTGTCGGCATAGCTTTCGGCAAGCGGCGCAATTTCTGAGCGTGCAAAACGCTCGCCGACCAGCAGCCGCAGGTTGATCGCCTTCAGCCGCGACCGGTCGATCAGGCGCAGCGCATAAGCGGCGCTCGCCAGCCCGACGACCGGCAACAGCAGCAGACGCCATTGCTGCCGCCGCTGCGCAACATGCATCAAAAAACCGCTGTAAGTCCCTGATCGGGTTATCGTTCGGTCCATATCGTACATCGCCACGCGGTGCGCATAGTCGGGCGGCGGGGCGATCGGAGGGGTTTCCATGCCCCCGTCATAGAGCGCCGCCGCGCCGCGGCCAAGGGGACCAGATTCGCTTGCCGTGATGGGGCAAATAATACAATGTCCTCCGCACGATGGTGGCCAGAGCGGATTTCGAACAGAGCGAGGGTGCGAATGGCACCGACATTCGCTTCACCGGTCGGCTGACGCTGGCGCGCCTGGGCGACCTGCCCGCGCGGCTCGACGCGCTTGGCCCGATCGCCACCCTCGACCTGTCAGCGCTGGAACGGATTGATACCGTCGGCGCCTGGATCGTTACCCGCACCGTCAAGGAGCATGGCGCCAAAGTCACCGGCGCCAGCCCCGAAGCGAAGCGGCTGCTCGACGCGCTCGCCAGCGACAAGAGCGAATATCGCGTCCACCGCGACCGCCGCCCGCCCCTCACGCGCATGCTCGAACAGGTTGGTGTGGCCAGCATGGCGGTGTGGCACGAGTTGCTCGGCATCATCGGCTTTTTCGGTGCAATGATCATGGCGCTGGGTACCCAGTTGCGCGCCCGGCGACGGCTGCGCTGGCATGCCATCGTCACCCGCTTCCAATCGGTCGGCGTCGACGCGCTGCCGATCATCGGCCTGATGACCTTTCTGATCGGCATCGTCGTCGCGCAGCAGGGTGCCGTCCAGCTGCGCCAGTTCGGGCTCGAAGTGTTCACCGTCAACCTCGTCGGCCGCGCCTCGATCCGCGAACTGGGGCTGCTGATGACCGCGATCATGGTCGCCGGCCGTTCGGGATCGGCGTTCGCCGCCCAGATCGGCACGATGAAACTGACCGAAGAAATCGACGCGATGCGCACCATCGGCGTCTCGCCGATGGAAGCGATCGTATTGCCGCGCGTTGCCGCCGCCACGATATTGATGCCGTTGCTCGGCTTTTACGCCAGCATTTGCGCGATCATCGGCGGCGGGGTGTTCTGCTGGATCGGGCTCGACATTCCGCCGGTCACCTATGTTCAGCTGCTGCGCGACATCGTCCCGATGACCGATTTCTGGGCGATGCTGATCAAGGCGCCGGTGTTTGGCATCCTGATCGGGGTCACCGGCTGTTACGAAGGCATGCAGGTGCGCCAGAATGCCGAGGAAGTCGGCCAGCGCACCACCTCCGCCGTCGTCGCCGCGATCTTTCTGGTCATCGTGCTCGACGCGATGTTCGCGGTCTTCTTTTCCTCGATCGGATGGAACTGATGAGCGACGCAATCGACGATCAGGTTGCCGAAGAGCTTGCCGCCGCCGACGCGGTGCGGCCCGACGAATTCGACTATGCAATCCGCATCCGCGGCCTCGGCAACCAGTTCGGCGAAGCGGTAATCCACGAAGGGCTCGACCTAGATGTCCGCTCGGGCGAGATCATGGGGGTTGTCGGCGGGTCGGGTACCGGCAAGTCGGTGCTGATGCGATCGATCATCGGCCTGCAGACCCCGACAGCGGGCGAGATCGAGGTGTATGGCAAAACGCTCGACACCATCGCCAACGAAGAAGAATCGCGCGACCTGCGCCGCCGCTGGGGCGTGATGTTCCAGGGTGGGGCCTTGTTCTCGACGCTGAGCGTCGCGGAAAATATCCAGGTACCGCTGCGCGAATATTATCCGCGCACCGACCAGAAATTGCTCGACGAAATTGCCGCCTACAAGGTCGCGATGGTAGGACTGCCCCCCGACGCCGGACCGAAATATCCCGCCGAGCTGTCGGGCGGCATGGTCAAGCGCGCCGGGCTTGCGCGCTCGCTCGCGCTCGATCCCGCGCTGCTGTTCCTCGACGAGCCGACCGCGGGGCTCGACCCGATCGGCGCCGCCAAATTCGACGAGTTGATCCGCGAGCTCGCCGACACGATGGGGCTCACCGTCTTCCTCATCACCCACGATCTCGACTCGCTCTACGCCACCTGCGACCGTGTCGCGGTGCTCGCCGAAAAGAAGGTGATTGCGGTCGGCACCATCCCGGAATTGCTTGCCACCGAGCATCCCTGGATACAGGATTATTTCAACGGACCGCGAGGCCGCGCTGCGGCGAGCGGGAACCAAACCGCAAGGACCCCGCTTATGGGGGGGCGATAGGAAAAGCTGATGGAAACTCGCTCGAACAACGTCCTCGTCGGCGCCTTTGTCCTGCTCTTTACCGCGGCGCTCGCCTTTTTCATCGTCTGGCTTGCCAATGACAGCGGCGGCCAAAAGCGCGAATATGACATCTTTTTCAAACAGTCGGTCGATGGTTTGAACAAGGGGGCGGCGGTCCAGTTTTCGGGTGTGCCGTCGGGTCAGGTGCGCGAGATCGCGCTGTGGCCCGATGACCCGCAGTTCGTCCGCGTTCGCATCGAGGTGAACGAGGGCGTCCCCGTGCTACAAGGCACGACCGCGGCGCTCGAAGGCGTCGGCTTCACCGGGGTGTCACAGATTTCGCTCGATGGCGCGGTCAAGGGCGCGCCCGCGATTGCCGACAAGGGGCCGGCGGGCAAACCGGTCATCCCGACCCGCGTCGGTGGCCTCGGCGAATTGCTCAACACCGCGCCGCAGCTGCTCCAGCGGCTGTCGACGCTGACCGAACGCCTCGCCGAACTGGCCGACGACCGCAATCAGGCGAGCTTTGCTGCGATCCTCGACAATGTCGAAGCCTCGACCGCGATCCTCGCGCGCAACGGCCCCGCCATAGAAAAGGCGCTGGCCGATACGCGCATCGCGATCCAGCAGACCGGCGTCGCCGCCGAACAGATCGGCAATCTCGCGGCATCGGCGCAGGGCACGATCGACCGCAATGTCGACCCGGCGATGGCCAATCTGGCCGCGACCCTGAAATCGGCCAATGCGTCGATGGCAACGCTGGAATCGGCGATCTCCGACGCGCGCCCCGGCCTCAAGACCTTCAGCGAAACGACGATCCCCGAAGCCAATGCGCTGATCCGCGACCTGCGCCGCACCTCGGCCTCGCTGTCCAGCCTGACCGACAAGCTCGACCAGCAGGGCGCCGGCGCCGTTCTGGGCGGCAGCAAGCTGCCCGATTACAAGCAATGAGGACCAAGCCCGCCATGCCCAATCGCTTCCGCCGCCTCCGCACGCCACTGCTCGTCGCTGTCGTCGCCGTCTCGTTGTCGGCGTGCATCGGCCTTGGCGGCAAGACCCCGCCTTTCCTGCTGACGCTCGATGCAGCGGCGGCACCGCCTGCGGGCGCCGCGCGCACCGCCGCCGACGCCTCGACGCTGACGATCCTGATCCCGACCGCACCGCAGAAACTGCGCACGACGCGCATCCCGGTGCAGCAGGACAATAGCAGCGTTACCTATGTCAAAGACGCGCAATGGGTCGAAGCACCCAACCGTCTGTTCCAGCGGCTGGTGTCCGAAACCGTCTCCGCGCGCACCTCGCGCGTCGTGCTCGACGAGGGGCAATATCTGACCGCGCCGGGCGAACAGCTCGCGGGGCAGCTGATGGAATTTGGCGTCGATGCGCGGACGGGCGAAGCCGTCGTCGTCTATCAGGCAATGCTGGTCGCCGCGGGCGGCAAGACGGTCAGCCAGCGCCGTTTCGAAGCGCGCGAAGCTATCGGCGGCGAGGTCGAGGCGAAACCCGTCGGCGAAGCGCTGACGCGCGCGGCGAACAAGGTGGCGGTTGAAGTTACGGGGTGGCTGGGCGGCTAGGCCGTCCCGCATAGAGTTGCCATTTCGCGGCCTCCGCTCTAAGGGCGCGCTCAACATCACTTGTACACACGCAGCCTCTTCCGGGTTTCCGGCTGCGTCCTTTCCTTTCGAGCCCGCCGTCTCGAAAGGACTATGTCATGGCGTGGGTCATCCTCGCGATCGCCGTTGTTACCGAAATCATTTGGGCGCTCAGCCTGAAATGGGCTGCAACGATCGGTTCGTGGCAAGCGTCGGCCGTTCCCATTTCGCTGAGCTTCCTCAATATGGCACTGCTCGCCTTCGCGATGCGCGGCATCTCGGCCGGAACCGCCTATGCGATCTGGACCGGCCTCGGCGCGGTCGGGGTCATCATCGGCGGGATCTTCTGGTTCGGCGAGAAGGTGAACGCGATCCAGATCGGCTTCATGGCGCTGATCGTCATCGGCGTCGCCGGGACCAAGCTCTTCTCTTCGTCCTGAGCTACCCCAGCAAGCTCTTGCTCGCCTGCTCAGTCGCATCGCGCGACAGCCCCGGCTGCGCCAATATCCGCTCCAGTTCGGCTTTCATCATCGCGGCGCGCGCGTCATCGAAGCGTTTCCAGCGGCCTAGCGGGGGGATCATGCGCGCCGACGTTTGCGGGTTCTTCGGGTCGAGCGCGATGACCAGATCGGCGATTAGCCGGTACCCGGCACCATCGGCCTGATGAAAGGCCGCCTGATTGCCCGACAGCGCGCCATAGAGCGACCGCACCCGGTTGGGGTTGGCCAAGGTGAAGTCGGGATGCTGCGCCAGTTCCTTGACCGCATCGACCGTATCGGCGCGCAGCGACCACGCCTGCACCTGAAACCATTTGTCGAGCACCAACGGATTGTCGCGATAGCGTTGATAGAAAATGTCGAGCGCCGCGACGCGCTCGTCGCTGTCACCATGCGCCAGCGTCGCCAGCGCCGCCTGCCGCTCGGTCATGCCGTCGGCGTCGGAGAAGATTTTGAACGCCAGCGACGGCACATCGTCCATCGCTGTGGCGGCCAGATAGGCCAGCGCCACGCCGCGCAGGCGGCGGCCGCCCTTGGCCTTGCGCGACAGATCGGTCGCGGGCGGCGCGGCGTCCGCCAGGATCGCGCGCCACTCGCGTTCCAGCGCGGTGCCGATTGCTGCCTGCAACGCCAGCCGCTCGCGGCGGATCGCGTCGGGATCGACGGTCACCATCTGGTCGCCGATAAAGGCTTCGCTGGGGAGCAGCACCGCCTCGGCGACGAACGCGGGATCGCTCGCCGCGCCCGCCAATGTCTGGCCGATCGCGTCGATCACCGCCTGGCTGCCGCGCTGCTCGCCTGACACCGCGGCGACCAGCGTATCAAGCATCAGCTGCTGCAACGCCTCGTAACGCGCAAACGGATCGTCGTCGTTCGCGGCCAGCCACGCCAGCTCGCCGTCTGCGCGCACGAAATCGACGATCACCGGCGCCGAAAAGCCGCGATTGATCGACAGCGCGGGGCGCGCCGCAAAGGCACCGAGCGGCACCCGCTGCGTCGCACCGGTCAGGATGACCAGCGTTTCGGTCAGGGCCGCACCGCTGCCGTCCACGGCAAAGGCCGCGAGCTTCAGCGGCATCATCATCGGCTGCTTGTCGGGCTGGCCCGGGGTCGGCGGCACCGTCTGCGTCACGTCCAGCGCCCAATCGCCGCCCTCCTGCACCAGCGACAGCGTCAGGCGCGGCGTCCCCGCCTGACTGTACCACAGGCGGAATTGCGTCAGGTCGATGCCTGCACCCTCCTCGATCGTGCGGACAAAATCCTCGCACGTCGCAGCTTCGCCATCGTGGCGCTCGAAATACAGGTCGGTGCCTTTACGAAACCGCTCTGCGCCAACCATCGTCGCCATCATACGGATAATCTCGGCGCCCTTGTTATAGATGGTCGCGGTGTAGAAATTCGAGATTTCCTGAAAGCTGTCGGGGCGGATCGGGTGCGCGAGCGGCCCGGCATCCTCGGGGAATTGCGCAGCGCGAAGCAGACGGACGTCCTCGATCCGCTTGACCGCGGGCGACCCCATGTCGGCCGAGAAGCTCTGGTCGCGATAAACGGTGAAACCCTCTTTCAGCGACAACTGGAACCAGTCGCGGCAGGTAACGCGGTTGCCCGACCAGTTGTGGAAATATTCGTGCGCGACGACCCCCTCGACCCCGTCATAATCGACGTCGGTCGCGGTGTCGGGGTCGGCGAGGATGTAGCGGGTGTTGAAGACGTTGAGTCCCTTATTCTCCATCGCCCCCATGTTGAAATCGCTGACCGCGACGATGTTGAACAGGTCGAGGTCATATTCGCGGCCATAGATGCGCTCGTCCCACGCCATGCTGTCCTTTAGCGCCTGCATCGCATGCCCGGTGCGATCGAGGTCGCCATCGCGCACCCATATGCCCAGCTCGACCTCGCGCCCCGACATCGTCGTGAAGCTGTCGCGGTTGACCACCAGGTCACCCGCGACCAGCGCGAACAGATAGCTCGGCTTCGGCCACGGATCTTCCCACAGCGCCCAATGATTGCCGCCCGCGCCCTCGCCCTTGGCGATGCAATTGCCGTTCGACAGCAGGATCGGGAACGCCGCCTTGTCGCCTTCCATCCGCACCTTGTACCGGCTGAGCACATCGGGGCGGTCGGGGTGAAAGGTGATGCGCCGGAAACCCTCGGCCTCGCACTGGGTACACAGCATGCCGTTCGACGCATAAAGCCCCATCAGCTGGGTGTTCGAGGCGGGGTTGATCAATGTGTCGATCTCGACCGTCGCCGAGGTCCGCTCGCCCAGATCGACGATCAGGTCGGCGCCATCCATCCGCCAGTCGTTCCACACTTCGCCGTCGACGCGCACCGCCGCCGGGGTCAGCCCGTCGCCGCGCAGCACCAGCGGCACCGGCGCGTCGGCATGGCGGACGACCGACAACGCCGCGGCGACGCGCGTCGCTTCGACCGCCAACGCGAAATCGAGCGCGACATCGGGCACCTGCCAGTCGGGCGGGCGATAATCGCCGCGGTGGATGGTGACGGGGACGGCGGGGGTGGAAGAGGCATCGGTCATGTTTCGGGTCTAGGCGCGGGGCGCGGAGCGCGCAATAAGGCGGGCAATGGGACAGATGCTGATTTTCGGGCTGGGCTATGCCGCGAGCCACCTTGCGGACCGCCTGCGCGCGCGCGGATGGGACGTGACGGGGACGACGCGGGACGGGCGCGGCGACAGCATCGCGTTTGCCGATGAAGCGGCGGTGCTCGCGGCGGTGCGGTCGGCGACGCATATTCTCTCGTCGGTCCCGCCCGTCGACGGTGCAGACCCCGTCCTCGCCCGCTACGGCGATGCCATCGCGATCGCCCCGGCGGCGTGGGTCGGCTATCTGTCCTCGACCGGCGTCTATGGCGATACCGGCGGTGCGTGGGTCGACGAAAGCGCGCCGATCAAGGGCCGCCGCGCCGATCGCAATGCAGCCGATACAGCGTGGGACGCGCTGCGCAGCGATGTCTCGATCTTCCGCCTCCCCGGCATCTATGGCCCCGGCCGCTCGATCCTCGATCGCATTCGCGAAGGCCGGGCGCACCGGATCGACTTGCCCGATCAGCTGTTCAGCCGCGTCCATGTCGATGACATCGCGGGCGGCGTGATCGCGTCGTTCAAGGGGCCAGCGGGGGTCTATAATCTGGCCGACGATGAACCGTGCCATCAAAACCGGCTGGTCGAATGGGGCTCTGCGATGCTGGAGAAACCGCTGCCGCCGCTGCAAACGCTCGACGAGGCGGGCCTGTCGCCAGCGGCGCGCGCTTTCTATGTCGAGAATCGGCGGGTCGCGAACGGCAAAGCGAAACGGTTGCTCGGCTGGGCGCTGCGCTATCCGGGTTTTCGCGAGGGGTTGGCGAGCTGCTCATAACCGTCGCGCCAGCGCGGGCGGGTACGGCGCGCTAAATCAGCACATCCACCGTGTGGATCAGCACCCCGACCAAGCCGCCAACCAGCGTTCCGTTGATCCGGATATATTGCAGATCGTCACCCACCGCATTTTCCAGCCGGTCGGTGATCGTCTTCGCATCCCAGCCGCGGATTGTGTCCGACACCAGTTTCAGCGCGGTTTCGCCATAGCTGTCGACCATGCCGACGACGGCGCGGCGCGCGTAGCGGTTGAGGGTGCGTTTGATCGCGACATCTTCGCCCAGCATCGCGCCGAATTGCGTCACCAGCTCGCCGATCCGCCCCGCCAGCATCGTGTCGGGGTTGCGCGCCGCCTTGAGCAGCGCGCCGCGGCCCTGTTCCCACAGGCCGTCGAGCCAGCGCTTGACCGCCTTGTTCTCGAGCAGCTCGTCGCGGACCTTGGCGACCTTCGCCTTGACCTCCGGGTCATGCTGCAGGTCGAGCGCCATTTTGGCGAGCCCTTCCTCGACGCGGATACGCAGCGGGTGCGTCTCGTCGACCGCCATTTCGCTCAGCAGTTTCGACAGCCCGGCGACGATACGGTTCGAGATGCTTTCATCGAGCCCGGTGAAACGCACGATCGCGTTGCTGTTGTCGTGGACCATCTGGTGGATCAGATGATCGTTCAGTTCGAGCGTCTTCGACCCCCATTTGACCATCGCATCGAGCAGCGGCTGGTGCCGCCCCTCGGCCAGCGCCGCCTGCAACGCCTGCCCCAGCAGTGGTGCGACATCGAGTTCGCGCAGGCGGTCGGCGATCGCCGATTTGACCATCCCGCCCAGCCGTTGCTGGTCGAGCGCGCCGAGAGCATCGGCGATGATCCGCGACGCGCCGATCTTGAGCCGCCCGCCGCCCTCAGCCGGTTGCGACAGGAACGCCCCCACCGCGCCCGCGACATCGAGCGCCTGCATCTTGCGCGCGATCAGGCGCGGCAGCAGGAAATTGGTGAGCAGGAAGCGCGCCAGCGTGTCGCCGATACGGTTCTTGTTGCGCGGCACGATCGCCGTGTGCGGGATCGGGATGCCCATCGGGTGGCGGAACAGCGCGGTGACCGCGAACCAGTCGGCGAGCCCGCCGACCATCGCCGCCTCGGCAAAGGCGCGGATAAAGCCGACCGCGGGGTGGACGTCCTGATAAAATTTGGCGGTGATGAACACACCAGCCATGACGACCAGCATGCCGGTCGCGACGACGCGGATATTCAGCCCGCCGGTCGGAACGGCAACGCCCACCCGCAAGGGGTGGGCGCGTCCGGTTTCGTCCGGGGTCGAAATCTTGTCCATCATGCGTCTAAAATGGCGAAGCGCCGCAAAAGTTGCAACCGACGCGGCGCATTTGGCCGCGCCGGATCACTCGGCCGGTTGCGGAGCAGGCGCACCGTGCGGTTTGGTATCGTCGCCCTCCTCATAGGTGAGCAGATTGCGCGAGAAGAAGCGGCCCAGCCGCTTTTCCATGCTGTCGGCCAGGCTGAAGCCGGCAGGGACGATCAGCAGCGTCAGCAGCGTCGACAGGATCAGCCCGCCGATCACCACCACCCCCATCGGCGCGCGCCATGCCCCGTCACCCGACAGCGAGATCGCCGTCGGCACCATGCCCGCGACCATCGCGACCGTCGTCATCACGATCGGCTGGGCGCGCTTGCGCCCGGCGTCGAGCAGCGCTTCCATCTTGCTGACGCCATGGTCCATTTCCTCGATCGCAAAATCGACGAGCAGGATCGAGTTTTTGGCGACGATGCCGAGCAGCATCAGCAACCCGATATAGACCGGCATCGAGATTTCCATGCCGGTGATCGCGAGGCCGAGCAGCCCGCCGAGCGGCGCGAGCAGCAACGACGACATGTTGACCAGCGGCGACAGGAAGCGGCGATAGAGCAGCACCAGCGTCGAGAAGACCAGCAGCAACCCCGACACCACCGCAATGATGAAGTTGTTGATCAGCTCGGCTTGCCACTTGGCGTCGCCCTGCACCACCTTGCGGATACCCTGCGGCATATTCTTGACCGCGGGCAGCGCATCGATCTTTTTCTGCGCATCGCCAGTCACCAGCCCCGGCGCGAGATCGGCGCCGATGACGATACGCCGCGTTTGATTGTACCGGCGCAATTCGGTCGGCCCCGCCCCGAACCCGATCTCGGCGATCGATTTCAGCGGCACCGTGGTTCCGCGCGAGGTCGGCACCGGCAGATTTTCGATCGTCGCGAGGCTGCGGCGCGAATCCTCGGACAGCAGCACCCGGATCGGAATCTGGCGATCGGACAGCGAAAATTTCGCGGCATTCTGGTCGATATCGCCCAGCGTCGCGATGCGGATCGTCTGGCTGAGCGCCGCGGTGGTCACGCCAAGCTCGGCGGCCAGATCCATGCGCGGATTGACGATGATTTCGGGACGCGGAATATCGCCTTCGATCCGCGGGGCGCGCAATTCCTTCACCCCGCCCATCTGGGCAACGATCGTGCGCGCATGTTTTTCGAGCGCGACCGGATCGTCGCCTCCAACGACCATCGTGATATCGCGGCCCGAAAATCCGCCCGACTGGCTCTGGAACGACACCCGCGCATCGGGGATGGCGGCGAGCTTGGGTTGCAAGCTGCGTTCCCATTCGACGCTGGTCATCGGCCGCTCTTTCTTGAGCGTGATGAAGGCATTGCCGTCGCCGACGTTGACGTCATAGAAAGCGGTTTGCACGACCGGGCTGTTGTCGAGGATCGCGCCAATCTGCCGCACCACCGTCTCGCTCTGCGCCAGCGTCGAACCCGGCGGCAGTTCATAACGCACCTGACTGTAATCGCTATTCGTCGTCGGCTGGAACTGCTGCGGCAGCACCATGAACAAGCCGATGCTGGACAGGAAGGCAAAAAGCCCGATACCCACGATCCAGACGCGATGGTCGTGCAGGCGCGCCCAGGCGCGCTGAACCATGAACTTCGCCCAATGGGTAAAGCTCCATTGGCGCATACCCATCGCATAGACGATGGCACCAATCAGGATCGCAAGCAGGCTGGTCGCGAGGAAGGTGACGATCGCCATGAGCGGCGTCAGCACCAGGAAATGGACTGCCGGGTTCGGACCATCCTCTCCAGCGGCAACCGGCTGGAAAAAGGTGATGGTCGAGTACAGGATATAGAGCCCCGCCAACACGAGCGGCACCGCCAGATAGGCGATCCTGGTCCGCGTTCCGTCATAGCGCGCGCGCACCGCCTGCTGCTTCGTGCTGTCGAGCGTCCAGGCCAGAAGCCTTTCATAACGGTCGACCCACGGTCCCGCCGCATGCTCCTGCTCACCTTGTGCCGACAGGAAGTAGGCGGCGATCATCGGC
Source organism: Sphingopyxis sp. (assembly GCA_016463225.1). Taxonomy (GTDB): domain Bacteria; phylum Pseudomonadota; class Alphaproteobacteria; order Sphingomonadales; family Sphingomonadaceae; genus Sphingopyxis. The sequence goes on along the minus strand of JAEMRT010000039.1, from coordinate 9,944 downwards.
GTGATCATGCGCGCGACCGCCAGACTGACGAGTACCGCAAAAACGACGGTCATCCCGAACTGGACAAAGAACTGCCCCGAAATTCCGGGCATCAGCGCGACCGGCAGGAACACTGCGACGATCGACATCGTCGTCGCGACGACCGCGAGGCCAATTTCGTCGGCGGCGTCGATCGACGCCTGATAGGCGGTCTTGCCCATACGCATATGCCGGACGATATTCTCGATCTCGACGATCGCATCATCGACGAGCACCCCCGCGACCAGGCTGAGCGCGAGCAGCGACAGGCTGTTCAGCGAAAAGCCCATCAGGTCCATGAACCAGAAGGTCGGGATCGCCGACAGCGGGATCGCGAGCGCCGAAATCAGCGTTGCACGCCAGTCGCGCAGGAACAGGAAGACGACGAAAACGGCCAGCACCGCGCCCTCGCCCATCGCGAGCATCGAGCTGCGATATTGTTCCTTGGTATATTCGGTGCGCGTGAACAGGATCTTGAAGTCGACCTTGGGGTTGGACTTTTTGATCGCTTCGAGCTTCTTCATCGTTTCGTCGTGGACCGACACGTCCGATGCGCCCTTGGCCTTTTCGATCGAGAAGCTGAGCACCTGACGACCTTTGATCTTCGCCAGATTGCGCTGTTCGGCATAGCCGTCGGTCACCTTGGCGACGTCGGACAGGCGCACGGTGCGGCCGTTGCCGATCGACAGGCGGGTGTCGCCGAGTGCGAACGCATTGGCCGCGTTGCCCAGCACGCGCACAGCCTGTTCGCTGCCCGCTATTTCGGTGCGGCCGCCCGCGGCGTTGACGTTGGTCTGACGCAGCTGCTGGTTCACCTGACTCGCGGTCAGGCCATAGCTTTGCATGCGTGCGGGATCGAGGATGACGCGGATTTCGCGATCAACCCCGCCCGAACGGCGCACCTGGCTCATCCCCGGGATCGACAGCAATTCCTTGGCGACGCTGTTGTCGACGAACCAGGACAGCTGTTCGAGCGTCATGTCCGACGCCTCGACCGCGAAATAGGTGATCGGGCCGCCCGCAATATCGACGCGCTGGACCTGGGGTTCCAGAATGCCGTCGGGCAGGTCGCTGCGGATCTGCGAAATGGCCTGGTTGACGTCATTGAACGCGCGGTCGATCGGGGTGCCGATCGCGAACTGGACAAAGGTGCGGCTGTTGCCTTCGCCGACGTAGGACGACATTTCATCGACGCCGCTGACCCCGCGCAGCGCCGCCTCGACGCGTTGGGTGACCTGCGTTTCCAGCTCCGACGGCGCCGCGCCCGGCTGCGCGACGACGACCTGGACGGCCGGAAACTCGATGTCCGGGTTGTCGTTGACGTCCATCCGGTTAAAACTGACGATCCCCGCCAGCATCAACAGCACGAACATGACGATCGGCGGCACCGGATTGCGGATGCACCAGGCGGAGATGTTGCGAAAGCTCATGATTCAAACGCCTTTTGTGGGCACGCAGTCGGAAGGAGTTATTGCGACGATTTCTGAACCACCGGCTTTACCTTGTCGCCGACGTTCAGGAATGCACCCGCAAGCACGACCACCCGTTCATTGCCGGCAAGGCCCGATGCGATCGACACGCCGTCGTCGGTGACGGTACCGACTTTGACCGCGCGGCGCTGGATCGTGTTCTTATTGTCGACGACCAGCACGAAATTGCCCTCTGGGCCGCTCTGCACCGCACTTTCGGGCAGCAGGGGCGCTTCTTCGGTGCCCGACACCAGCCGCGCATCAGCAAAGCCGCCGGGGCGGAGCGCGGCGCTATACGGCACCGCGATACGGACCATGCCCTGCCGCGTGTCGGGGTTGATCACCGGCGACACCTGCCACACCTGACCCGCAATATTCAGATTGCTGCCGACCGGCGTGATCGTCGCGCGCGTACCGACGCGGACGCGCTGCAGATCGGCCTCGGCCATCTGCGCCAGCAATTCCATCTCGCCGCCGCGCGCCATGCGGAACAGCACACCGCTGCCAGAACTCACGATTTGCCCTGGCTCGACGCCGCGCGTCAGCACCAGCCCCGCCGCGGGAGCGACGATGTTCAGGCGGCCGTTGCGCGCTTGCGCCTCGGCATATTGCGCCTGCGCGACGCGGACGCGCGCATTGGCGGCGTCGCGGGTCGCGCGCTTGCGGTCCATATCGGCCTTGGAAATAAAGCCGCGCGCAACCAGCGCATCCGCGCGGGTGAGCTCGGCCTGCGCCAGATCGGCATCGGCCTGCGCGACGCGGATCGAGGCGGCAAGGCTGGCCGCCTGCTGTGTCTGGACCGCGCGATCAATAATCGCGAGCGGCTGTCCGGCGCCGACCCACTGGCCGGGTTCAACGAGAACGCGCACGACCTGCCCGCCTTCGCCGGCGACGCCGACGGGCATTTCGCGGCGCGCCGCGATCGTACCATTGGTCGATATTGTCGCCTGTACCGACTGGCGGCCCGGAACCATCACGGTGATGCTGGGTACGGCCGCGGCACCTTCGCCGCCCGCCGCTCCATCGGCTCCGGCCACGCCGCCCTTGCTGGAGCTGAACGCGTACCACGTCGCCGCCAGCGCCAGTGCGATCAGCACCAATGCGATGATCAGGCGCGTGCGCTTGCGGCGACTGTCCGCCTCGTCATAATAGCTCTGGGTCGAACCCGCGAGGCTGTCCATCGATTCCACTTTCCGCTCGTAGTTCACGCTATATTCCTCCCTGCCTCAAGCGGCCTCTGATGCGGCAAGCGCGACAGCACTCCGCCCCCTCAGGCCCGCACGACAGGACCGAAATCCCGTATGAGGTGTATTACCTAATTAAATCACCACATGCAAGAGGCCAAAACCTGCCTCCGCGCACCCGCGCTCCGGGTCGCGGCTCATAAGCGGATATTGTCCCAATTTCCAGTGGTTGCAGACATGAAAAAGGGCGGCGCGCCTGACGGCGAGCCACCCTTTGATCCGGCCCGTCCCAACAGGAACCGGTGCCGATTGCTATCGCGTCAGCGGACGCGCCCGCGACGTACCAGGTTGACGATCGCAAGCAGCACGACCGCACCGACAAAGGCAGCCAAAAGCGTCATCGGATCAAATGCGTTGTCACGCAGACGACCGCCACCAAGCCCGAACATGCCGAACAGGAACCGCCCCAGGAACGAGCCGACGCAGCCAACGATGATGTTGAGGAAGATACCCTGCTGCGCATCGGTGCGCATCACGATGCTGGCCAGCCAGCCGATAACGCCGCCCATGATGATTGCGATAATGAAATCCATGATATTGACCCCCTACGATCATTGATGGTGCCCGACATTGCGGGCATGCCTTTGTTAACCCGGATTTTTGAAAACGCCTAGCAGAATGGCGGCGGCGCAATTTCGCACCGCCGCCACCCCAATTTCCGATTAACGAACGCTGCCGCGGCGGATCAGATTGATGATGCCCAGCAGCACCACCGCGCCGATGAACGCCCACAGCAGACCAATCGGGCTGAAGGTGTCGAGGCTGGCGCCCATGCCGAAAAAGCTGCCGAGGAAATTGCCGAGGAACGCCCCGACGATGCCGACGACGACATTCAGGATGATGCCTTGTTGTCCGTCGGTGCGCATGACGATGCTCGCCAGCCAGCCGATGATACCGCCAACGATCAAAGTGATGATCAAGCCCATGATTTTTCCCTTCCTGAACCGCCGGGCAAACGCCGATACCCGGCCGAAATATGAACGCCCGGTCGCGCCCGGACATCGTTTCAACGATGCCGACATAATGCGGAGGGGAAGCGAAAGGTTCCCGGCCGGCCCCCAAGGACGCGGCCGGGAAAGTGGGATCAGTTCCAGATCAAGAACTGCTCCGGGTCGCAAGAACGACTTTAGGCAGCCGCGTTTGACCATGATGTGACGGATGTCACATGCGCGAAAATAATTGTAGGAAATGGTCGCTGCGGTGGGCGGCGCGACGCACTTCGCCCAAACGAAATGGGGGCCGACATCGCTGCCAACCCCCACTATCCGGTCCTGCCCCACGCACTCCGCCTCACTTCATCCCGGTCCGCTTTTCTTGCGATCAGCAGCCCGCAAAACGATGCGTTGCGGCGCGCGCCGGAACAATCCGGCGACGGTTTGGTCGGCCCCCTTTCGGGGGCCGGCCGCACCTGGAAAGCCCTTCATCATCTCTTCTTGCGTCTGCCGAAGCAGTCACTGTCCAAGCGATGGACTGCATTTCCTGTACCCGATCGGGTTCGCATCAACTCGTGGGAATCGCTGCGTTCCGTGACCAGGCTATCGGTCGATTTCCTCGCAAGTCCGGTCCGTTCTCTTCTGGCTAGTCTTGCAACTACCCTTGATGTCCCGGCGGTCTTTCGTCTCTGTCGTCCGATGATTTGAAGCTGACATGAAGCTTTCGGGGCGCCAACAGAAAAACGCCCAAATGCCCCATCCGAACGTCGGCTGCTGTGGATAAGTCCGGCATTAGCAACAAGCGGATTCGGTGCAGCATTTTTGTAACACGCATGCAGCATTTTCGGATTCGGATTTGCCGCTCAGCCGTCCGGCATCATCCGCCGACTCACGGTGGCGAGTCGAAAATCCGACTCACTCGTCGATCACGCCCGCCCCAGATCACCCTTGCCGATCGTCCCCGACGCCATCGCCAGCATCCGGTCAAGGCTCTTGCGCGCCGCCAGGCGCAGGCCTTCCTCCATCTCGATCTGCGGTTTCAGGTCGCGCAGCGCGAGGTAGAGTTTCTCCATCGTGTTGAGCGCCATGTAAGGGCAGATGTTGCAGTTGCAGTTTCCGTCGGCCCCCGGCGCTCCGATGAAGGTCTTTTCGGGGATCGCCAGCTCCATCTGGTGGATGATGTGCGGCTCGGTCGCGACGATCAGCGTGTCGCCGGGAAAGCTCTTGGCGAATTGCAGGATGCCGCTGGTCGATCCAACATAGTCGGCATGATCGACGATATGCGGCGGGCATTCGGGATGCGCCGCGACCGGCGCGCCGGGGTGCTGTGCCTTGAGCTTGATGAGCTCGGTCTCGCTGAACGCTTCGTGGACGATGCACACGCCCGGCCACAGCAGCATCTCGCGCCCGAACTTGCGGTTGAGATAGCCGCCGAGGTGACGATCGGGGCCAAAGATGATCGGCTGGTTTTCGGGGATCTGGCTGATGATCGTCTCGGCGCTCGACGAGGTGACGATGATGTCGCTGAGCGCCTTCACCGCCGCCGAGCAGTTGATGTAGGTCAGCGCGATATGGTCGGGGTGCTTTTCGCGAAAGCGCTTGAACTGTTCGGGCGGGCAGCTGTCTTCCAGGCTGCACCCGGCGTCCATGTCGGGCAGGATGACAATCTTTTCAGGGCTCAGGATCTTCGCGGTCTCGGCCATGAACTTCACGCCGCAGAACGCGATGACATCGGCGTCGGTATCCGCCGCCTTGCGCGACAATTCGAGCGAATCGCCGACAAAATCGGCGAGATCCTGAATCTCGGGCTTCTGATAATAATGCGCCAGGATTACCGCGTTGCGATCCTTGCGGAGCCGGTCGATTTCGGCGCGCAGGTCGACGCCCGAGAGATTCTCGCGGATGGGAGCAGTCATCGCTTTTCCTTATCTGGCTTTGGCCTTGGCCTCCCCCCTACACCGCGACCCCGGACAGGGCAACGCGGCGTCAGCGTCAGCCGCCGACCAGCCGGTCCGCAAGCGCAATGACGGGCGGCGTCAGTGCTGCCAGATAGATGGTGAGCCGCACCGCGATGACAATCGCCGCGATCGCCTTTGTCGCGGGATGGATGCTGCCCAGCGTCCGGCGATCGTACATGGCAATGATGCCCACAACGCCCAGCTGAAAAAGCCCGATCGGGATGTCGGACCAGCCGATCATCAGCGGCATCGGCAATATCCGGCCGAGCGCGGGTTCGAGGATGATGATGGTCGCCCCGATCATCAATCGCCGATGCCACGCGGTCGTGTGTCGCCGCCGCACCGCCGCCCACACCATCAGCCCGAACACCAGCGACTCGATGACCGTCAGCGCGAGAAAATAGGGCGGCGAGAAAAAGGGCGGGAAGCGCCCGAGCACCAGCGATGCAATTCCGGTAAAGACCCCCAGCCCGGCGATGAGAATCGCCAGCACGGCGCCGGCCCAGCCGAGCCGCCGGTGCAGCGCCATATTCTGTCGCGTTACCAAAGTCGGCTGCACGATCAACAGCGCGAGCCAGGCGAGCATCAGCATGCCGTGCAGATGCACCCAGAACGGCGCCGCGACCGGATCGACAAAACCACGCAACGCAAACTGCAAAAAGCCGAAGATAATGAAGAGCGCGAGGCCGATCGCCATCCGCTGCCAGAACCGCTCGGCGCGCACCGCGCCCTCTGTCGTCGTTGCCATGCCATACCCCCCAGTCGGCCGAACCCGGGAGAAGCTAGCGCAATGCCGTGCGCTGCGAAAGCCCCCTAGCCTTCAGGTGTATCAGCGAAGCGCGCGGTAACCTTGGCATCGATCCCCGCGGCCTTGAGCGGCATCGCGAAACTCTGTTCGACCGCGGCGCGCGCCGCGCCTTGCGCCAGCCGCATCGGGGTCGTCCCCTTCGCCTGCTTGAGCAGCTCGGCCTGCGCCGCCGTGCGGTTCGCGGCATCGAGCGACGCTTCGGCGTCGGTCAGCGTCAGCAGAATCGCACCGTCGCGAAATTCGCTGATCGCGCTGAGATCGATTTCAGGCCCGGCGAGGCGCAGCGGCGGCAGGGTGACGGTGAGCGCACCCGTCGCCGCATCCCAGTCGAGGTCCGACTGCCTGAGCTTCCCCAGATCGACTTCGTAGCGCACCGTGCCGGGCATGATCAGCGTCTTCTTCGCGCTCAGCCCCATCCGGCTCTGTGTCGAGGTCACCACCGCAACATAGCGCGCGGTGAACGGCACCAGCACATTCTGTTCCTGCAAACCCTGCAAGCTCGCCGCGACGACGGTTTCGGGGTCATAGCCCGCTTGCCAGTCGCGCCATGCCGAGACTGCCCACCAGACGGCGAGCAGCAGCATCGCCGCGGCGGCGAGCAGAATGACGCGCCCGGCAAGGCGCGGCGGGGGTGCGGAGAGATTCGTGGTCATGGCACTGTATAGACCGAACAATCGGGTGCGGGGCGATCCATTTCATAACGTCCCGTCGCCCCATTGTAGCGCAGCACGCGTTCGTAACTGCATTCGGGGTCTTTCCAATCGGCGAGGTCGCTGGATTTCAGCTTCTGGCCGCTATTGTCCTCACTCCGCCGCGACGTCTGCGGATAGGCGGTGGCAAAGCTGCGATAGGTCAACGACGGCAATTCGCCGCCATCGTCGGGGCCGGGTTTCAGCACCGCCTTATACTCATATTCGTCGTGGCAGGCGTCGAGCCGATCCTTCGCATCCTGCTCCGAAAAACAGGCGCGGATCATCAGCGCGCTGTCCCAGTCGACATCAAGCACTTCGCCGCTTAGTCCGATCGCGTGCGGCGCCATGCCGAAGCGCAGCAGGCGGAGCCGACTGCCCGAACCGCCGCCGCCCGAATACATCGCGCGCTGTTCGCCGATCACCCCGACCAGCATCTCCAGCCCTTGTTGGCCATCGGCTTCATCGCCGCTGCGCACCGACACGACATGCGGCCACAGCCGCAAGCCCTGCGGCTCGTCCGCAAAGACGGGGAGCGGCAGCGGAGTTTTTTCGGTGTCGCCCGACTGCGGGAAAGAGAGAAGCAGATGGGCCGGTCCCTCGCCTGCATCGGCATTGTCCGACAGTTCAAAGCATATCTGGCCATCGGGCAGGCACTGCTGGCCGCCTTCGCGGGCGATCAGGTCCACCATGCGTGACCGGGCGGCGGGTGCGGTGTCGGCGGCGGGCTGCGCGGCGGCGAGCAGCATCGTCAAAAGCATGTCAGGCGAGTTCCCATTCGTTGTTACGTTCGCGCACCACACGGCAAGCAGCAGTATCGCCGCGGCGGCGAGCAGGATCAGGCGACCAGCGAGACGCGGGGCGGGCGAGGAAGGATCGTGGTCATGGGGTTGTATAGACCGAACAATCGGGGGCGGGGCGATCCATTTCGTAACGACCCGTCGCAGGATTGTGGCGCAGCGCGCGTTCGTAACTGCAATCGGCATCTTTCCAGCGGGCGAGATCGCCGATTTTGAGCGTTAGCCAGCTGTTGTCCTCACGCCGCCGCGACGGCTGCGGATAGGCCGTGGCAAAGCTGCGATAGGTCAGCGACGGCAACTCGCCGCCATCGTCGGCGCCGGGTTTCAGCACCGCCTTGAAAGCATATTCGTCGTAGCAGGCATCGAGCCGGTCCTTTGCGTCCTGCTCCGAAAAACAGACGCGAATCATCTGCGAGCTGTTCCAAACTACATCAAGCACTTCGCCGATTATCCCGATCGCGTGCGGCACCTCGACCAAGCGCAGCAGATGAAGCCGTGCAGCGTCCGAATACCCCGAATACGTCGCGCGCTGTTCAGAGACGACTCCAACCAGAAACCCTTTTCCGCCGTAGGCTCCAGCACTGCCGCGCACCTGAACCAAATGCGGCCACAGCCGCAGCACTTTCGGGTTGCCCGAAAAGACGGGGAGCGGAAGCGAGATTTTTTCGGGACTGTCGAAAGAGAGGATCAGATTCGCCGGCACCGCGCCCGCGTCTGGGTTACCCGACAATTCGAGACATAGCTGACCATCCGGCAGACAGTGCTGGCCGCCTTCGCCTTCGGTGAGGTCCAGCATGCGCGAATCGGCAGCGGCAGCGGCAGCGGCAGCGGCAGCGGCAGGGGCGGTGTCGGTGTCGGTGTCGGTGTCGGTGTCGGGCTGCGCCGCGGCGAGCAGCATCGTCAAAAGCATGTCAGGCAAGTTCCCATTCGTCATCACGTTCGCGCACGACCCCGCGCGCGCGCAGGTCGAACAGGTGCGCGAGCACCGAGCGCCCGGCGGCGCCGGTCAGCCGCGGGTCTAGCCCCTTGTACATATGCGCGACCATCACCGGGATGACCCGGGTTCCCTTTTCCAGCTCGCGCAGAATCTGCCGCTCGCGCTGCTTGCGATGCCCCAGCATGCCGCGGACGAGCTGCCGCGGTTTGGTCACCGCGGGACCGTGCGCGGGATAATAGACGCGATCCTCGCGCGCATACAGCTTCGACAGGCTGGCCATATAGGCCGCCATGTCGCCATCGGGCGGGCTGACCACGCTGGTCGACCACGCCATGACATGGTCGCCGGTGAACAGCGCGCCGCTTTCGATCAGGCCATAGCAAAGATGGTTCGACGTGTGCCCGGGGGTCGCGACCGCCTCGATCGTCCAGCCATCGCCCGACAGGCGTTCGCCGTCTGTCAGCACCCGGTCGGGGGCATAATCGGGATCGAACGCCGAATCGGCGCGCGGCCCGTCGTCCTTCAGCGCCAGCGGCGCGCAGCCGATGATCGGGGCGCCGGTCGCGGCTTTGAGCGGCGCCGCGGCCGGGCTGTGATCGCGGTGAGTGTGGGTGCACAGGATCGCAGCGACACGCTGCCCCGCGACGGCGCGCAGGATCGCTTCGACATGCCCCTGTCCGTTGGCGTCGGGCGGATCGCCGATGCTCATCCCCGATCCGGTTGGACCGGGATCGATCACCGCAACATCGCTGCCCGCGCCAACGATCCACGTCTGGGTACCGGTAAAGGTATAAGGCGACGGGTTCGGCGCCAGCACGCGGCGCACCATCGGCTCATGCTGTTCGCAATCGCCGGCGCGGATGCTGTCAGGCCAGGGCTTTTCTTCGCTCATCTCCACCATGTGGCATTGCGGAGAGCGGAACAAAAGGGGCGGCGGCGATCATTTGGCGATAGTGACTGGAAACGACCGGTGCGGAAATCTCTTCTCCCCTCCCTTTTAGGGAGGGGCCGGGGGTGGGTGGCCGCCCACGGCGACGCTCTGCCTCGGCTCGCTAGCGCTCGCCCCCACCCCGTACCCCACCCGGAAAG
>JAEMRT010000134.1 GCA_016463225.1 Sphingopyxis sp. | reverse complement strand
GAAATAGCCTGTTCCCTTGTCCGGCCGCGCCTTGCCCCCGGCCAGCAGCGTCGCGCCTTCGCCCACGCCGATGTCGACATAGGACAGGACTCGCTCCATCTGCCGCTTCGAAATCACCGGACCCATGATGTGCGCGGGGTTTTCATAATCACCCCAATTGTCGCCGAAGCTGGCATAGGCGTGCTTGAGGACCGCCTTGGCTTCCTCATAGCGGCTGCGCGGCACCAGCAGGCGCGAATGGACGGCGCAGCCCTGCCCCGCGTGGAACACCAGCATCGACTGGGCAACATCCATGGCGAAATTGGCGCTGTCCTCCAGCACGATCTTGGCCGACTTGCCGCCAAGCTCCAGAAATACGCGCTTGAGGGTCGCGGCCCCCTGTTCCATGATCCGCTTGCCAACGCCGGTGGAGCCGGTGAAGGAGATGAGATCGACGCGGGGATCAGTGACCAGCATTTCGCCGGCCAGTGCCGGATCGCTGCCGAAGATGACGTTGAGGACGCCGGCGGGGAAGCCTGCTTCGCGCGCCAGTTCGCCGAAGATCGCGCCCATGCCAGGCGTGTTGGGCGCGGGCTTGAGAATTACGGTGCAGCCCGCCAGCAAGGCTGCAACGACCTTGCCCACATTCACATAGAGCGGCACGTTCCATGGCGTGATCGCGCCAACGACGCCGACGGGTTCATAGACCGCCTTTCGCTGGGTTTCGAAGCCATAGCCGGTGCGGCCGCCATAATCCTTGTCCCACTTCAATTGCGGGAAGAGGCGCAGATAATCGTCCCAGCCATCGAGCGCCTTATCGACATGAGCGCGCCCGACCGCGCCGATCGCCGCGCCAGCTTCATTCCGGGCCAGGTCCGAGAGCCGTTCGCGATTTTCCTCGAACAGGGCGCGGAGCTTCGTCACCAGTTCGACGCGCTTTTCGACATTGGTGGACCAGTCGGTCGTGTCGAAGGCGCGGCGGGCAGCGGCTATCGCCTCTTCGACATCGGCGGCCGACGCATCGGCGGCCTTGCCGACCGGCTCACCGGTCCAGGGGCTGATGACGTCGAAGGTCGCGCCGCCCTGTGCGTCGCGCAACGCGCCGTCGATGAAAAGTTTGGCGTCGGGAAGAATGGCCATGGCGTGTTCCTGTCGAAAGGCTTGGGGATAAGGGGGGTCAGCGCTTGCGCGCGTTGAGGGCGACGATGCCCATGTGCAGGTCGGCGGGCATGTCGAGGATGGCGCGAAAAGCGTCCGTCACGCTGTTATAATGGCTGATGCCACGTTCGCGCAGGTTGATGCCGACCTTGGCATTTTCCTGGCCAAAGCGCATCGACACGTCGATCGGCCAGCTGCTGCCGGTCTTGGTTTCATCCATCATCATGCCTGCCTGGACGGTGGTGACGCGGATGCCGTCGGCCTCCAGTTCGCGCGACCACATGTCCGATACCAACTCCAGCGCCGCCTTGCCGCCGGCATACATCCACAGCATCGGCATTTTGAGCGCGACGGATTCGCTGCTGACATTGATGATATGCCCGCCGCCGCGCAGCAGCGGCAGCGCCTCGCGGGCGCAATGGATCGGCCCGGCGACGTTGGTCATCAGCGACGTGACAATCTGGTCGTCGCACACTTCGGCAAGGGTGAAGGGTTCATAGACGGCGGCGTTGTTGATGAGGACGTCGATGCGCCCATGCTGCGCGGCGATTGCCGCGAATGCGGTGCGCACCGAGTTAGGATCACCGACATCGCATTGCAGGGCGAGATGCGGCGCGCCCAGTTCCGCCGCGACCGCTTCGACCTTCGACAAGGTGCGGCCAAGCAGGATGACGGTTTCGCCATCGCGCGCAAATCGGCGGGCGAGCGCGCGGCCAAGGCCATCGCCGGCGCCTGTGATCACGATCGTCTTGGCCATATCCTGCTCCGCTTGTCCTGATTGTCGCTTCATTCCTTCCCGCACCGGCGCGCGCGCGGCAAGGGGGCTGGCCATCGCGCGCGCGATAGCTGCTTGGCGCTAGCCCGCAGGGCGCGCAAAGTCGGCGGGATAGACGGACAGGTCGCCATCATAGGCGATGCCGCCGGGCCAGAAATGCGTGCCGCTGACCTTGGCGAAATAATGGACGGTGCGCGCGACCGAACCGGAGGCGGAGCGCGGCGCGAAGGCGACGCCGCTGGGGCTGACGCCGCGGGCGCGGGCGCTGAAATCCTTGACGGTGAAGAGCAGGTCGTCGGTTTGCTGCGCGCACAATATCAGGTCGCTGCCGGGGCAATAGCGTTTGGGTTCCAGCTGCACCGGCGACAGGCGACCGCGCTTCATGCCGACCTTGCCGGGCACGCGGGTGACTTCGGGGGAATGGACCGTGTCATACCAGTGATGATATTCCGCTTCCCGCCCGGCGACGAAATTGGCCAGAATGATGCTGACCCCGGAGAAGGGCTGGTCGGGGCGATGATTGGGACTGAACGCCCAGTCGGCATACATGGCGTAGCTGTGAATGCGCTCGCTTTCGTCGCTGTCGTCGATCAGGCCTGCGTCGCGCGCCTGCGCCAGCAAGGGGGCAAGCGCAGGCAGGTCTATTTCCGGGGTCGCCGTGTCATGTTCATAGACGCTCATATAGCGCCAGGGCTGGGGAATGTCGGGCATGATCTGCTGCGGCGTGACCTCGTAGCGGTCAGCCGAGCGGAAACCGCGCAAACGGGCAAGGTCGTCGCGATGCGGGCCGTCGAACCAGGCGGCATAGTCAGCCTCTCGCCCGGCGGGGACGTTGTGCAGGTGGATAGTGGTATGCTGGTTCATGGCCTCTGCCCTCTGACGACGCGCGCTATGGCGCTTGTTTGGCGCCAATCCAGCATGGACCGGGACGGCGCGCCAGAGGCTTGGAGGCACACGGCCGATTGATCGCCGGGGCAATGCGATCAGAAACGAAAGCCGCGCATCTGGTTGCCGCCGTCGCACAGGATGACCTGATTATTGACGAAACTGCCTTCGTCGGAGGCGAGGAACAGGGCGAGGTTGGAGATGTCCTGTGCCGTCCCCTGCCGCTTGACCGACTGCATGGCTTTCAGCCGCTCCCAATTGGCAGGGGCGACCCCTTGCAAGGCAGCTTCGGTTTCCATCAGGCCCGGCGCGATGCCGACGCAGCGTATCTCATCCGCACCGAATTGCTGCGCCATGGCGTGGGTGAAAACATTGAGCGACGCTTTGGTGATGCCATAGGCGGTCGCGGGATTATAGCTGGCCATCGAGCATTTGTTGATGATGACGCCCTTGGCGCGGGCCAGCGCGGGGCGCAGCGCTTCGGCCAGCAGCATTGGGCCGAACGTGTTGACCGCGAAAAAATGCTGCCATTTCGCCATGCCAAGGCCGAAGAAGCCGCGCGCAATCTCGCCCGCATGAAGGCCTGCATTGTTGATGAGCACGTCGAGCCGGTCATGCGCGGCCAGCACGGTGGTGGCAAAGGCCGTGATGTCAGCTTCCTGCCCCATGTCGACACGGTGGACCGACGCGGTGCTGCCCAGCGCCTCGACCAGCGCCTTGCTCTCCGCCAGTCCTGCTTCGTTGATGTCGGCAAGGATGAGATGTGCGCCCTCCCCCGCGAACGCCAGCGCATGGGCGCGGCCCAGCCCGCCTGCGGAGCCGGTGACCAGCACGGTCTTGCCGCTGAAACGATCGGCCATGATCCTCTTGTCCTTTTTTTGATTATTGCAGACGGGTGAAGGTCACCCGCTCGATCCGCCAGCCCGTTGGGGTCAGGCGGAAAATGTCGCTATAGCGGCCCACGACGCTGTCGATCGCGCCGGTCGCGCGCCGCTTCATATGGCCCAGCACGGTCCAGTCGCCGGTCGCGCGGTCGCCGTCGATTGCGATGCGGGGCGAATGGAGCATATGGATCATCCACAGACTGTTCGCGCTGATCGCGGTGCAGAGGAAATCGGTGATCGCCTGTCCGCCATGGAGCAGGCCAGCACCGTAGTCACCGACGAAATTGTCCGCGAATATATCGGCAAGCAAGCGGCGCGCCTGATCCGGGTTGCTGGCCGACAGGTCGGCCGCGGCGCAATAACGGGCCTTCAGATTGGCGATCGCCAGCGCCTGATCCGCCTGATCGCCCATCAGGCGGCTTCGTCGGCCAGTTGTTTTATGACCAGCGCTTTCAGGTCCGCCGTCTTGATCTTGGCGCTGCCGGTCAACGACAGATCATCCTCGCTGAAGAAGAGGACGCGGCGCGGCACTTTGTAGCTGGCGAGTTGCGCCTTGGCGAAGCTGCGGATCGCTTCCTCATCCAGTGGCGCGTCGAGATGGGGGACGATGCAGGTGACCACCAGTTCGCCCAGCGTTTCGTGCGGCACGCCCACGGTCTGGGTCACCTTCACGCCGGGACAGCTTTTGATGACGGTGTCGATCTCGATCGGGGAGACGTTCGCGCCGCCGGTCTTGATGATGTCGTTGAGGCGGCCTTCCCAGTGGAGACGACCCTCAGCGTCGAACCAGCCGCCATCGCCAGTGTGGAAGAAGCCGTCGGCATCGACGCTCTCATCCAGCGGCACGCCGATATAGCCCAGCATCAAGGTCGGTCCCTTGACCGCTATCTCGCCGCGCTCACCAAGCGGCACGACCTGGCCGGTCAGCGGATCAAATATCTTGAAAATATTGCCGGGCAGCGGAATGCCGTGGGTGTCGGCGATCCGTTCTACCGGTGTGCCGGAATCGAAGATGGTGCTGATCGTGAAGGTTTCGGTATTGCCATAGGCGCTCATCGGTTCCTGCCAATCAGTGCTGACCGTCGGATGGCGACCGAGCGGGTTGGCGGGATTGACATAGTATAAGGACGACAGATCGACATCGTTCCAGTTGGCCGCCGCCTCCAATTGCGTCCATTGATGCGGCCAGGCGAAGGCCATGGTCGCCCGCTCCCGCTCCATCAGGGTCAGCGCCTCCTCCGGCTGGAAGGTCGCTTGCAGGATCAGGATGCCGCCCGATGACAGGGCGCCGCCAATGGCCATGGCGAAATTGCCCGACCAGAAGAAGCCATTGGCCGACCAGGCGCGCGCATCCTCCTTCGCGGCGAGAAAGCGTTTCCAACGCCACAGTTGCAGCGTGACGCCGCGATGCATCGACAGGATGCCCTTGGGCTTGGCGGTGGAGCCGGACGAGAAGAAGAGGACGCCAGGATCGGCGGGGGTCACAGTCGCGGCGGTCGCATCGACCAGCGCCTGATCGACCACATCGCCGCGCGAGAGGAAATCGTCCCAAGGCTCGATCATGCCATCGCCGCCGCCAACGCAGGCGATGTGGCGCAGGAAGGGGAAATGCGGTGCGGTGAGTGCGCCGGGGGCAGCCATCGCTATGGCCGGTTCCAGATCGATAAGGATCGCGGTAAAATCCTTCTTGAGGACTTTACGCTCCATCAGCAGGACGTGGCAGGCCGACGAGGTGAGCAGGTGGTCCAATTCGGCGGGCGTCGAAAAGGTGCTGAACGTCGCGGCAACCCCGCCCGCCAGCGCGATCCCGAACACCGCCGAGAGAAATTCCGGGCGATTGGTCATCAACACACCGACGCGGGTCCCCTTCCCCACGCCACAGGCGATGAGCGCGCGGGCGACCTGGTTCGCCCGCGCCCACAGATCGTCATAGGTCCAGCGGGTGACGCTGTCCCCTTCATGCATCACCAGCGCTTCGGCTGGGCCGGAGCGGGCCGTGACTTCGCGCAACCAGCCGCTCAATGTCAGCGTCCCCAGCCCCGGTTCCTCACTGAGCGGGGGACCGGCGACGATCGAAAGCGGCTGGTCGGTCATGATGCGGTCTCGCTTTTGTCGCTTAGCGGTTCACATTGACGATGATGCGCCCGCGCACCTTGCCGTCGATCAGGTCGGCGGCAGCGGCAGGCGCTTCCGACAGGGGGATTTCATGGGCGATGACGCCCAGCAGCGCGGGGTCGAGATCGCGGGCCAGTCGTTCCCAGGCGGCCAGACGCGGTGGCTTGGGCGCCATCACACTGTCGATGCCGAGCAGGCGTACGCCGCGCAGGATGAAGGGCATGACGGTGACGGGGAAGTCCGCGCCCTGGGCCAGACCGCAGGCCGCGACCGCGCCGCCATAGCGGGTCTGGGCGCAGGCATTGGCGAGCGTGAAGCTGCCGACCGAGTCGACGACACCGGCCCAGCGTTCCTTCTGGAGCGGCTTGCCCTTTTCGGAGAGTTCTGCGCGGTCGATGACGCCCGCTGCGCCCAACTGGGTCAGATAGTCAGCCTCCGACGCCTTGCCGGTCGAACCGATGACTGTGTAGCCCGCCTTGCTCAGCAGGGCGACCGCGACGCTGCCTACGCCACCGGTTGCGCCGGTGACCAGGATTTCGCCCTGGTCGGGGGTCACGCCCGCCTTGACCAGCGCCTCGACACAGAGAGCCGCTGTATAGCCGGCCGTGCCGATCGCCATCGCCTGCGCGCCAGTGAAGGCGGCGGGCAGCGGCACCAGCCAGTCGCCCTTGAGCCGCGCGACCTGGGCCAGACCGCCCCAATGGCCTTCACCCACGCCCCAGCCGTTCAGGACCACCTTGTCACCCGGTTTCCAGTCGGCATGATCGGATGTGCGCACGGTGCCGACCAGGTCGATGCCAGGCACCATCGGGAATTTGCGGACGACGGGCGACTTGCCGGTGATGGCCAGGCCATCCTTGTAATTGAGGGTCGAATAATCGACGTCGATGGTCACATCGCCTTCGGGCAGCTGCGCTTCGTCAATTTGGCTGAGCGATACGCTCTGCTTGTCGTCACTCTTGTCGATCACGATGGCTGAAAACATGGGTTAGTCCTTTTCCGAAAGGGAAGGTGATGAATCGGCAGCCGCCACGCCCTGACGGAGGCGTTCGGCAACTTCGGGGAAAGATTCGGCGCGCAGCGATCCGTACATGCACAGGCGCAGCGCCTCCTGTGCCATGCGACGCGCCAGATGGCGGCGCTCGCCATCATCGCGCGCGTGAGAGCGCGCCCATACCGGCCATAGGAAAGAGCCAGCCAACATCATTACCGACAGCACTTCGACATCGATCCCAGGCTGCGCCAGGTCAGTGTCGGCGAAGCGTTGCAGCGACCCTTCATATTCGCGCCAGAAGGGATCGGCCATCGGATCGGGCGAGGCCAGCAATTGCAGCAGCCAGATGCGGCAGAGTTCAGGGTTGTCCATCGCGAAAATGGCGAGGCGATCGGTGGTATCGGCAATATCGACCTGCTCGACGCGCCGTTCGCCGATAGTTTCAGGATCGCCGAACACCGCACGAAACATGCTGTCGGATACGCCGTCGGCGGTGGCGGCGATCAGCTTGTCGCGCGTTTCGAAATGCTGATAGGCGGTGCCGCGGTTGACCCCGGCCAGTGTCGCCACTTCCGCCAGGCTGATCCCTTCAGGGCCATGTTTGGCCAGCAGTGCCTGCGCCGCCTCCAATATCGCTTCTCGCGTTGCCGCGGGGTCGCGAGGGCGTCTTTTGCGAATGTCCGTCATAGGTTGTGCCTCAATTGTCCTTCAGGCTCCCCAGGTCCGACACGAAATGTATCGGGCGGGGACGCCACCGATGTAACAGCATAAATCAACGTCCATGTTGTCCATCAGGTGAGGGCACGTCGTCACCATCTTTTTGTCGCCCCCTCATCCCTGCCTGCGTCCGGGTGAGAGTCAAGCAACCGGGCGTGTGTGTGGCGGATACCAGGCCGATCATCGCTCCAGCGAAGAACGACACCAATTCTTCAAGGCCATGAAAGCAATCGGCCGGACAACCCAAGGGCTGCCCGGCCGATCCCAAAGCCCTAAATCGACCGTTCCGCGATCAACGCGAGCCGAACGCGAAGCGCACGTTGACGCCGAATTCGCGCGGCGGCGTGACCGTACCACCGGTATAGGGGCTGTTGACGGTGGTTGCCGCCGTCGTCGCACCGGTGGCGGTGAAGCCGGTAATCTGCTGGTAGCTGGTAAAGAGCTGCGCGGTCCGCGACAGAACTTTGGTTGTATCAAACAGGTTCTTGGCGAACAGAGCGATTTCCCAGCCGCCATCGGGCGAGCGGATACCGGCATAGAGGTTGGCGAGCGCATAGGCGCCGACCTGATCGAAACTGTTGCCCGGATCACCCTGCGACTTGCCATTATAGTTGACCAGGCCGCGAACAAAGCCGTCCACCTTGCCCGAAAGCGCGGTTTGATATTCGCTCTGCAACGTCACCGTGACCGGCGGCATGAACGACGCACGCTGCGACACGTTGCACGACGCCAGATTGTTCGCACCGACCGCGGCCTGCAGTTGCGCCAGTGTCGGTGCGGAATTCGACGCGTCGGGTATGCCATCGCCGTTCAGGTCGTTGCAAGGGATGTTGCCGCCCTTGATCTTGCCCAGCGAGTAGCTGGCGCTCAGGCCGACATTGAAGCCGCGGGCGACATCGAAGCTCAACTCGCTTTCGATACCGTTCACTTCCACCGGCACTGCGCCGACGAAGTTGAAGGCAGCAACCTGCTGCGCCGTCCCCGTAACCGCGCCTGTGGCGTTACGGACGGCGACGGTGTTGACGTAATAGACGCCATTATTGGGGACGCGGAACGGGAAATTCTTGTAGGTCTGGTGATAGGCCGACACGTTAAAGCGCGCGCGTCCGCCCATCAGCGTGCTCTTGAAGCCCAGATCATAGGATTTGGACGTTTCGGGCGGCAGGTTGAGGAAGCTGTTTTCCAGCGCCGACTTCACGATGTTGAAGTCACCTACCACGTTCAGGCCCGGCCGCATCGAGCTGCCCGTTGCGGCATAAACCAGGAAGTCGGGCGAGAAATTATGCTTCACCGACGCGCTGTAAATCAGCCTCTTAATATCCTGCGTGTCGTTGGCGATGGTGTTGCCGTTGACCGCCAACTGGCTGAGCGAGTCATATTTGATCTGGCGCAGACCACCCGACAATTCGGTCTTTTCACCAAGATGGGCGGTCAGGTTGCCGAAGACGGACTGTTCGTGCGTCCGATTGCCACGGGCAACATTGGTGGTCACAATCGACGCAATCCCGCCGCCAAAGGCTACGGGCAGCCGCACGACCGTCAGCTGGCTCAGCGCTGTCGGTGATTTGAGCTTGCTGTCGAAGAAGCCGACCACATAATCGAACATACCAAACACGCGCTCTTCATTCTGGAGCCGGATTTCGTGCGAGGTGCCCTTGGCGACGGTCTGGGTGATCTGGTTGATATCGCGTCCGACAAACACATTGGCATCGTCCGAATTGTCGGTCGAATAAAATTGCTGCTTACTGTGCTGACCCTGATAGATCAGCCGCTGGCCCCACTGCGCCAGTTCAGCGCGCCAGTTGTAGATGTCGAACGTCTGGTTGACGATGCGCGGCGTTTCCTGGATCGACAGGCGATCCTTGGCGGTCAGCAGCACCGGGCTGACAGGCGCCGCCGGATTGACTTCACTGAAGGAAATTGCCTGATCATAGGTCCGTGCTTCACGGTCCATATATTGATAGGTGCCTTCCAGCTTGATCCAGTCAGCAGGCTCGATGGCGCCGACGACGCGGTAGCTCTTGGTGCGCGAATGGGGATCGGGCGCGCCCGCAGTGCGGACCAGCGGACGAACACGATCGGCTTCATTTTCGTCCCACACGCCAGAGACGCGGATGCCTGCAATGCCTTCGATGATGGGCACGTTGAGCGCGCCCTTGAAATTGAGCGTGCCGATGTCATTGCCGGTCCAGTCGGCATAGCCGCCAAACTGGTTGAGGTCAGGCTTGCGCGTGCTGATGGTGATCGAGCCGGATGGCGAAGCGCGCCCGCGCAGCGTGCCCTGGGGCCCGCGCTGCACTTCGATCTGGCCGATGTCGTACATCTGCTGGAGTACAGCACCCGCCGAAATCGGCGCATCGTTGAAATAGAATTCGACCGTGCCGTTATTGCCGCTGGCATTGGCGTCAAAATTAACACCGCGCAGGCGCGCATTGCCGCCGATGCCGTTGGCGTTGGTGGTCAGTTCCAGACCCGGCGCGAGCGATTTGACTTCGGTAAATTCACGAAAGTTGAGGTTGCCGATCGATGCTGCGGTCACGGCGTTGATGACGGCGGGGACGTCCTGCACATCTTCTTCACGGCGACGGGCCTGCACGATGATGGTGGCCGCATCGAAGCCGCCGTCCTGCGGCGCTTCCTGCGCCATGGCAGGGGTCGACACGGTCAGGGCCGCCATGCCGGCACCCATCAGATAATAGGCTGTCATGCGCTTCATAGAAATGTCCTCCCCAAATAAGCGCCGCGCCGAATCATGCTGTCCGGCTGGGCGCGATCATCATTGTGCTTTTGTGGGGGTTGTTATGCCCGATAATCTCGGCTTGCGGAGTCGCTAATGAACAGGGGTGTTTATATATCGCCGTCGCGATTCTGACGCGATTTATGGCCTGTTTTCTAGTGGCTAGTCGGGAGGGCCGAAGCGGAAGATGACCAGCTTGTTGCCATCCAGGTCGCGGAAGTAAGCGCCGTAGAAGCCGTTGGGATCATCGCCCCGGATGCCGGGCTTGCCTTCGCACTGGCCGCCAAGGTCAATCGCCTTGGCGTGGACGGCATCGACCAGCGCGCGGCTGTCGGCCTGGATGCCGATCTGGTTGCCGTTGCCGGGCGAGGCGTCGCCAGCGAAGGGCTTGCCGATCAGCAACATGCCGCCGTCGGCCGCCTTGTAGGCCACGACGTCGGGCCGGTCGAACGCGCGGACCGCGCCCAATAGCGCGGCCAGTTCGTCATAGAAGCTTTTGGCGCGATCAAGGTCGTTTGTGCCGAAGCGGGCCAAAGTGATCATGCGGGTCGTCCTCCCATTGCGGCCCAGCGATCAGGGACCATCCATACATATTCGGTATAATGGCCAAGCCATGGCCGGGTATCGAGATAGAGAAATTCCAGCATCCCCGGCGTGCCGCCTTTCAGGACGACGGGAAAGGGTTGCCGATCGACCCGCGCGAGGAAAGCGTCCCAATCATCCACCAATTGGCAGACATGATGGAATGTCAGGCTGTCATCGGCGTGCAGCGCGTCGCGATAGAGCGACAGGACATCGCCTTCGATCGGCTGGATCAGTTCACACTGCAGGTCGCCGACCCAGACGAAGGCGAGTTTCTGCACGCCGACGCCTTCGCCCTGCGGGGTCCACAGATTGACCGAGACTTGCGTTTCCAAAAGGGTGCGGATGTCGGCGCGTTGCTTGAATTCCGCAACAGCCTTGTCGACGTTTCGGGTCACATAGGCGTTTTGATAATGGCGTCCGACGATCATCGTCCTGCCCTCCCCTGATCTGTCATTTTGTTATCCTGACAGTGAGTTGGACAATGTTAGGCGGTTTTTCCAAGACCGGTTTATGTCGGTATCCAGACATACTATCTTGGTCAGGCCACAGGTCGGAGCTGGCGCTGGCGGAATTGGCGCGGGGTGGAGCCGGTGGCGCGGCGGAAGGCGAAGGCGAAGCTGGAGGGGGAGGCAAATCCCAGTGCAAAGGCGATTTCCTTGACGCTTTCGCTGGTCGCCAGATGCCGCTTGGCCATGTCGATGCGAGTCTGGGCGATATGGTCGCCGATCGAATGGCCGCGCGAGGCGCGAAACCCGCGGGTCAGCTGGCGCGGGGACATGTTG
>JAEMRT010000133.1 GCA_016463225.1 Sphingopyxis sp. | reverse complement strand
ACGACAGTCTGGCTGCCGTCGAGGCGCTGCTCGCCGCCGACACCGTCATCAACCCGGTGATCGCGACCGGCGCATCGGTCACCGCCAAGTCGAAACTGGTCAAACTGGTGGAGGGCTCGAACCACGCTGTCGCCGCGATCTGCTACCAGCCCGACCGCCGCGCGCTGGTCGGCATCGCGATGGCGGCGGCCGAAGAACAGGGGCTGCGGCTCGCCAATGCCGAGGCGCAGCTGCTGATCGATCTGGTCTCGGGCGATCAGGCGCTGATGCGGCGCGAGATTGAAAAGATGGCGCTCTATCTCGACGCCGCCGCCGACCGCCAGCGGCAGGTCACCGCCGCCGACATCGTCGCGCTCGGCGCCGCGACGCACGAGGAAGACGTCAGCGAGTGCATCAATGTCGCGCTGGGCGGCAAGGTGCGCGACCTGCCGGCGATGCTCGCGAAAGCGGCGGCGGTCGGGGTCGCCGAAATCCGCATCATCCGCGCGCTGGCGATCCGCGCCATGGCGCTCGCGCGGCTGCGCGCCGAGGTCGATGCCGGCGCGCATCCGGCGACCGTCGTCGCGGCGCGCACCAGCGGCATTTTCTGGAAAGAGCGCGACGCGGTGACCGCGCAGCTGCGGATATGGGATTCGGTACGCGTCGCGCGGCTGATGAGCCGCCTCATCGATTGCGAACGCGCGCTCAAATCCTCGGGGACACCGGGCGGGGTGCTGTTCCGCAAGCTGATCACCGACATCGCGCATCAGGCGGCGCGCGCGCGATAGAGCGTGATGACATGATATGGACCCACCGGGACGGAGCCGATTTTCGCCCAGTGTAAGGAGCGAGGAGGGCGCGATGCGGGACATCGTAACCGACGAGCGACGCAGCAATGGGCGAAAATCGGCCCGCCCCTTCGGGGTTATACTGGGACGCCCGCCGGACTTCGTCGCGTCGCTGGCAGGGGCAACCAGCCCCTGCAGCACGCCGCTCCTCGCCGACAGACGTCCCAGTATAATTACGGTGGGTTCATATCATGTCATCACGCTCCAACGCCCCAAAGGAAAGGGCCTGACGCAACAGTGCCCGGCTGCGACAGGCCCTCCCCACACCCTCCCCGCAGGGGGAGGGGGAGAGGCCGGATCAGAACTGGCCGCGCAGCGTCACGCCATAGGTGCGCGGCTCGCCGGGGAAGCCGACGAACAGCTGGTTGGCGGTGCCGCTGAGCCCGCTCGCCGCGGGCGCCGCGACGGCGCGGAAGGTGCCGCCGCCCTGCAGCGGCATGTCGGCGCCGATCTGGTAATAGCGTTTGTTGAACAGATTCTGGCCCCACAGTTCGATCCCCCAACGGCGATCGGGTCCGTAGAGACCAAGGCGTCCGTTGAAGACCGCAAAGCCGTCCTGAATCTTTTCGACATCAAGGTCGGACCCGGTGTTGGTGTCGCTTTGCAGGCGCGTGTCGACATAGACGAGCGCGCTCATCCCCGAGCTGCCGATCGGCGGCGTCCAGCTGATCCCCGCGGTCGCCACATAGCGCGGCGCGTTCGACACCCCGCGGCCGGGCAGCTGGAACAGCACTGGCGACAGCGCTCGCCCGCCGGTCCCGACCAGATTGCGGCGGTAGAGGGTGTCGACGTAGGTCAGCCCCATGTTCACCGACACATAGCGCGCCGGGCGCAGGAACGCTTCGATCTCGATCCCCTTCGAGCGCACCCCCGGCTTCAGCCGGTCGGCTGCGCAGCCGCCGGTCGTTCCCGATCCGTCGCTGTCGGCGCCGTTCAGATCGTCCTTGCACGCCTGGATATTGGTGACCTCGAAATTGACCCCGTTGAAGGTGTTGAGCTGGTAATTGCTGTATTCCTGATAGAAAGCAGCGATGTTGAGGTCGAAGCCGGGGCCGTCATATTTGATCCCGAGTTCATAGGCGTCGACCTTTTCGCTCGCGAATTGCAGGTCGCTTGCCTCGGGGCGGCCGTTGCCGCTCGTATTGGCGGGCAGCGCCAGCCGCGCCGCGCACGCGGTGTCGAAGGCGACGTTGCAGGTGCGGTCGAGCGCCGAGAAATCGAGATTGAACCCGCCCGCCTTATACCCCTTTGACGCCGAACCATAGACGAGCACGTCGGGGGTCGGTTTCCAGCTGAGCACCGCAGTGCCGGTCCATTCATTGTCCTTGAATTTGGTCCCGGCGGTGCCGCGCGGCAGATCGGGCGCGGTGCCGTTGATCACGCAGGGCAAGGTCGCGAGCGACTGGAACGGCGAATTGACGACCAGCGAACAGATGCCGTTGTTGAAATTGGCATCGGCATCCAGCGTCTTGCGCTCGCTGGTATAGCGCGCGCCGACCGTCAGGGTCAGCGCGTCCTCGATAATGTCAAAGCTGTTGTGGGTGAAGACCGCGAAGTTGCGGCTCTTCTGTTCAAAGGTCGATCCCTGGTTGCCGGTGCCATTGATTGCCAGCGTCGGCTGGCCGAGTGCGGCGGCGAGCGACCCGAAGCCCGGGCGCGCCGGATTGGCGATCAACGCTGACAGCAGCGGGATCGACGCGCGGCGCGGATCGCCGACGGGCAAGCCCGACAGCGCGGTGATCGTCCCCTGCACCACCGGCACATTCACGCATTGGGGGTTCGACGGCAGCACCGCAGTGGGCAACGCGCTGGCGAACAGCAGGCAGTTGGCGAATTGCTCGTAGTTGTTGCCGTAAACGATGTCGTCGTCGACGTTGAGCTTCTCGTTCGCATAATAGCCGCCGACCAGCCAGTCGAGCCGCCCGTCGAACGCCTCGCCCTGCAGCCGCAATTCCTGCGTGAACAGGCGGAAGCGCCGGTCGAGGTCGGTGCGGCGCAGCACGTCGAGCGCGCTGAAATCGGCGTCCTGGCCCTGCGCATTCTTGTAATCGCGATAGGCGGTGATCGAGGTCAGCGTGGCGCCGCCCAGCTCCCAGCCGATTTCGCCCGACACGCCCCAATCCTTGGTATCCGACCGATAGGTGACCCCCGGGGTCGTCGCCTGCCGGCGCACGAAGTTGGTGCCGGTCGGCGGCACCTGATGGTTGGCGCCGAGCGC
Source organism: Sphingopyxis sp. (assembly GCA_016463225.1). Classification (GTDB taxonomy): domain Bacteria; phylum Pseudomonadota; class Alphaproteobacteria; order Sphingomonadales; family Sphingomonadaceae; genus Sphingopyxis. The sequence goes on along the minus strand of JAEMRT010000133.1, from coordinate 8,593 downwards.
CTGGAGCACCGGCAGCAGCGTGTTCGCCGACGCGACGGGAAAGCCGTCGGCGCCGCGCGTCAGGTTGCGGACCGGATTGAGCAGGACGCCGCCGCAGCAATTTTCGCTGCGCTCGCTATAATCGGCGATCAGGCGCAGCTTTACGCTCTCGCTCGGCTCGAGCAGCAGCTGGCCGCGCGCCAGCCAGCGGTCGCGGTCGTTGATGTCGGGCTCGCCCGCCGTCGCATTCTTGATAAAGCCGTTGCGTTGTTGCCAGACGCCATCGACGCGCACCGCGGCCTTTTCGCCGAGCGGCGCGTTGACCATGCCGTCGACGCGCCAATAATCATAATTGCCGTAACTGATCGAACCCTTGGCGCCAAACCCGCTCAGGTCGGGGCCTTTGGTGACGATGTTGATCAGCCCCGCCGTCGAGTTGCGCCCGAACAATGTACCCTGCGGCCCGCGCAGCACTTCGACGCGCTCGATGTCGCCGAGTTCGGACAGGCCGACCCCGGTGCGGCTGCGATACACCCCGTCGATGAACAGGCCGACCGACGATTCGAGCCCGGGATTTTCACCGACCGTGCCGATGCCGCGGATACGCGCCGAGAAATTGACCTCGCTGGTTGCGCCCGACACCAGCAGCGACGGCGCCACCTGACCCAGCGCGCGCACGTCGGTCGCGCCGGTTTTTTCCAGTGTCTCGCCGGTCACCGCCGATACCGCGATCGGCACATCGGACAGCGCCTCGCTGCGGCGGGTGGCGGTGACGATGATCGTTTCGTCGCTCGTCTCGGCCCCGGCATCCTGCGCCATGGCGGGCATCGCCAGCATCGCGAAAGACAGCGGCAGGCCGGCGGCGCTGGCGCGCAGCAGACGGGCGGTACGGCTCGAACAGGTTTTCATGGATATGGCCCTCCTCATACGGTCATTTTTTCGGGAGAGCGGCACGATTTCTTATTTGAACGCGAGCGTATCACGACATCGCGGTGGGAGGCCAGTACAAGCCTGTGCCGCTACGTCATTGCGCGGCGAGCGCGGCTTTTGGGCCACAGCTGTCAGAAGTGACGGGTTGACGTGCGGCGCGGCGGGCAAAAAAAAGAGGGCGGGACCGATGGCCCCGCCCTCCATGTTCCAAAGATCGTTGGCGGTCAGAATTTGCCGCGGAGCGTCACGCCATAGGTCCTGGGTTCGGCCAGGAACTGCGAGAAGATCTGGCGGCCGCCCGGATACTGCGGGTCGGCAAAGGCGGTGCCAGTCGACGTGCCGCCTTCCTGGAACGGCGAGTTGAAGGCGACCTGGGCATATTGCTTGTTGAAGATATTCTGACCCCAGAATTCGAGGCCCCATTTTTCGTCGGGGCCGCGGATACCGATACGCGCGTTGAACAGCGCATAACCGTCCTGCGCCTTTTGCGGGAACAGGTCCGAACCGGTGTTGTAGTCGCTGGTCATGCGGCCATCGATATAGACGAGGCCGGTCAGGCCGCTGCTGCCGATGTCGGGGGTCCAGGCGACGCTGCCGGTCGCGACCAGTTCGGGCGCGTTCGACAGATTGTTGCCCGGCAGCAGGCGGAGCGCCTGATCGAGCGGCGCGCCCGAATCATTGCCGACCAGATCGTTGCGATATTTCGTTCTCGCATAGGTCAGGCCTGCGGTCATGCGGAAGCTGCGCGCCGGAACCAGCGAGGCTTCGAGTTCGAAGCCCTGCGTGCGAACCCCGTAGCTGACGTCATCGGCCGCACAGGCGCCCGTCGTAGCCGCCGCCGCGTTGAAATTCGGCGCGCCGGTGAACTTGCTCTGGTCACGGTCGCCGCCGTTCAGGCTGGTGTCGCACCCGTTGACGTTCTGCACCAGGAAGACGGTGCCGTTGAACGTATTCAGCTGGAAGCTCGAAAAGTCTGACCGGAAGAAGGTCAGGCCCATGCCGAACGGACCGTTCGAATATTTGGCGCCCAGTTCATAGCTGTGCACCGTTTCGGGATCGAATTGCAGGTTGCGGACCAGCGCCTGCGCACCGCCCGAGGCCGCGAACGGCAGGATCGGCGCTTTCAGCGCCGAGCGGTCGAGGTTGAAGCCGCCCGCCTTGTAGCCACGCGAATAGCTCGCATAGACCATCAGATCGTCGACCGGCTTGTACGACAGGATTGCGGTGCCGGTAAATTCATCCTCGCTGCGCTTGTCGTTGATCGACACATTGTTGAGCTCGGCGGTCGAATTGCCCTGACAGCTGAGGCCGATGAGGGCACCGGCCAGCGCGCGCGCCGTGGCATTGGTGCTCGACAGATCGTCGAGAACCAGCCCCTGCACGGTGGTGCAGACCGTGTTGTCGTTGGTGAAGGTGGCGGCGAACTTCTTCTTGTCGTTCGTGTAACGCACCCCAAAGGTGAAATCGAGCTTGTCGGTGATGTGGAAGATATTGTGGGTGAACAGCGCCCAGTTGGTATCTTTCTGGAAATAGCGGTCGTTGATGCTGCCGCGATCGCTGAGATTGTCGAGCGCCGTGAACGCCGCGACGATGTCCGGACCCGATGCGCCGGTTGCACCCGCGAGCGTTGCCGGACCGACACCGGGTGCGACGCAGAGCGGGTTGGTCGGTGAATAGAGACCGGCGAGGCCGCCGCCCGAAATGACACGGCAGGTCGCGAAGCGGCCATATTGCCGACCGAAACGCAGATTGTCGCGAACGGTCAGCTTTTCATTGGCGTAGAAGCCGCCGACCAGCCAGTCGAGCTTGCCGTCAAAGGCCTCGCCCTGCAGGCGCAGTTCCTGGGTAAAGGTATGGAACTGGCGATACGCATCGTCGCTCGGGGCGCGATAGAGGATGTCGACGGTGCCGTAGTCGACGTCGCCCGCCTGGCTCGACCGGTATTCGCGGTAGCCGGTGATCGAGGTCAGCGTCGCGCCGCCGAAATCATAGTCGATCTGGCCCGAGAAACCATAGTCGGTCGTCTCGCCCGCAAAGCTGCGCCCCGGGGTGACCGAGATGTCGCGGCTATAGCCCTGGTTGAACGCCGCCAGCGGCTGGCCAAGGTCGCGCAGCACATTGATGATATTGTTGCTCGTCGCGGTCGCGGCCGCGCCCGGGCTGCTCGGCGTGTTGAGATTGCCGATATAGGGGTTGACCGACGGGCTGACATAGATCGCGCCGCAGCATTCTTCGTTGCGCGAGGTATAGTCGGCGATCAACCGGATCGACAGCGCATCGGTCGGTTCGAACAGCAACTGGCCGCGCAGGAAATAGCGGTCACGGTTGTTGACGTCGCGGTTGTTGTTCGCATCGCGCAGGAAGCCGTCGCGCTTCACCCACACGCCGTCGATGCGCGCGGCAAGCGTTTCGCCGATCGGACCGGTGACGCTGCCGCCGAGGCGCCAGAAATCATAGTTGCCATAGGTGATTTCACCCGTGGCGCCGAAGTTGAAATCGGGCTTTTTCGAATAGATGCTGATCAGGCCGGCCGACGAGTTGCGACCGCCCAGCGTACCCTGCGGGCCGCGCTGGACTTCGATGCGGTCGATTTCGCCCAGTTCGTTGAGCCCGATGCCCGAGCGCGAACGGTAAACGCCGTCGATGAACACGGGGACCGAGCTTTCAAGGCCGGGGTTGTCGCCGACGGTGCCGATGCCGCGGATACGCGCCGAGCCATTGGCTTCCGAGCCGGTCGACGAGACGAGCAGCGAGGGGGCGAGCTGGTTGAGCTGACGGATGTCGTTGGCACCGCTGTTCTGCAGCGTTTCGGCGTTCACCGCCGAAATCGCGACCGGCACGTCGGTGAGCAGCTGCGAGCGGCCCTGTGCGGTGACGATGATCGGGGTGTTGTCGCTGTCGTCGACGGTCTCGTCAGCCGGGGCGTCCTGCGCAAAGGCGGGCATGGCGATAACGGCCATCGCGATCGACACGCCGAGCGCGCTGGTGCGCATAAATCGGGCAGCACGAAGGGTAGATGATTTCATGTCGGGCACTCCTCTCAACTTTTAATTATTTTTGTTGCCCCCGGAACATAACTCAATTGCGTCCTCGATCCAGCGGAAGGCCTGCATTTGCGTCGTTTTTGGCCGGGTGATGCTTTTTGGCCACAGCCAAAAAAGCGCCCGTTCGGCGATGTTTAGCGGCTAGTTTGCAGGAAGGATGCGGCTTGCCGTAGCGTCATCGCGCGCGCGTCCGGCGCAGGGGAAGCAAAGCCGGCGTCCGCGCGCGACCAGCATCGCTTGATAAGCGCCCGCGAAATTTTCGGCGATCACGGGGGCGTCGGCGGCGAGTCCGCCGGTCAGACTGCCAAAGGCGGGCAGAATCAATCGCTGTTCATCCCCAGCAAAACAGGGACGCGAGACGTGGCGACCGCGGACCTTCAGCCGCAGCTTGGGGTGGAAATGCCCCGACACTTCGGCCCGGGTTTCAGACGCCAGACTCTGGTGCCGAAAGACGATACCGTCGACGACATGCTCATCGGCGATCTCGCCGCCCCACGCACCGCCAGTCAGCCCGTCATGGTTGCCCGCGATCCACAGCAACTGCGTCGCAGCGGCCTGCCCGCGCAGGCGCTCGGCGATCGCGGGGACGATGCGGCTGGCGGCATCGCGGTCGTGGAAACTGTCGCCGAGGCACCAGATCGCGCGCGCACCGGTTTCGGTGGCCAGCCGCGCGAGGCGGTCGAGCGTGTCATGGCTGTCATAGGGCGGCAGCGGCTGGCCAAGCGCCGCGTACCAGCTCGCCTTTTCCAGATGCAGGTCGGCGACGATCAGCGCGCCGTGGCGCGGCCAGAACAGCGCCCGGTCAGCCAGCATCTGAAAGGACTGGCCCGCAAAGGCAAAGGGCGGCGCGGCGGACATGGCGCCGCTATGGCAACGCGGCGCGCGGCCTGCAAGCGAACGACGTCCGCTAGCTGCCCGGCGCCGTCATGTTCGCGGCAAAGCGCTGCCCCGTCTGGCGGTTCGCCGCGTCGGGCAGGTCGAACACAACGCGCCGGTTGGGGAAATCAATCTCGACCCGGTCGAACAGCGACAGGCTGTCCATCCCGAGCAGCAGCGCGGGGCGGTCGTGGAGTCCCAAGACACGGAACGCCTGACTGTCGGCAAAGCTGACCGGCAGATCGTTGACGTCCATGCCGTTGATGACAATGCGTTTTATCGACGTGCGCAAGGCGGGGACGTCCTCGCCCGTCACCGCGGTTATCTCGGTCGGGGCGAAGGGAAAGCGGTTGGCACGCCGGTCGGCGACCAGCTTTTGCAACGCCATGTTGCCGACGCTGGTCTGGGCGCCGGTATCGACGATCACGTCGATGCGTTTGCCGTGCAGCCGCGCGTCGGACAGGATCAGGCGGCCTGCTGAATTGCGCGCGGTAACGACGATCGCGTCATCATCCCTGATCAGCGACGGCGCGCGGCGGCGCGTTTCCAGGATCTGCATCGTTTCCTTGCGGAAATCGATCAGCACCCGGCGCTCCTCGAGCATGTCGACGCCGATCAACCCGGCAGCGCCGATGTGGCGCCCGTGAAAGGCGGGCGCCTCGACCGACGCAAGGTGCAGGTTCGACATCTGCAACGCCGCGACGCGGAAACTGGGCACCGTTGCCGAGCCGCCGATCGTCGCGAGGCGCAGCCTGGCGCCTTCGATCAACCCTAGCCGCGCGGCGAGTTCGCGCGCGATCACCGTCCGTTCGGCGCCGGTATCGACGAGGAAGGCGAACGGACCCTTGCCGCCGATCATGACCTTTACCGACATCCGCCGTGTCGCGTCGAGATCGAACGGCTGGATGAACGGGATGATCTCGCTCACCGTACCTGGCTCGACAAGCGGATCGAGCGGATTGGTGGCGGCCGGGACCGGGACGGCAGGCGGCGGGGCGGCGGGTGTCTGGCTGGCGCCGATCAGCACCGGCGCGGCGAGCAGGGCCGTCCAGAACATCGACCGCCTGAAAAGGTGGGTCATCGCGGGCATCCTCTGTATATTTTGATGCAATCTACGCCTCATCCGGGTTCGCAGCAAGCGAAACGCCGCTTGGTGCCGCTACGGCGGCCCCATCGCCTGATCGGCCAGACTGTCGGCCAGCTCGCCGAGCAGCGCATCGTCGATGTCGGCGCCCGCGACGCTTTCGCGGCCGATCAGTACCAGCACCGGAATCGCCAGCGGGCTGATGCGATTGAGCGTCCGGTGCAGCATCGTTCCCGCGGCGCGGTCGAGCAGATCGCCCAGTCGCGCGACGTCGGTCAGCCGCTCGCGCGCATCGGCCCACGCGGCTTCGAGCAGCAGATGGTCGGGCTCATATTTGCGCAGCACGTCAAAGATCAGGTCGGTCGAAAAGGTCACTTGCTTGCCCGTCTTGCGCTTGCCGGGGTGCTGGCGTTCGATCAGCCCGCCGATCACCGCGACCTCGCGAAAGGCGCGCTTGAGCAGATGCGATCCCTCGACCCATTCGACAAATTCATTCTCGAGGATTGCCGCGTCGAACAGCGCCGCCGGGTCGGTGACCGGGCGCAGCGACCAGATCGCGAGCGCATAATCGGAGGCGACGAACCCCAGCGGCTGCAACCCGGCGCGTTCCATCCTTTTGGTGATCAGCATGCCGAGCGACTGGTGCGCGTTCCACCCCTCGAACGGATAGGCGACGAGATAATGATTGCCCTCGTGCGGAAAGGTTTCGACGAGCAGCTCGCCGGGGCGCGGCAACACCGAGCGAAGTTGCTGCATTTCGAGCCAGAAGCGGACATCGGCGGGGAAGCGTCGCCAGCTCGCCGGGTCGGCAAGGAAGCTGCGCACCCGGTCGGCGAGCCGCGTCGACAGCGCCATGCGCGCGCCGACATAGGAGGGAATGCGCGCGGGCCTCGTCGTGGCGCGAACCAGAACGTCGGAGTCGCGGATGCCCTCGACCTCCAAGCTGAGTCCGGCGAAGGCAAAAGTATCACCGGGGCTCAGGGTGCTGGCGAAATATTCCTCGACCGTGCCAAGCCGCCGCCCGTTCTTGAACCGCACGTCGAGCGTCGGCGCATCGACGATGATCCCGGCGTTGAGCCGGTGCTGCGCCGCCAGCCGCGGATGCGCGATGCGCCAGCCGCCCTGTCCGTCGGGGGCGAGGCGGCGGAACCGGTCATAGCTTTTGAGCGCATAACCGCCGTCGCGGACAAAGCCGAGCAGGCGGGTGAAAAGGGGGGCATCGACCCAGCGATAGGGCGCCGCCGAGCGGATCTCGGCCAGCAGCGCATCTTCCCTGAACGGCGCGGCGCAGGCGAGCGCCATCACATGCTGCGCCAGCACGTCGAGCGCCCCGGGACGGAAGCGGTCGGCGTCGCGCTCGCCCGCCTCGACGGCGTCGAGCGCCGCCTGCGCTTCGAGATATTCGAAGCGGTTGCCGGGGACGATCAGCGCCTTGCTCGGTTCGTCGAGCCGGTGATTCGCGCGCCCGATGCGCTGGAGCAATCGCGACGAACCCTTGGGCGCCCCCATCTGGATCACGCAATCGACATCGCCCCAGTCGAGCCCGAGATCGAGGCTGGAGGTCGCGACGAGTGCGCGCAATCGCCCCTCGGCCATCGCCGCCTCGGCGCGCTGGCGCGCCTCGCGGTCGAGGCTGCCGTGATGGATCGCGATCGGCAAGCTGAGGTCGTTGACCTTCCACAATTCCTGAAAGATCAGCTCGGCGAGCCCGCGGGTGTTGCAAAAGATGATCGTCGTGCGGTTCTTCGCGACCTCCGCCATCACCTGATGCACCGCATAGCGCCCCGAATGCCCCGCCCAGGGCACCGCCCCTTCGGGCAGCAGGATCTGGATGTCGGGATCGGCGCCCGCTTCGCCCTCGACCAGCGTCACGCTCTCGGCATCGCTTTCTGGCGCCAGCCAGCCGCGGTAGGCGGTGGTGTCGGCGATTGTCGCCGACAGGCCGACGCGGCGCAGCCGGGGCGCGATCGCCTGCAACCGCGCGAGTGCGAGGCTCAGCAAATCGCCGCGCTTGCCGGGGGCAAAGGCGTGGATCTCGTCGATCACCACGGTCTTCAGGTTGGCGAACATCGTGAAGCTGTCGGGATAGGAGATCAGCAGCGACAATGATTCGGGGGTGGTCAGCAGGACGTTCGGCGGTCGGCTGCGCTGGCGTGCTTTCTTGTCCGAACTGGTGTCGCCGCTGCGGCTCTCGACGCTGATGTCGAGCCCCATCTCGGCGATCGGGCCGAGCAAATTGCGCTCGACGTCGGCGGCGAGTGCCTTGAGGGGGGACACATACAGCGTGTGCAGCCGGTCGGTCGGATGCGCGGCCAGATCGACCAGCGTCGGCAGAAACCCTGACAGCGTCTTGCCTGCCCCGGTCGCCGCGACGAGCAGAGCATGCTCGCCGCGCGTCCCCGCGCCCAGCATATCGGCCTGATGCCGCCGCAGCCGCCACCCGCGCGCAGCGAACCAGTCGGTGAAGGGAGTGGGGAGGGCCATCAGCAAGATGTGGCGTCGCGGACGGGTGGGAGCAAGCCTTTCGACTTTTTCGCGCGCGTCGCGAAGTATCTGCAATGACCGGAAGCGATCGATTGCGGATTTAAGCGATCGTCCCCGTTCCGGGGAGGATCGGCTACGGCCGCTTCCCACCGGTGGGTTCAACTGGTCATCGCAACACTTTAGTCTTTCAGGAAAG
>JAEMRT010000225.1 GCA_016463225.1 Sphingopyxis sp. | reverse complement strand
GGTGTGGCTGGTCGGCGAGGCGGCTGGGGTGGGACTGTTCCGCCAGCTCGGGCTGGTGCTCATGCTGCAGGGCGCGGTCGGCGCGGCGCTGGGCGAGAAGCTGGTGCGCGGCTTGCTCCTCCCGCTCGGCTATGCGCTGTTGCTGGTGCCGTTCGGCGAAGAACTGGTGCCGCTGCTCCAGACCTTTACCGCGCATATCAGCGTCATCCTGCTCCACCTGTCGGGAATTTCCGCCGAGATGGAGGGGGTGTTCATCACCACTCCGGCGGGCTTCTTCGAGGTTGCTGAGGAATGTTCGGGGGTCAATTTCCTGATCGCGATGCTCGCCTATGCGGTGTTCGCGGCGCATCTGTGTTTCAAAAGCTGGACGCGGCGGATCGTCTTTGTCGCTGCGGCGCTGGCCACGACGATCCTCGCCAATGCGCTGCGCGCTTATGGCACGATGGTCGCCGCCGAAATCTGGGGGATCGAGGCGGCGGGCGGGATCGACCATATCTTCTATGGCTGGATCTTTTTCGGGCTGGTGATCGTGATCGTGATGCTGGTGGCGCGGCGCTGGTTCGACCGGCCCGCGAACGATGTCGCGGTCGATGTGAACGGGCTCGATGGCCCGTCGCGCTTTGCGGGTTCGGCCAAGGCGGTGTTGGCCGCAGCGCTGGCGATCCCGCTGTTTTTTGCGGGCTGGGCATGGCTGGTCGGCGGGCGCAGCGCGCCGCTGCCCGAAACGATGACCGTCGAGGCGCCGCGCGGCTGGAGTCCGGCGCGCGCCGACGGCATGGCATGGACACCGCGCTTCGACGGTGCCGACCAGCGGCTGCTGCGGCATTTCGTCGATGCCAAGGGACGCCGGGTGACCGTCGCGATCGGCGGCTATGAACGTCAGGCCGAGGGGCGCGAGGTTGTCGCGTTCGGGCAGGGCGCTGCCGATCGCGACAGCCAATGGGCGTGGAGCGCGTCGCTGCCCGCGATCGACGGCGCGCGGACCGACCGACTGCTGCACCCCGGCCCGGTGCTGCGCGATGCGGCGAGCTGGTATGTCGTCGATAGCGCGGTGACCGGTGATCCGCGCCGCGCGAAACTCGCAGGGTTGAAGGCGCGGCTGTTCGGCGGCGATCCGCGCGCGCTCGCGCTGATCATATCGAGCGAGGAGCGGCAGGGCGGGCGCAATGCGATAGAGGATTTCCTTTCTGCGTCGGGCGGAGCCAACGCGATGGCTGACCGCGCGCTGAAAACCCGCTAGACCTGCGACATATGTGTGGGATCGCTGGCATCTATCATCTCGAGACGGCGAAGCCCGTCGATCCGGCGCGGCTGCGCGCGATGCTGTCGCCGATGCAACATCGCGGCCCTGATGGATCGGGCGAATGGACCGCGGCAGGGGTCGGGCTGGGCCATCTGCGCCTGTCGATCATCGACATCGACGGCAGCTCGCAACCGATGGCGAGCGACGACGAGGCGGTGACGCTCACCTACAATGGCGAAATCTATAATTTCCGCGAGCTGCGGGGCGAGCTGGAGGACCGCGGGCACCGGTTCCGCACCAGCGGCGATACCGAGGTCATCATCGCGGCGTGGCGGCAATGGGGGCCGGATTGCCTGTCGCGACTGAACGGGATGTTCGCCTTTGCGATCCACGATCATCAGCGCGGCTGCCTGTTCCTGGCGCGTGACCGTTTGGGGGTGAAGCCGCTGCATTATGCGCGGTTGTCGGATGGGTCGGTGGCGTTTGCGTCCGAACTGAAGGGGCTGCTGCGCAATCCGCTGTTGCGGCAGGAAGCCAATCTGACCGCGATCGAGGATTTCCTCGCCTTTGGTTATGTCCCCGACGACAATTGTATCGTCGCGGGGGTCGAGAAGTTGCCCGCTGGCCATTTCCTGTTGCTCGAACGCGGCAAGCCGGTGCCGGTGCCGACGCGCTGGTGGGCGCCCGATTTTTCGAAGCGCATCCGCGCCAGCGAGGGCGAAGCCGCCGAACATCTGGTCCACCTGATGCGCGCGGCGGTGACCGACCGGATGGTCGCCGACGTGCCGCTTGGCGCCTTTCTGTCGGGCGGGGTCGACAGCAGCGCGGTGGTCGCGCTGATGGCCGAGGCAAGCACCAAGGCGGTCAAGACCTGCACGATCGGGTTCGATCAGGCGGCGCTCGACGAGACCGAATATGCGCAGCAAATCGCCGAGCGTTTCGCGACCGATCACCGCACCCGCACCGTGTCGTCGGGCGATTTCGGGCTGGTCGATACGATCGCTGATCATTTCGACGAACCCTTTGCCGACGCCAGCGCGCTGCCGACGTACCGCGTGTGCGAGCTCGCGCGCGAAGAGGTGACAGTGGCGCTGTCGGGCGACGGTGCGGACGAGGCGTTTGCAGGGTACCGGCGGCTGGTGTTTCAGCATCAGGAGGAACGGCTGCGCGGGCTGATCCCCGGATTCCTGCGCCGCGGGGTGCTGGGGCCTCTCGCGAAGATATGGCCGCAGATGGACTGGGCGCCGCGCCCGCTGCGCGCGCGCGCGACGCTGGCCAGCCTGTCGAAGAGCGGGGCCGAGGGCTATGCCGAGGCGGTCGGGGTGACCGGGGTGGCGCAGCGCTCGCGGCTGTTCAACGATGCGGCGCATCATGCGCTGGGCGATCATGTCGCCGAGGCGCGCTACTGGAAAGCGATGGCCGAAGCCCCCGCGCGCGAGCCGCTCGACCGCGCGCAATATGCCGATCTGATGATCTGGCTGCCGGGCGACATCCTGACCAAGACCGACCGGATGAGCATGGCGGTGAGTCTGGAGGCGCGCGAGCCGTTGCTCGACTACCGCCTGATCGAATTTGCCGCGAGCCTGCCCGCGTCGATGCGCGTCAAGCGCGGCACGGGCAAGGCGATCATGAAGCAGGCGATGGAACGATACCTGCCGCACGACATCCTGTATCGGCAGAAGATGGGGTTTGTGACTCCGGTGTCGCAATGGTTCCGCGGGCCGCTGGTCGAGGCGGCGAAGGGGCTGGCGACGTCGTCGACGCTGGCGCGGTCGGGCTGGTTCGACATGGCCGAAATCGAACGCATCGTCGCCGCGCACCATTCGGGGCGGCGCGATCATGGGCGGTTGATCTGGCAGTTTTTCATGCTGGAGAAGTCGCTGGCGAAATTGTTCGGGATATAGCTCCCCTCCCTGAAAGGGAGGGGTTGGGGG
>JAEMRT010000132.1 GCA_016463225.1 Sphingopyxis sp. | reverse complement strand
ACTATGACAATCCCGCGCACATCATGGGTCCGGTCGTGTCGAAGCGGCAGATGGAGCGGGTGCTGTCCTATGTCGACATCGGTGTCGCCGAAGGTGCAACCTTGCTGGCAGGCGGCAAGGCGCGGCCCGACAAGGGGACAGGCTATTTCATCGAACCGACCTGCTTTGCGGATGTGACCAATGATATGCGCATCGCCCAGGAAGAGATTTTCGGCCCCGTCCTGGTGGTCATCCCGTTCGAGGATGATGACGACGCCGTCCGTATCGCCAATGAAAGCGCCTATGGCCTGTGCGGCGGCGTCTTTTCCGCCGATTTGGACCGCGCCATGGCGGTGGCCAAGCGGATACGCACCGGATCGGTCAGCGTTAACGGCGGCATGTGCATCGCGGGAGACTTGCCTTTTGGCGGATACAAGGCCAGTGGCATCGGTCGCGAATGGGGTCTGGAGGGAATCGAGGAATTTCTCGAAACCAAGCTGATCGCATGGCGCGCCTGACAGACAAGTAAAGGACGGCAATGTGAGCGCAAAGGCGGAAGCGGCGGTGGAGCAGGGGGCAACCAGACCGTCCCGCACGCGCGCGCCCGCTGCGACCAAGGCGCTCAGCCATAATCTGAATGGCCAGCGGCTGGGACGCAAGGGGCGCGACACGCGCGACCGTATCCTGGCCGCGACCAACGAACTGCTGGCCGGTCCCCCCGACGTCGAGATTTCACTGAGCGCGGTCGCGCGCCAGACCTCGCTCGGCATGACGTCGCTCTATAATTATTTCAACGATCTGACCGAATTGCTGCTCGCGGTGCTGGAACCGGTGATGGCGACGGCTGAGGATGAATATGTCGGCCTGCTGCGCACCCGCTGGGACGACGCAGATCTGGGTGAGCGGACATTGGCGTTCGTCACCGCCTATCATGGCTTCTGGGTCAAACATTCGCGCCTGCTCCATTTGCGTAACCGCATGGCCGACGCGCAGAATGAGCGGATGATGATGCATCGTGTCCGCGCGGCCCAGCCGGTCATGCGGCTGATGGTCGAACAGATGGACGGCGAACTGGCGCAGCCGCAATCGCCGGTATTCAGCATGGCGACCGCGCTGATGACGGGGCTGGAACGTATCGTCACGGTGACGACCGACGTTGCCCTGCAAAACACGTTGCACGCGCCCAACCCGCTCGGCAGCACCCATTTGCTGCGCGCCGAAGCGCGGCTGCTGGAACTGGGTATTCGCGATTACCGGACGCTCGCCGCGTCGTCCTAATCCTTCCTGCCGCCAACACCCTTCAGATAGCGCTCCATCCCTTCCAGATAGGCCGGGTTCAGCATCAGCGCGCTATTGGCCATCCGCTCGACATGGCGGCCCATGGACGGTCCGACTTCCGCCGCCAGCTCGATCGCGATCTTGGCCGCGCCCATCTGTTCGGCATTCTGCTTGGTCAGGTGACGACAGAAATTCAGTGCTGCCTCGTCAAACCCCTCGTCGGGCAGCACGTCATGCACCAGCCCCATGATGAGCGCACGGTCGGCGTCAGCGCGCTGGTTGCCCATGATCAGCCAGCGCGCCCAATGCGGCCCGCAGATGCGCGTCAGGCGACTGACGCCATTGGACGCGGGCAGCACGCCGAACAGGCCTTCGGGGAAGGAGAACGCCGCGCTCTTCGCCGCCAGCCGGAAATCGCATGACAGCGCCATTTCCAGCCCGCCGCCCACACAGGTCGCATGAATGGCGCTGACGATCGGCTTTTCGATATGCTCCATCTCGTCATAGATGCGCTGCATCCCGTTGAGGTTGAGCCGGTGGTTCTCGCGAATGCCCGATGGCGTGCGCGGATAGGCGGGCGCGTCCCCGCTTTTGAGGTCTGCGCCCGAACAGAAATAGCGCCCGGTCGCCCGGATCAGCATGACCCGCAGTTCCGGCGTATCGCGGAACCGCAACAGCGCCTGCTCGAACAGCGCCATCGTCTGCGCCGACAGCGCATTCAGCTTGTCGGGCCGGTTCAGCGTCACGATCAGGATGCCGTCCTGATCCTCGCTCAACAGATGCGGGGCGTCGCTCATATCATCATCCTCAGGCGCGGGTGCGCGGCAGGCCTAGCGCACGCTCGGCGATCATGGAACGATGGACCTCGCTTGTCCCGCCATAAATGGTCGCGCCCTGGGCATGGCGGTAGAACATGTTGATCTCCGCCGCCGCGCCCTTGCGCTTGGACAGCGAAAGCGGCGCCGTCAGGTCCAGCAGGTCGCGGGCATCGCTCTGGAATTTTTCGGAGCTGAACATCTTGGCCATCGGACCATAGGCCAGGTTTGGCTTCTTCTCCATGCTCGCCCAATTGGCGCGGAAGGCGATCAGTTCCGACACCCACAGATTGGCGGCGGTGCGCGCCAGCCGCGCCTGCGCGCCCTCATCCTCGATCAGTGGCCTGCCCTTGTGGCGTATCTCCCGGCACAGCGTTTCGGCCGCGTGCAGCATGGCGCGCTGATATTTGGCAAAGCCGCCGCCATGCTCCAGTTCAAGGCTCGCGCTCATCGTGCGCACGCCGCCATCAATCTCGCCCAGCCGCCAACTGTCGGGGATGCGCACCCCGTCATAGAAGGTGATGTTGGTGCGCTCGTCCTGAAATGTGTAGACCGGCTGGATCGTCACGCCATCGGCCTTCAACGGCACGATGAACATGGTCAGCCCTTTATGCTTGGCGACTTCCGTATTCGTCCGGCACAGCATCAGCACATAGGTGGACAGGTTCGCCCCGCTGGTGAACATCTTGGTGCCGTCGATCCGCCAGCTGCCGTCGGGCTCCTGGGTGGCGCGGCATTGCGCTGCGAACACGTCGGACCCGGAACCCGGCTCGGAATAGCCCAGCGAACAGATCACCTCGCCGCGCATGATTTCCGGCAGGACCGCCGCTTTCAGTTCCTCGCTGCCGAACCGGTGGATGATCAGCGCCACCATCTGAGTCACACCCGCGGCAGGGTTGTTATAGCCCTGCACCTCGAACGCATCCATCGCGGCGGTCTTTTCATAGGCGGACAGGCCACGCCCGCCGACATCCTTGGGCAGGCCCAGATAGAGGAGATTCTGCTCTGCCAGCTTGCGGTTGAGTTCGGGGCTATAGCCCTCCCAGCTATAGTGGAATGTCTCGCGCATGTCCGGCGTGACGTTCGCTGCGAAAAAGGCCTCGATCTCCTGCGTGATCGCCCGTGCATCCTCGCCCAGATCGAAATCGACCGGCATCGCGCCCGCGTCGGGCAGGGCGGCGGCTTCTCCGCCGTAAAGGCGTCTACCGGCCTCGGCGATCAAAGCTTGCGGATCGCCCAGCACCAGCGGCCAAGCCTTGGCCCGCAGGTTGAACAGGAAAATATCATATTCGGTGGTCAGGCCATAGCCGCCGAACGTGTGCAGCGCTTGGCCCACCGCGCGGCTTGCCGCATCGCTGTTCCACCATGCCGCGATGCTGATTGCAGCGCCCGCTTGCGGCGCACCATCGGCCAGATCGCGGATCGCCTTCCACACCAGAAACTTGCCGCCATCGACATCGCAGAGCAGATCGGCGAGCGGATGAGAAATGGCCTGAAACTGGCCGATATACTGGTCGAACTGCTTGCGCTCGCAGGCATAGGCTGCCGCGAGTTTCAACGCTTCGCGCCCGATCCCGGCGAGGCCCGCGGCGATCAGCAGCTTCCATTCCTCGACCCCGGCGGCAAAGGTTGCCAGCGCTTCTGCACCCGACGCCAGCGTCACGCGCGGGTGCGCCAGCAGGTCGATCTCCGCTATCGGCGTGGAGGCCAGATTATCCTCCGCGATCCGCCCCGTATCAGGCACACTGATCAGGACGATCTCCTCGCCCATGCGCGCGATCACGGCCTGCACCACTTGTCCGCCGCCGATCCATTGGACCGGTTCGACCGCCACATCGTGGAACGCCAGACTGGCAACCGCCTCGCCGCTAACGACCTGTGCCAACAGCGTTGCACCGACGTCACCGCCCAGTTGTGCCAGCAGGCGCGCGGTCACCAAAGTCTCGGCCATCGGCCCCGACGCCAGCGTCCGGCCAGCTTCCTCCATCAGGATCGCAGCATCGAACAGGCCAAGGCCCAGCCCGCCCGCTTCCTCCGGCACGCGGATCGACAGCGCCCCCAGTTCGGCCAGCCCCGACCACAGCGCAGGGTCGAACCCCGACGGCGCGGCCTCACGCACGCGGGCCATGCTGCTATGTTCATCCAGAAAACGCGCGAACATGTCGCGCATCATTTCCTGGTCGTCGGTCAGGTCGAAATTCATGGGGCTAGGCTCCGGGGGTTATTGCGCTGGCGCGGAACGGCGCATCATGACGCTCAGGTCGACCTGTCCGGTGGCGACCCCGCCCATGAAGCCGCCATCGACCGGCAACACCACGCCATTGACGATGCTGGCCAGATCACTGTTGATCAGCACCAGCCCGGCGGCCTGTTCCTCCGGCGTCGAATAGCGACCCATCGGTTCAGCCGCCGCTGCGACGACCTCCTTGCCCGACGTCGCCTCGAATGCGGCCATCATCGGCGTCTGGGTCGGGGAGGGCAGGGTGCAGTTGATGCGGATGCCCTGCTTGATCAGGTGCGCGCCCATATACTGGGTCCACACGATCACATTCTCCTTGGAGAAGCTGTAGCCTTCCTTGACTGTGTCCATGTTGGCGTCGCACCAGGCTACCGCTTCGTCAAAGCCCTTGGTCGTCACAAATTCCATATTGGTGGGAATCCGGCGGCTCCAGCCCAATCCGCCCGTGGATGCAATGCTGGCGATCGCCCCGCCCGGCCCCATCAGCGGCAGCACCTGCTGCGTCAGATGTCGCAGGCCGATGAAATTGACCTTCATCACGTCCATCGCGGGGAAGGATTGCGGCAGGCCCGCGCAGTTGAACAGCGCGTCCACCTTGCCGCCGATGCCCGCGACCGCCGCGTCGATGGAGGCGGGATCGCGCAGGTCGACATTGTGGAAGGAGGCAAGCGGCAATGCGCTGTCCTTATAATCCAGCCCATGCACCTCTGCGCCCAGCTCCAGCAACAGCTTTGCCGTTGCCTCCCCCATACCAGAAAAGCAGCCGCTCACGATGACGCGCTTGCCCTTATAGCCCAATAGGTCGCTCATTTTCGGCTCTCCAGTCTCTGTTGTCAGGCTTTGGCCGCTGGGGGCCAGCTGATGCTGCCATCATCTTCCTCGACAAAGATGATCCGCTCCGGGCAGGCCCGCGCGCCATTTTTTGCGGCGCGCTCCTCGCCCTCCGGCACGTCGAAACCTTCGGTGTCGATGTAGCCATCGTCATCGAGCGGATAGAGGGTTTCCGACACAGCGGCGCAGCGGGCATTGCCCACGCAACCGGCCCTTTCGATACGAATTTTCATGGGGTCTCTCCCGCAAAGCTTGCTGTCCTTAGAAAGGAGAAAGATGTGTCGATCAACATGGCCATCCGCTCAATCGCCGCCACGATACGGCGGCGGCACTGCGAGCGCGTCTATCGTCGGTGCGGTATCATGGGTCGATGCGAGACCGACATTTGCCTTTGGCGGCGCTGCGCGCGACACCGGTTGTAACAAGATGCAGGATTGCCGGAGATTCACATGGTCCACGCCGCCCTAAGCCCCGCCGCCCCCAAGCCCGTCCATGTGCCGGACGCGCTGGTCTTTGATTTCGATATCCATGCTGATCCCGGCCTGCTGGCCGATCCGCACGCCCGCATTCTCGACCTGCTGCACAGCGCGCCGCCGGTATTCTGGACCCCGCGTAATGGCGGCGGCTGGGTTGCGCTGACCCATGCAGCCAATCATGAAGCCTCGCGCGACACCGAAACCTATTCCAGCGAATTTGTGCCGCAGGACAGGATGAAGGCACTGCTCGCCTCGCTGCCGCCCGGCGCGCCGCACATCCCGCAGCCGATTCCGATCACGCTCGATCCGCCCGAACACACCAAATATCGCCAGCCGCTGCAAAAAGTATTCTCGCCCAAGACGATCGCCGCGTTGCGCGACAGCATCCGTGAGCTGGCCGCTGCCCTGATCGAGGAGATGAAGCCCGCTGGCCGTTGCGAATATATGGCCGCCGTCGCCGAACCGTTGCCGGTGCAGGTGTTCCTCAAAATGCTCGGCCTGCCGCTCGACCGGCTGCCCGAATATCGCGCCATCGTGAAGGAGCATATGGAGGCGATCGACAGTGATCGCGAAGGCTCGATGCGCCGCTTGCAAAAGATCGCGGCGGCCATGCGCGACACTGTGCTGGACCGGCGCGACAATCCGCGCGATGACATCCTCTCGATGCTGTGGAAGCTGGAAATTGACGGTCAACCGACCACGCTGGCCGACATGGAAAATTACGGGGTGCTGCTGTTCATCGCTGGGCTGGACACGGTGATGAACGGCATGGGGCTGGCCATGCGCGGCCTGGCCACCGACCTGCCGCTGCAACACAAGCTGCGCGAAAATCCAAAGCTGATCGCCGAAGCCGCCGAAGAGATGCTGCGGCGCTACACCTTCACCGTGCCGATGCGGATCGTGAAGAAGGAAGCGCAGCTTGCCGGTGCGACATTGATGCCGGGCGACTGGCTCAAACTCTTCCTGCCCGCTGCCGATCTGGATGCGAAGGAATTTCCGCAGCCCGACGTCTATGACCTCGATCGCGAAAATAACGTCCATATCGCCTTTGGCGTCGGCCCGCATCGCTGCCTTGGGTCGCACCTTGCCCGCGTGGAATTGCAGGTACTCTATGAGGAGATGCTGGCGCGGATGCCCGAATTCCGGCTCGATCCCGATCAGCCGACGGTGTTCCATGGCGGTCATGTCATCGGCATTGAAAGCCTGCATCTGGTCTGGGACGTCTGACCCATGGCCTGGCAACGCTCCCGTCCGCGCCTCGACCGGGAAAACCGCGCTTTCTGGACGGGTGGCGCGGACGGGAAATTGCATATCACCCGCTGCGGCGATTGCGGCCAATATACCCATCCGCCGCGCGAGATATGCCGCCATTGCCAGTCTGAAAATGTCGCCCCCCATGCCGTGACGGGGACCGGCACGATCGACACCTACACCGTCAATCATCAAGCCTGGGCCAAGGATATGGACGTCCCCTTCGTCATCGCGCGGGTGAAGCTGGACGATGCGCCGGGCGTCTATCTGACCACCAATATCATTGGCAGTCCGGTCGATGCGGTGGACATAGGCGATCGGGTGGAGGTGCTGTTCGAGGAACAGGACGGAATCTGGTTCCCCTTGTTTGAAAAGGTCGCCTGATCATGGCGCAACCCGAAGCCTATATCACCGGCATCGGCATGTCCGACGTCGGCGTCCGCCTGACCCGTTCGCCCCTGTTGCTGACGGTCGATGCGGTGCGCGAAGCCATTGCCGACGCTGGCCTGACCCTCGACCAGATTGACGGCGTCGCCACTTATCCCGGCAAGATGCCGAGTTTTCTGGGCTTTTCCCCCGTCAGTTCGGACGATCTGATCGAGGTGCTCGGCCTGAAAACCCGCTGGCATATCGGCGCAGCGGAATCGACTGCGCAATTGGGCGCGATTATCGAAGCCGCCAATGCGGTGAAAGCGGGGCTGGTCCGCCATGTTATCTGCTTCCGTACCGTCTATGAAGCGGCAGCCCTGGCCCGCCCGGAAGAATTCCCGCCGATGGAACGGCGCAAGGATGTGTCGGGCAACTCCCAATGGGTGTCGCCTTTCGGCGCTTTCTCGGCCGCGAACTGGACCGCGCAATTCGCGATGCGCCACATGAAGCGCTACGGCCTGACCCGCGAACAACTGGCGCAAGTGGCGCTCAACGACCATGCCAATGCGGCCATCAACCCGCGCGCGCTGGTCAAGAAGCCCCTGACGATGGACGATTACATGTCCGCGCGGATGATCAGCACGCCCTTCTGCCTCTATGATTGCGACCGCTTTACCGATGCCTCGACTGTCGTGATCGTGTCGGCGGGCGAGGCGTTGGGGGATGTGAAAGCCACGCCCATCCGCATCGCCGCCAGCGCCGGATCGGTCGAACGCTATAGCTGGGACCAGGCCGAATGGGCGGGTGCCTATCCCACCGGCCGAGACCTGTGGCGCCACACCGATTATACGGTCAAGGACGTCGATACCGTCCAGCTCTATGATGGTTTCGCCTTCCAGCCGATCACCTGGCTCGAAGGGCTGGGCTTTTGCGACGTGGGCGAGGGCGGCCAGTTTCTGGAAGGCGGCACCCGCATCGCCCGCGACGGCGCATTGCCGATGAACACCGGCGGCGGTCAGCTTGGCTGGGGTCGTCTCCATGGTTTTGGCTTCGCCTATGAAGCCGTCGTCCAGTTGCGCGGGCAGGGCGGCGCACGCCAGATTGGCGGTGATCCCCGCGTCGCCATCGCGACATCAGGCGGCGGTCCCATGGCGGCGGCTTTGCTGCTGGCCAAGGACTGAGCATGATGGACAGCGCGACGCTCGACGCGCTGCCCGGCTTCCGGCGGCGCCTGCGCGTCACGCCCTCGCCGGGACAGGTGATTGCGGCGCTGGAGGATGATTATCACTGCATGGCGGTTACCCTGCGCCATGACGGCGCGGTCATTACCGGCGTCGAATCCGTCATGGAGCGCGTGCCATGGACCACCTGTCCCGGCGCGCCCGCAGTGCTGGCGGCAACCTTCAACGGCGTCGCATTGGCCGATGTCGCCGCACGCGGCGAAAAGAAAGCCAACTGCACCCATCTCCACGACCTGACCGTGCTGGCGGCGGCCCATATAACCGATACCCACCCCACCCTCTATGACATCGTCACCTGCGATCCCGTCGATGGGATGGCGATTGCCGAAATCCGCCGCAACGGCGTGGCCTCGCTACAGGTCGCCCATCGCAACCATGTGATGGAAGCCCCTGCCGCCATTGCTGGCCTGTCGATCATGAAGCTGCGCGACTGGATCGAGGGGCTGGATGGCCGGCAACGCGAAGCCGCCAAATTGCTGCAATGGGGCGCGATCCTGGCCAATGGTCGGCTGATTCCGATGGAGCGGCAATCCACCGCCAGCCGGGTGCCACCCAACTGCTTTACCTTCCAGCCCGACAATGCGGCCAAGGCCGTGCGCGTCGGCAAGGTGATCGACTTCACCGCCGCGCCACTGACCCCGCTCGATCATTTTGACGGGGCCAGTTTCTCGTCCCGCTAGCTGTCGAATCGCGCCGGACGGGACAGGCGAAACGGCAGGCCGGGTGAAGATATCCGCGATTCGGTTCCATCGTCGTGGATCAACGACACGCGGCCAACGCCGGGCGAGGAGACGACCGCGACCACGCTGTCGACCCACTGGTGCAGCATGGCGCGGGCAAGGGCCAGTTCGTCGCCCTGCGTTGATGCCGCGCCCTCGGCCTCCAGCTCGCCTTCCAGTTGCAACACCCGCTCGGTTGCCTGCCTGATGCTATCACTTTTGTCGGTCATGCGCGTCCTTCTCCATCATCCCAGTTTGGGCAGCCACCCGGCCATTGCAAGGCACCGCCCACATATCGCCCCGGCGAGTTGACCAATTGCCCCTGAGCGCCAATTCAAGGAGGCATCCCATTGGCCATCTTGAGGACATCATGGCAGAGCTGAGCAACGCCCCGGCGCCTACCCCGGACCAGCTGGTAGATATCTACCGGCGCATGATCCGTATCGAGCGCAACGACGACGCCATCCGCAAGACCATTCGCCTTGGGCGGCTGGTCATGCCTTATTATTCGGCGCGTGGGCAGGAAGTGATCCCCGCCACCCTGTCATCGCTGATGACCGACGATGACAAGATCTGCACCATCTATCGCGGCATCCACGACATGGTGGCGAAAGACATGCCGCTGCGCCCGCTCTGGGCGGAAATTGCGGGCCGGGTCGATGGCACATGCAAGGGGAAGGGCGGACCGATGCACCTTACCCACCCCGAAAGCGGCGTGATGGTCACGACCGGCATTGTCGGCTCCTCCATGCCGATCGCCAACGGTCTGGCCTGGGCGGCCAAGCTGGATGGCTCCAAGCGCGTCACCATCGCCTATTTCGGCGATGGCGCATCCAATATCGGTGCCTTCCATGAATCGCTCAATCTGGCGTCGGTGTGGAAGCTGCCGGTGATTTTCGTGTGCCAGAATAATGGTTTTGCCGAACATACGCGCTACGAAAATGGCACATCGGTCGACTTCATCGCCAAGCGCGCGATCGGCTACGGGATGCCGGGCCACACCGTCGATGGCAATGACCCGCTGGCGATGTTCGCCGCCGCACATGAAGCGATCACCCGCGCCCGTGAAGGCGAGGGGCCGACGCTGCTGGAGTGCAAGACCTTCCGCTTCCATGGCCATGTGCTGGGCGACGACGACAAATATATGACCAAGGAAGAGAAAGCGGCGGCGATCGCCAAGGATCCGCTGCCCGCCTTCAAGACCTGGCTGGTCGAACAGGGCCACGCAACCGAGGAGTCGCTCGCCGCGATGCAGGCCACCATCGAAGCCGAGATTGAGGACGCACAAGAATTCGGTCTCGCCAGCCCCTTGCCATCGGTGGACGAACTCCGCCGCGATGTTTTTGCGCAGGAGATCCCGGCATGAGCGCGAAGAAGATGAACAGCCTTCAGGCCGTCAACGCGGCGCTGCATCAGGCGATGGCTGAAGATGACAAGGTGATCGTGCTAGGTGAGGATATCGCCGATCGCGAAGGTGGCGGCGTCACCGGCGCGACGGCTGGCCTGTCGACCAAATTTGGCGATGACCGGGTCAAATCGACCCCGATTTCGGAACAGGCGATCATCGGTGCCGCCATCGGCGCAGCGCTTAGTGGCTACAAGCCGGTCGCCGAAATCATGCTCATGAACTTCACCGCCGTCGCCATGGACATGATCTTCAACCATGCCGCCAAGCTGCGCTTCATGTCGGGCGGGCAAAGCACCGTGCCGATCACCATCCGCACCCTTACCGGCGCAGGCTGGCAGACGGCGGGCCAACATGCCGACCATCTGGAAGGCTGGTTCGCGCACACGGCGGGGATCAAGGTGGTCGCGCCCTCCAATCCGGTGGATTATAAGGGGCTTCTGCTGTCCTGCATTCAGGACCCGGACCCCTGTATCTTCATCGAATCCGCAGGCTCACTGTTCATCCCGGCCGACGTCCCAGACGATCTCGCCCCCATCCCCTTGGGCAAGGCGCGGGTGGTGCAGGAAGGCAGTGACGTCACCATCATCTCCTGGTCCTCGCAGGTCATTCGCTGCCAGCAGGCGCTGGCTCCGCTGGCGGAAGCGGGCATCTCGGTCGAACTGATCGACCTGCGCACGGTGTCGCCCTGGGACAAGGAAGCCGTGCTGGCCTCGGTCACCAAGACGGGCCGCGCCGTCATCGCCCATGAAGCGGTGCGCCATTTCGGCCCCGGCGGCGAAATCGCATCGACTATCAGCGAAGAATTGTTCGGCCAGTTGAAGGCACCGGTCCGTCGCCTCGGCGCGCCTTACTCGCCTGTGCCTTTCGCCAAGGTGCTGGAGGACGCCTATATCGTCTCGCCCGATCAGGTGGTCGAAACGGTCAAGGCGCTGATGGCCTGACACGTAAACGGCTGTCCCGCCTTATCGGGCGGGACAGCCCTGGGTCAGCCAATCGTCTGCCGGAACAGCGCCAAAGTCCGCGCCCAGGCCAGGTCCGCCGCCGCCTTGTCGAAGCGCGGCGTGGTGTCGTTGTTGAAGCCATGCTCTGCGCCATCATAGATATAGGCTTTGTAGCGTATCCCGGCCTGCTTCAGCGCCGCCTCATAATCGGGCTGTCAATCGGCGTGCAAACGGGACCCCCTATCGGCGCGCAAAAGGGACCCCC
>JAEMRT010000224.1 GCA_016463225.1 Sphingopyxis sp. | reverse complement strand
CCGCTGGCGAAGCCTGTGGGGGTGGGGCGGGGCGTCCAGACGCCAACGCCCCCCATTCCCACACAAACAGAAACGGTCCTTTTCCACCCGCGCCGTCTTGCAGACAGCGCGGGAGGCTCTATATGCACGTTGCATAGTGAAACTGATTTAAGGCGACACCCCGTTCGTCGTTCTGTTCCTTGGCTTGGTCGAAAGCCGCACCCGTGCGGCGCGATGTTCAGCAAGGGGCAAGACAGCAGAGTGTAACCGA
The DNA here is from genome assembly GCA_016463225.1 of Sphingopyxis sp. GTDB lineage: Bacteria > Pseudomonadota > Alphaproteobacteria > Sphingomonadales > Sphingomonadaceae > Sphingopyxis. The sequence goes on along the minus strand of JAEMRT010000224.1, from coordinate 2,996 downwards.
TCGGCCTGAACCGCCGAAACCAAAGAATAAGAAAGGCACAGGCCATGATGGCGTTTTTGAAATCCGAATTGTTCCTGCGCTTTCTGGGCGGGTTTGCGATCGGTGCCGTCGGCATGGTACTGCTCCAGCCCGATGAACAGCCGATCCTCAACTCCCCGGCGATCGCCGCGACCAGCACCAATCATGCGGCGCTCTGACGGCATCAGCCTCGCCATATTCGCGGCGCTGGTCGTCGCATCCCCGGTGCGCGCCGAGCGCCCGGTCCTGGCCCCCGTCGCCACCATCGACGCCGCGCCCACCCGCAAGCTGGAAACCGCTGTGTTCGCTGGCGGCTGTTATTGGGGTGTGGAGGGCGTCTTTTCCCATGTGAAGGGCGTCCATCTGGTCAAGTCCGGCTTTGCCGGTGGCCCGGCCAACCGCCGCGTCGATTATGACATGGTCAGCGGCGGCGACACCGGCTTTGCCGAAGCCGTCCGCGTCACCTACGACCCCAAGCAGGTCAGCTACGCGACGCTGCTGCGCATCTTCTTCTCCGTCATCGCCGATCCCACGACGCTCAACTATCAGGGACCAGACCATGGCACCCAATATCGCAGCGCGCTGTTCCCGCTGAACGCCGAGCAGGGCAAGGCAGCGACGGCCTATCTGGCGCAGCTCAGCAAGGCAGGCCTGTGGCGCGACCCGGTGGTGACCAAGGTGGAGCGCTTCAGCGGCTTTCAGGACGCTGACGCCTATCATCAGGATTTCATGACGAAGAACCCGCGTCATCCCTACATATTGCGCTGGGACGCGCCCAAGCTGGCCGCGTTCAAGGCGATGTTCCCGGCGCTGTATCGGGACAAGCCGTCGGCTTGAACAGGCGGTGCGGTGATCGCAGATAGTGGCATTTTGGGTTCAGAGCGGGATTAGGGAACGGCTACTGTTAGATTGGCGATGTTTCGCGATTAGACTTGATCGTCCGCAACTTCTTCCGCGAATGTCCTATTCTGTTGTAAGCTACCATTGGTCCGGTCAAAGTGGACGATCAGCAACGCGCCCTCCTTTTGCCGTTCCCAAGCGCTGAGGATCGTCCAGAAGCCTATTATTCCGGGTGCAATGGCAGCCAAAAGTACCAATTCCTTAGCGCCCGGCAGTGCCATGTGAATTCCTTATAAGCGCCCATTTTGACCGCTTCGCGGCGGAGACCCTTGGCAGCTCCAAACTAACTGTGGTGCCGCTCAGAAATCTTGACCAGGCCCGAACAGCTGTGCAAACGGGGCGCAAATAGCGTATGAAGCGCCGTCTTGCTCATTACCAATTGATATGAAGCGTGGGTGCTAGTTTATTTTTGGGGACGGTCTATGAGGCCAGAGTTCGTTGGATATTATGCTCCGACAGAAGAAGAATATGAGCGCCTATGGCATGAAGGTCTTATTGTCCTCGATACGAATGTTCTTCTGGACATGTATAGGCTTCCTGCTTCTGCACGCGACGAACTAATTGCCGTTCTTGATCTGCTTAAGGATAGAATCTGGGTTCCATACCAAGTTGCACTTGAGTTTCAGCGGCGCCGACTTTCGGTTATCGCTTCCGAACGCAAGGCGACGGAAGATGGACTGTCGGAAGCTAACGAACTGTTTGAGAGCATCGGCGACCGAGTAACTGCGTTGCAGATAGATAAACGGGGTCTTGGCCTTGAGTCACAGCCTCTCCTCGATGGCCTAAAAGCCGCTAACGATAAGCTAATTGAGGCTATCGAGTCTGTTCATAAGGCGCAGCTAGATATCGCCGTGAGCGATCCAATCCGTGACAAGTTGGATGTGCTACTCGCAGGCAGGATTGGGGCACCTCCCGAAGATCAGGCAGAATTCGATAGTCTGACGGAAAACGGCCAAAACCGCTATGATAATAAGATACCACCGGGCTTCGCTGATGCAGGTAAGGAGAAAAACCCGAACGAGGCGTTCTTTCACCATGATGGATTGGTCTATCAACGTAAGTTCGGCGATCTAATTCTTTGGCGACAGCTGATGCGCTATGCAAAGGATGATGCAAAAAAGGTAGTCTTGTTTGTCACCTCTGACCGAAAGGAGGATTGGTGGTGGCGAGAACGTGGAAAAACTATTGGCCCGCGTCCCGAACTCGCGAGAGAGATTCGGAAAGAGGCGGGTGTCGAGCTGTTCTGGATGTATTCGTCTGTTCAGTTTTTAGAAAATGCAAAGCGGTTTACAGAAGCGAAGGTCTCCGAAGCCTCCGTGACTGAACTTAAAGAAGTTGCAAGACTCAAACCGGTAGATGCTATCGGGTTCAGATCCCATAGAACGCTCCCCGACGGGAGGCAAATGGCCAGCAGCATGACGACGAATTTCGCAACTGCTGAAACTGTAGTTCAGAATTGGCTCTCGCGCCGATTCGGCGAAGTTGAAGCAAACCGGGGGTTTCCAGATTTCTCGGTAGATACAGAAGCCGGGCTGCACGGCTACGAAGTGAAATTCGTACGATCCATGTCGCAGATGCTCCTGTCGCCAGCGGTCATCAACGCGATGCTGCGCGGGTATCTTGAAGTTAACGAAGGGAGAATGGCTCGCCTCAGCATTGTACTCGTGACCGACCATGACGAGTTGGACAAGATTCTGGCGTCCGATGGAGGAGAGCGAGTGAGTACGCGACTAAATAGTCTTCTTGATAGGTATCCCGCTTACGAAATCATTGTCGGCTATGTTGATGAGGAAGGTATTTTTTTCCCTGTCCTCAATGAACATCGCAGGGGACGGTGGGGGGATGATTCGGAGTATTAAAGTGTCCCTCAGCGGGACTGTGTCACGATCAGCAAAAGGGGCGCGCATCTAAGCAACTTTGGCGAGCTGCTTTCGATCACTAGTTGGCGGCCTGTCAAACAAACGATAGCTATCTTGACGCTTGTTCGCGGAAGCTGCTGATCTGGAATTCGATTAGCGAACCCGTGATCTGCCCCCCGCTGAGTGGCCCAGAGACTATGATAGTCTGGACCATGAAGG
>JAEMRT010000223.1 GCA_016463225.1 Sphingopyxis sp. | reverse complement strand
CTCGCGAACATGACGACCTCACGATCGCCCCTCAAGGATGAGCCGGGATGGGCGACATATACGATATTTCCGAAATTCGGCAAAGGGGAATATTTTTGTGAAGAGGGGTTGACAGGGCGGTGAAACAGCACCCCGCGCTTCTGATGAGATTTGCTGATCTACCAGAACTCGGCTCGCGTGCATCACTGCAGAGGTCGACCATCCGATGTCACTCTCGTCGTTATTGGACTGAGTGTGACACCCTGCAGTTCATCACAGAGAAACAAGAAAGCACTACCATGCAAAGGCCTTCATCACGTGTCGAGCATGTCCCACTCGTCGCCGAGCACCCAGCGTAGAGCTGAAAGCTTCCCGTTGATCATCCCCCACTCGAAATCATCCCAAGGACCAAGCTCATCTAAGCCGTACCTTTGCTCGACACGCTTTGCTGCTTTCCGAGCCCCTTCATAGACGCTCCGGTGTGTCCGCAGCCCGAATGGGTCTTTTCCGCGCTCCTCACCATCCTCGATGATCACGGCTTCACCTGAAGCCACCTTCTCCAACCACACTTGATGCCGGTTGTACCAAACCTGGTCAAGCAGCTTACTGACAGCTTCTTGAATTTCGACATAGCGCCGTGGCGGGTCGAACCAGGTTTGCTCAATCATGATGTCATTGAACTCATCCGGCCTGAACTTGTTCAGTGCGTCTCCTAGCTTGGTGAAGTAGTGAGACTTGCTAGAGAAGAACTTTGCAATGTCCGGATGGGGCTTTAGCTCATCGACTCCCATGTTGCTGAAGTCTTTGATGTTGTGTGTGACGAATACGAATTGGCCGCCGCGTCCCTTCTGGAGCGCCCCATATATCTCAATGAGCAGGGCGTCGTTCATGCTGTTGCGCTGGCGGTGGAATGGCGCTTTGTTCTTTATGGCCCGTTCCGCTGCCGCGAGCTTGAACTCCGATGCGGCTTTGATTTGGACTGACCGCTTGAACAGCTTTTCAATGCGCTTCACGCCTTCTGCCGCTGCATCGCGGTAGTTTATTGATTGCTGGTCTATCTCATTGAGCTGGCGAATAGCCTCAGTTTTGTCCTTTTCGTCTCCCAGCTTGGAAAGCATTTCTTTGGCGCGACGAAGAGTGCTGCCAATGCTTCGACCGCTCTCTTCGATGATCCGTTCCTTACTGCGCTCGAACTCCTCAGTAACAACGACCGGCACAACAAGCGATACTTGCCCCATCCGGACCAACTCTTCCAAAGCCGAAAGCAACGAGCGCTGGCTATAGTCTTTAGCTAGATCGAGCCAAACGCATGTATCGATCAATAGAAAGACCTGAGGCTTCCGACGCGTCCTCTTAGCCATTTCTGCTCCTACGCCTGACCCGCGCACCATGCATTCTTGCCGACCTGCAAGACCGCCATCAAAGCTAGCGTAACGAGTGGTGCGATGACCGAGGCCGCCACGCCTATGTAAGCACCGATAGTTGCCGCTATGCTGGTTACGATAGCGAACTGCGTTGGCTTGCTTTCCTTGCCAACATATTTGCGAAGCTTTTCGTATTTTTCGTCGTCAGTGCAGATCAGCAGATGGACTTCTCGATTGACGCGCGTCCAATAGCTTGTTCGAACCGAAAGGGTGACGGACCGTCCAACTGACTTTGTCTTGGCCTTCCTCGCGTGCCTAACAACGCCGTCAGCCTTTTTCCTTGCCTTTTTTGCCTTCTTTGAGATGCCACGTCCCAGCCGTTGTCTCTCAATCATCCTGGCTACCTGCTCAGGCGACCGCTCCTTGAGCAGTCGAGGACTGACATCTTGACGCCCTAGCGCACGTGCGAGTCCGTGTTCCGTCAATCGACCTTGTAATGCTAGCCCCGCCACTTTAGCCCTCCTGCTCCTGCGGCGCACATTTCAACGAAGAGGCGTAGTTTGCCGAAGATCGTGGGATGGGTAGAGCGAAGCGAAACGCATCGATACCACCTGATGTGAAGCGCGATGGGTTTCGCAGAGCGCTACCCATCCTACGGGCTCGTTTGCTTCAATAGGCAGTGCTGGATCCACACCTCGACTTTCCTGCCGCATAGTCGGCGCGCTCTAGCTTGTCAGCACGTCGTATGGCCAGCTGTGATGCGTGTGCAGGAACGGGCTACCGCCTTCCTTGTCCGTAAGTTTGGCGTAGATGCGAAAGCGAGTACCGACCGGGTATTTCCGTCGCATTTCTTTCGGAGATCGTATGCGAAGCGATTGGGCGAACTGCTGGCCCTTGACACAGCGCACATGAACATCACCGTGCAGTCCAGAGCCGGATTCATAGTATGACTCGACTATAAGCGTGTAGTACGGCTCGTTTGGCATTCCCATACAAACCTCCCCAGCTCGTGCAAATTGTCTCCCCTAGCATTGCTCTTGCGACTGGGCGCTGTGGCAGACCTTGCGATTGTTTAGATTTAGTAGAGCCGCTCGGCTCGCGAGCCGTCTAGATCGAACTCCCAAACCTCGGTCTTCGCCGGGAAGAGATGGGCATGATTTTTGATATAGTGAGCCGCCAAGCTCACGCGTCTGCGTTGATGAAGATGCTTGAGGACGAGAAGAATTTTGCGATACCGTTCTGGTGCAGCATTGAACAACAACATCGCTTCATTCAATCCCCTGATCTTGGCGCTAGGGGAGTTGCCGCCGGAGGTCCAAGTATATGATTTGCATTCCACCAGTATGGGCGGGTCTTCGCTTCCAAAATCGAAATTGTGATTTTTCTTTGCCTGAAATCCCACCTGGAGCGGAAATCCGCGCGTCAGTTTGATGCCACTCTTGTCGAAAAAAATGTGAGCAGCAGCTTCAAAGTCGCGACCGACCTCTGTGTTGCTAGCAGCACCTATCCGCTGAAAATTGTTCGTCTCCATCAACAAGCCTATGCAGGCCTTCTAGTGCTTTGTGCCAATGACGGGGAAGGTTAGCTGAGCATTGGCGAAGGGTGAGAACGGAATGACGAAATTAGTAGACTGATACCAAGCCAAATCGCCCTCGGGAAATATCCAACGTGAATCACACGCGGCGCAAAACACTCGCCGGGATTGTAGATTACCAAGGAAATCTAAAAGTGGTAGCGGGAATGAGTGGTAGCGGGTGAGGGGACTCTCCGCGAGTCTGGTCTTCAAAACGGGAAAATCCGGCGCCGAAATGGCCTCGCCGACTCGTCCCGCCGACCTGTCCGCCGAAGCTTTAGCGAAGGCGGAAGCCCGGCGAAGGCGGAAGCTTTTGGCGTTGACTTACCCCCGCCC
>JAEMRT010000131.1 GCA_016463225.1 Sphingopyxis sp. | reverse complement strand
GGGGGCTACAGGGGAGGCGGGAAGAGCAGCAAGCGTCCTCTTCCGCGTCGGAGCCTTGGCGGGCCGAGAGCCTGTCGGGCCGGACTTGGCGCCTTTAGCCATGCTGCACGCCGGCAATCTCGTCTTGTGCCGCTGCCAGGACGCGTCCGGGATCGCTCACGAGGAGATCCTTGGGAAGCGCGCCGCCCAGGAAACCATTGGCGGACGCAAACCAGATCGCGATATCCCAGGAGTCGAGTTCGTCGCCGAACACCTCGAGGATAGGCGCGAGGCTCTTCACGGGACGATACTGCGCCTCCGGGTCGAGCGCATAAGCTGGGTAGAGATCATTGCCACCGTGGCGCAGCGCGAAAATTCTACCTTCGCGCTTCCATTTATTTGGCTGGGCGCTCGAGTTCTGCCCAGTAAACCCTGCGATTTCGGACAATTTGGCCGCAGTGAGCCATTCCGCGCTTTCCAGCACAGCCTTGCGGGCTTCGGCGTTCATACGAGCCTGGGTGAGCAGATGTTCGGGCGGCGAAACGGCGGGGACGAGCGCGTCGACCAGCTTTTCGAGAGTTGCGGTCTCACGGTCCGCGAGGTTGCGAAGGATCATCGGCGCGATCAGACGCACCGCCTCCGCGAAGGCCGTGGCTGCCGCTTCTCCAGCATGTTCCAGCTGAAAGGCGATGATGGGGCCGCCATTGTCCTTCAGACGCGCGCGCACGTCCCGCGCGGAGCCGGTAAGAGGTTTGATACGGACGTCGGAGAATTCCGAAGCTGTTGCGGTGGCCATCATCATCTCCTTGGATATGACGGATATGAATATAGCGAGATATTCTAAATATTCAATGGACGGGATTGCCGGCTGCTCTGTGAGGCAACTTTTCTACCCAATTGGCGAAGAAACCGGGTCAAACCCTATCCTGCAAAACGTGCCGCGCTTTGTGCCGCGCGGCACAGCAATGTAAGCTTGAAATAGTCAATGAATGCTCTCTCGCAGGAGGCTGGCGCGGGAATTAGCCGCCGTTCGCAGGTCCAGTGGCGAACATCAGCAGTCGGCAAGAAAGGACATCACGGGGTCAGCTAAAAAGACAAGCAATCGGCGCTTTTTCCCGAGAACCACGAGGCCTACTTTCCAAGATCGCCTACTCAGTGGCACGACTTCCAATCCTGCTCAGACCGGAGATTAGTTCAATCTCAGGCGTTGGGTTCGGCCGCCGTTTGATGAAGTTCTCGCGTGAGGGCTTCACCGAGTCCGAAGCGAGGAGCCTGAAGAGCGAGCAAGGCCATGGCTCGCTCTACCGTCCTGGGGTCGAAGCTGGCGAAGCCGAGCGGCACGGGGATTCCCGAGGGTGCTCCGACGGGTGCATGGACCACGGCGGCGACGAATCCGCCGGGGACGAGCAGCATCTCGAATCCGCTCGGGAAAACTGGGCTTTGGGTTTCCCTCCAGCTTGTGAACGCATGCTTGATCCATGGTTCCGGCTTTCCGGCGATCAGAGCCGTTGCCTCCACCTGACGAAAATCGCCGGCGCGCGATACGAGGTCGCGCAGTTGATCGACGGCTTCGGCCATGATCGACGTGCAGCCCCACATGGGAGCCTGGGGGACCACCCAGAACAGTGCGGGCGAGGGATGCTGCGCGCGGCGCAGGCCATTGTTCGCAATCTCGACCAGGCGACGCGCATTGTCGGGCGTGAACAGGCTGCCGACGATCGGTGTCGTCTGCCGATCCGCGCGCACGTCACCGCGACTGGTAAAGGCATGGCGATAATAGCGCCGAATGCTCAGGCCATCGCGCCGCGTCCATTCGTGAAGATACTCGGGCGCGAGTTCGGTCAAGAGCCGGTAGGCGTCGACATCGTCTTCGCGACGCGAGCGCCCCAGCCTTTCGATGACCTGAAGAACGGAACGGCCAACGGCCTCCCGATCGGCCAGCTCGTGATCCGAACGCCAATCAGACAGGTCGATTTCGGCGTGCATCGGCTTCATACCGGAAGAAACGAGCTTGACGCGCACCACGTTTGTGAAGCGCTCCTCGGCACTGACCGCATCGATCGAATAGAGCGATCGTCGGGCTGCCGCGACCGCGTCCATCCGGGGCGCCAGTTCGCGAAAGTGTCGGCGGAACTGTGTGGGCACCTTCTCGGTCGCGGAACTGACCTGAGCCGGATCGGTGAGGGGGAGCTCTGGAAGATTCAATTCGAACACGCTTGGCGGCCTAGTGTCGGCCGGGGCAAGCGAGATGAGGTCAAGGCCAATGCGCGCAGTCTTGCGTTCGACCTCGAAAATGAGCGGATCGTCGCTCCCAGGCTGGAAAAGACCAAGGCCATTTGCGGTGAGCGTCAGCCGTCCATCGGTCCGGTCGACGTAATCCGCTTCTTCGACCTCGGCGACGACATAGGCCATCTCACGGCGGCTGTAGCCGAAGAATGATTGCACGGCCTCTTCCGTGCAACTGCCCAACGCCTTCACGAACCGTAGCAGGAATTCCGCCGTCACGGAGATCTTGCCGACCTCCGCGACCTTGTGCTCGACGACGAACCGTCGGCAGGGAAGCGACAGGTCCAGAATTCCCAGGACGAGGGGGCCATCCTCGTCATCGTCGACAAGCGTCTCGCGCTGCGGACTCATGCTGAGCTTGCTGCGTGGCGCCTTGCTCACTTCGCGATCTCCATTTCTGCCGCGCCTGCCGACGCCGCAGCGCCATTCTCAGAGACTTTCAGCAATTCATGGACGTCCACGATCAGGCCGTCCCCTGCTTCCACACATTCGGCAAAGGCACGGGTAATTCGCTCCATGGGAGTACCGGAAGCCCAGCGACTGCGGCTGCCCACGATCACGAGGCGGTCCATCGCTCGGCTCATTGCGACATTTATGCGGTTCGGTTTGGCGAGGAAGCCTGGGCGGATCATCGCGGTCCCGTTCTCTCGGGTGCCTGTCCAGTTGTTTCGCACGAGCGAGACGATGACGATCGGATTTTCCTTCCCTTGATAGCTGTCGATGGTGTCGACCTTTAGCGCTTCGCGGATGGCCTGGTGAACGTGCGAGAGTGCCAGCTTCTTCCGGACGAGGTCTCTTTGGGCGGAATAGGCGCAAATAACGCCGATCGCGTGCGTATGCGCCGTCTGCCGTCCCAGCCACGACAGGAATTCCTCGCTCTCTCCCCATTGTTTGAGTGTCGCCACGATCGCGTCGGCCTCGGCGGCGTTGCTGAGGCTCTTTCGATGGTTGGGGTCGCCCTGCTTCGCGCGTTCGCCCAGCGGCGCCGTGTCGATCCACGTGACCGCGGCGGCGAGACGGGGCGGCAGCGCGCCCGGGTCGATCACGGGTTCCGTTCGGCCGTGCTCCAGCCTGCCGCCATAGAAGGATTTGGAAACGATCTCGCCGATCGGTGGCAGCATGCGATACTGCCGGCGCAGCGTGTGGCCTGCAGCCTGGCCATAAGCGGTTTCGAAAACGCGTTCGAAATCGCTACGCGCCACTTCTGCCTCGCTGATCCGCAATCGTTTAGCGACATCCTCGACCACCGATTCCGGATGCTGGGGCTGAAGTTGCTCGTGGTCTCCGACCAGGACGATCCAGCTTCCTGCCTGGATCGGTACCGCAAGTTCGCTGGCTGTGCAGCGCGCAGCCTCGTCGACGATGACGAGGTCGAAGGGGGTGGACGTCAAACCAAGCGAAGATCGACCGAGCCCGACACATGTGCCAGCGACGATTTGCCGGGTTCCGGCGAGGAACGTCTCGAAACTGCGGTACTCGGTTGACACGCTGCCTATGAAGTCGCGAGCGATCGCCGCGACAGATTGATAGCGGGCGATCCTGTCAGGACTGGGCCGATCGCCTTGCGGAAGCCGCTTGACGCAGGCGTTCACCACTTCCGCGATGATCTTGTCAGCCGGTGCGTCCAGGGCGAGCACGGTGTCGACGTTCAGATGAAGAAGTTGTTGCCGGACGGTTTCGCGAAGCGCAGCCACTCGCGCGGTGTTCTTAGCGTCGCCATCGAGTTCGGCAATGCGCGATGCCACCGGCCGGATCGCGTGTTCGATCTGGGCGAGGTCGCTGGCAAGCTCCTCATCGATGCCGAGGGAGCTGGCGGCCACAGCGAGCCGTTCGCGCAGTTCAGCGCGAAAGCGATCCTTCTGCAGTTTTTCGACTCGCTCGACGTGGAACGGCAGCAGCGGGTCGGATGCCACGCCTTCATTGCCCACGCGCAGGATGCTGGGCGCATCCCCCGCCTTTGCGAACAGCTTCAATACTGCTTCAGCGGCATTGTTTACGGCTTCGTGGGCCTGACTGGCAAGGAGGACGTTGCGTGCCAGCCCATTTGTGAGCGCGGCATGGACGAGCGCGGCGATGAAGACGGTTTTGCCTGTACCGGGCGGCCCCTGATTCAAGGCGAGCGGCCGGGTGGCGAGCACCGCTGACAGTGCTGCGGCTTGCTGGTCGTTAAGCCCGTATTGCTCCTTCAGTAGCTCAGGAGGAATGCGCTCCGAAAGCGTGCGGGGGCTCGCCGCCGTCCGGGGATCGAGAACCTGAATCAGGTCGCGCGTCCGCGACGTCCGGCCAACGATCCGCTTCACGGCCGCTTGGCGGCGATCGAGGCTCTTTTGCTCCATCCAGCTGCGGAATCTGAGTTCCTCACCTTGCTCTACCAGCGGTGCCGATCCCCGCTGGTAGGGGCGGTAGCTCTCGATGAAGATGAAGTCCGGTTTGGATCTCTGGAGATCCAGATGTCCGACGGGTCGCCAGTTTCCGTGCCGATCCTCCCGTTCCACCGAGACCCGGTCATTCCGGTTGAAGTCGAAGGAGCCGCTCAGCAGGTCGAAGTGGGCTTTGTGCCTGCTGGCGGAACGGTCGTAACCGCTGTCCTCGGACACCTGACCGTAGGTGACCAGCTCCCCTTCGGCTTCGATCAAGGCTTGCCAGAGACGGCCAACGTCAACGTTGCCCGTCGGAGTGGGGGCGGCCGCTATGGCCTCGACCAGGTCGTCTTCCGGTGGTTCGCCATGCGTCTCTTCGGCGTCGAGCGCTCCAAGCTCCTCGACATCCGTTTCGGATGACGAAGAATCCGGAGGGGCGAGTGCCTCGGCAACGTCCTCGCGCTCAAGCAGCGGGAGAATTTCGCGCAATTCGGTCACTGCGGCTGCCTCTACGGCAATGCGCATGGCTGTCGTGCCGAACTCAAAGCGCGTGAGGAAGCGGATGCGGCCTTGATCAAGAGTTCGGCGGACCAGAGAAATCGGAGTGCCGCTTGGATCGAGTTTGATCTCGATCTCCTCGCAGGCGCCGCGCATGACCAGTCCGCGTCCGCGCGGCGACCTGCGCAAGTAGAGCAGACCTTCATCCGGTAGCAGAGGGCCTTCCGCGACATGGGGCGTGCACAGCACGACGCGCTCCATCGCCTCTTCTTGTCCGGTAGCAGCCTGCAGGGCGTCGATGACGGGCAGCAGGGTCGCATTGGGCGGCTCGGCTGTCCGGATTGCGGAGATCGCGCTACGCACGCGGTCTATTGCGGCAGAGCTTTCGCCCGCGAGGAGTTCTTCCGCGATGGCAGTGATCGCGTAACAGTCCCGCTCATAACGCCCTCCTGCCTCAGGCGCGTATCGGCGATTTCCGATCTCGCCATCGGCGGCAACGGAAAAGTCTACAAGATCGACGAGGAATGGCTGGTCGGGGACCGCCGGATCAACCAGGATGTTGGACGGTTTCAGGTCGCCATGCGCGATCCGCTGTTCGTGCAGCTTTTCGACGCGGTCCGCCAGGGCTCCAACGACCGCAAGCCGTGCCGCCTCATCGAGTGGAGATCCTTGTGCGAGGACGGTATCGAGGTCGGGAAGGTCGATCCACTCCTGAACCACCGCGATCGCGTCGCCCAGCCAGATCGCCTCGAGGATCCTGGGACAGCCCTCAGGCCCCAGGACCGCTACTTCGCTCGTTCTGTCGAGAAAATCGAGGATGCGGGGACCTTCGCGCTGCTGATCCCCCCAAGCCGCACGTTTCCAGACCTTGACCATGACGGGGCAATCGCTGCCGGAGGAGCGCCACCGCATCCCTGTGTCATCGTCGCGAAGCATTTTCCCCTCGTCCGGCGGATAGGAGGCAAAAAGCTGATATTGGCTCTTTATCTTTCCTTTGTGCCGCTCGAGCCCCTCGAGCACTTCCGCGGGTGTCGGACGAACCGCGATCGCCGCATTGAAGGCTGCAAGTGCAGCGCCGGCGTCCGCATATCTGTGCGCGGGGTCCCAGGCGAGGGACCTGGCGAACCATTCGTAAAGCTCGGGAAAGTCGTGCTGGGTATCGATGCGCGGCTCCCACTCGGGGCAGCCGTTCGGGCAGCCCGGTCCGGTCCCCAGCAGGATGCGATGCACGGCCGCCGCGGCGAGGAAGACATCGCGGCGCTTGGGGCTACCAACGTCGCCGAACTCGTCTTCCGGCAGCCGTCCGGTGGAAAGAAACTGGAAGCGGGCGTCGCCGAGCGATCGGATATCGGGGTAACTTGCCGCCATCAGGTGGGATAGTTTTACCGTCGAGGGCCGTTGCAGCCAGATGCTGTGCTGACCGAGATCGAGATGGGAAGCCTCGGCGAGATGAAGCGAGTTGACCGCCGTCAGCAGCTGCCTCGCCAGTTCCATCCGGTCCGAACGGCCAAGGTCGCTGAGTTCCGTCCCGGCGAAGTCCAGGAGGCGGTGCAATCGGCGACGCCGATCATAGACCTCCCAATATTGGACGCTGTAGTCGGGATCGCGCGTGCGCCCGTCGACGATCACATTTTCGCAGTCGTCCGAGCGATCGCGCAGATAGGCGACCACCTCTTGTTCGCGTCCTGCAATCTCGCCGCGCCCCGCCTCTGTCTGGAACCGGGTTTCCGCTTTCGTGAAATCCCACAGGCGCAGGACACCGAGTGTAGGGGACTGCCGCTCGTCGCTCGCTTCGAACTCGGCGTAAATACCGTTCGGATGCTCGAACACGGGCTGAGGAGAGCTGGCATAGAATCCTCCATACATCCGCCGTCCGGGCGTGAAGACGCCTTTCGAGACATTGAAGAATTTCGAGAGCTGGTCCTTCCACCGCGGGTCCGTGAGGGCGACGTCGGGCGGCGCGGCTCCGAAGGTGGCGATGCGTTTGGGTACGCTTTTCAGAGCTGCGATAAACGGCGCGACAGGCATGACGCCCTTCTTTTCACTCTCCGCGATCCCGCTAAGGTCGCTCGTCTTGGTCAGGACAACGAGGCCCTGAACCTTTGGCACCTTATACGGCTTGCCACGTAGATGTTTCTTCAGATGGGCCTCGAGTTGAACGTATATCTCCCGGGCATTCTGTGCGATTTTCTTGACAGGCGACGGCCCATTATCGTGGCCGTTATTGTACCAGCGGCCGTCACGGCTTTCGATGGGCCCCTTCCAGTCCTTCACGTCGACGACGAGGATACGGTCTTCCGCGACGATTATGATGTCGATCTCGCGGCTGGTGGCCGTGGCGGTGGCGAGATCAAGATTGGTGTAGGCGAACCAATGGTCGGGCAGACCGGCAAGGAGGGAAACGCCGGTGATTTCGCGGGCGTGAATTCCCGTCCCGCAATTAAGGATTTTCAAGGTGATCCTGCCCCATCCGCTTGTGCCCGAGCAGCAGATTTGACCAAAAGGCCGGGCAGGCACAACCACAGACTTGCGACACGCACTTTTTCAAAGATCTCTGCAGCCGCGCGATCGCCTTCTATCGTGATTTTCCGTCCTGTCTGCTTATAATGCGGGCATGAAGTTTCTGCACTCGGCCGACTGGCAGCTCGGCAAACCTTACGGACGATTTGAGCCCGATGTTCGATCTGCGCTGAGCGAGGCGCGCTTCGACGCGATCGATGCGCTTGGCAAGGCGGGCCTGGAGCACGGCGTCGGCCATGTCGTCGTTGCCGGCGACATCTTCGACACGGAAGGCCCTCCGGATCGGACCATCGTCCAGGCGGTCTCTCGCATGCTCCGCTATCCGCTAAAGTGGTGGCTGCTGCCCGGCAACCATGACTTCGCGCGTAATGGGGGGCTATGGGATCGCGTGCGGCAGCGGGCTGGGAAGGGGATCGTCATCCTCTCCGAGGCGGCCCCGCACGAAATCGAGACAGGTGTATGGCTGTTGCCGGCGCCGCTCATCCACCGCCACAACCTTGAAGATCCGACCGAACAGTTCGACAGCATGGAGACACCGGGCGCCACGCTGCGTATTGGATTGGCACATGGCTCGATCCGTGACTTCGGAAGCCAGGGTGAGACGAAGAACCAGATCGCCCCCGACCGGGCGCGCCGGTCCAATCTCGATTATCTGGCCCTTGGCGACTGGCACGGCGTTCTCAAGGTGGACGGGCGCACTTGGTACGCCGGCACTCCCGAGACAGATCGTTTTCAGCGAGACGAGCCCGGCAGCGCCCTGCTTGTCGATCTGGAAGCAGGGCGGGAACCGACGGTTACCCCCTTGCGCACAGGACGATTCCAGTGGGTTTTGCGCGACTGGCTGGTCAACGATCGCGCGGTGTTCGATGCCGAGTGTGCTCGCCTGTTGGCCAGTGTCGACCCATCGGCAACGCTGGTGCAACTGACCCTCGCCGGCATCACCGGTCTGAGTGATCGCGTGTCCATGCTGAGGCATCTCGAGGACGATCTTGCGCATCGTTTGCGTTATCTCGACGTTCGATCGGACGACCTTGTCGGCCGACCTGGGGATGAGGATCTCGCGACGCTGGCCGCGGAGGGGGTGTTTGGTGCGGCGGCCGCGAAACTCAATGCGCGGATCGATGGCGCGGGGCCGGATGCGGCTATCGCGAAGCGAGCCCTCGAACGCCTGTTCGTGGAATATAGCCGGGAGGATCGGGCATGAGCCTCCGTCTTCGCCGGATCGCGCTCGATGGCTTCAGGAAATTCCGCACACCGGTTGTACTCGAAGGGCTGACCGACGGCCTCAACATCATCATCGAGGACAACGAGACCGGCAAATCGACGCTTCTTGAAGCGCTCCGCGCCGCCTTCTTCGTCCGGCACAACACGAAGAACCAGCTCGCCCAGTCCTATGCGCCGCATGGCGAGGCCATCGGACCCAGGGTCGAAGTGGCGTTCGAGGCGGGCGGTGCCTCCTGGTCCGTTTCGAAGCGGTTTCTGCGAAGCGCCGGGGTCGAGCTAACCGGTCCGCAGGGCCGTGCCCAGGGAGAGGAGGCCGAGGCGCGCCTCAACACGCTGCTCGGAGCGGTGAAGGACAGCAGCCGCGGCGGCGATATCGGCAGCTATGGAGCCCTGGGCCTCTTATGGGTTGCGCAAACCGAGGCGCTGGCCGTTTCCGCGCCCGGCCAGATTGTCCGGGATAGCGTGACGGCGACGCTCGAGGCCGAAGTGGGCTCGATCATGGGCGGTCCGGCGTACAAGAAAGTGCGCGCCAGGGTTGAAGATCAATATGGTGCCTATTGGACACCCACCGGGCAGAAGAAGGGGCGCCAGACGGAAGCCCGGGATCGGCTCGATGCGGCGGAGGCAGCGTCTCGGGAGGCGTCCCAGCGGCTGGCAACCCTTGAGAAGACTTTCACCGAACTGGAGGCTGCCCGCACGAAGCTGAAGGTCATTGATCGCGAAATCGCCGATGAGACCGATCGCGAGGCCCGGCAGGCGCTGGTGTCCTCGCTCGAGATCGCGCGTGCAGCGGTTCAGATGCTCGCTACACGCCGCGCCGAGCATGAGGCTGCCAGTGGCAAGGTCCATGCTCTGGAGGAGTTGCAGCGAAGACATGTCGCCGCGACGGATGCGACCCTGACGGCTCAGCAGGCAGTTGATGAGGCGAGAGATCGCCGCAGAGACGTAGGGGAACGGCTGACCGCGGCACGTGTGCGGCTGGCTGACGCGCGCTCGGCGCTCGAAGGCGCCCGCGAGGGCCGGCGGGACGCCAGGGCGGGCCTGGCGGCTGGTGAAAAGCTGATTGATAAGCATCGCAGGGCCGCGGCGAATGCGGAAGCGCGCAAGCGTAACGGCGAGCTGCTTGATCTGGAGCGCCTGTATCGCGAAGCCAGGGTAGTTTCCGAGACGGCGATTCCGGCAAAGACGGTCGCGGCGCTCGAGGCATTCGAACGCGTGGTCGCTGAAGCGGGTGCCGTAGTGGCGGCCGGTGCGACACGTATCGCTTTCTCGGGCCCGACGGAGGCGATCCTGATAGATGGCGCGCCGATTACCGAAGGAGAGCGCACGCTGACGCGGGCGACAAAATTCCGGTTTGGTGATGCGGAATTGACGGTAACACCGCCGGGCACGGCTCAGAGCGCAGACGAGACCTTGGCCGCAGCGAAGCGCAGGCTCGCTGCCGCCTTGGAAGAACTCGACATCGAGGATGTGGCTGCCGCTCGCGTTCGCAACGATGCCGCGCGCGACGCGGCCGCTGAGGTTCGGACCCTGGATGCACGCATCATGGCCGTCACCCCCGCCGATCCGGTCATCGAACTCGCGGCGGGTCCTGAGGCGCTCAAGCTCTATGTCTCGTCGCTCGGCAATGGCGGGGACGATCCGGGAGGTGAACTGCCGGATATGTCGGCGCTGACAAGTGCCCTCGAAACTGCCGAGGACGCCCTGGCGAAGACTGAAGGCATTCATGAAAGTGCCCTCGATAATCTTCGGCGGATCGAGGAAGAGGACGCACCGCTAGCCACGCAGGAGGCGGGAGCGAACAGCGATCTGGTGAATGGTCGGAGCCAGATCGAGGCGATCGAAGCCCGCCCCGAATATGCGACGCTTGAAACCGATCTGCGACCGGCCCGGGAGCGCGCAGCAGAATGTGCCGTGAAACTGGACGAAGCCGAGCGCAACGCGACCGCGCATGACCCGGCAGCCATAGCCAGGAAGATCGATGTTATCGACGCCCGAAACCGGACGGCCGGGGAAACGCGCAACAAGCTGCTGACGGATATCGCCAGGCACGAAAACACGATCGAGATAGAGGGCGGGGCGGGGCTTGCCGATCGAGCGGCCGCGGCATGCGAAGAGTTCGAGGCCGCACGCGCCACTCTTGAACGCGTGACGATGGACGCGGATACCTTGAAGCTTCTGCGCGAGACGCTTGACGAGGCTCATAATGAGACATTGGCCCGCTTTGTCGGGCCGGTCGCGAAACGGGCGAAGCGTCATATCGAACGGCTATTGCCCGGTTGCGAGCTCGCATTTTCCGAAGACCTCGCCCTTGTCAGCGTCACACGGGGCGGCATCGCCGAGAGTTGCGAGAGCCTCTCCCGCGGGACGCAGGAGCAGCTGGCCGTGCTTACGCGCATTGCGTTCGCTGATATGCTGCTGGAGCAGGGGCGTCCGGTCTCGCTCGTCCTGGACGACCCACTGGTCTATTCCGATGATGGCCGCCTGGATGCGATGGTCGAGATCCTCAGCGACGCGGCAACACGGATGCAGGTCATCCTTCTTACCTGCCGGGATCGTGCCTTCCGCCATGTCCCTGGCAACCGAGTGACGTTGGAGTAGGCCATCGCATCGCGGGACGCGACGCGCAATCCTGGATTAACCGCCGAGGATAACAGGCCGGGCGATCTTTGGCCGCCTTTGCCCTGCGGCGCGCGCCAGATTCGCGCCCGGGGCAATGACGCGAAGCGTCGCAGCGCCGCGGTGAAAGGCTCTGAACGCTTCGGCCACGGCGGGATCGATGAATGTGGTAGTGAGCTGGTTGTCCGATGGCTCTGTCAAAGTCCCGGGCGGAATGTCCTGGTGCCATCCGCGGGCAGCCCTGAAGGTGATGACGAGTGCGCCAAACGACGGATGGGCATGATCCACGTGCGAAGTGTCAAATGACATCGGCGCATTCGTTAGCTCGCACGGGACGAAGCCCTCGGCATCGGCGTGGGTGTCGAAGAACCGGCGTTTCGCGGCCTTCAATTCCTGATCGACAGCTGCCCTGCAGGCGTCAGCAAATTCCTGGGACTGAGGCTTGGGTACGCCGCGGATGGCCCAGGGAAAGCTAAAGTCGGTTGTCGTGCCGTCGATCCGGTGAACCCAGAAGGGGTCACTGCACGAAAGTGAAGTTTACGTACGCTAGGATCGAACGAACGGCGAA
>JAEMRT010000038.1 GCA_016463225.1 Sphingopyxis sp. | reverse complement strand
GGCGGAGGGTCAGGCGGACCGCGCCGCGATCGGCGAGGACGAGCCCCCCGGGGGCGCCGTCTGCCCCACCCACGGGGCGCAGCGGCGGGCGCGCGAAGGGGTCGGTGCGGAGGAGCGTGAGGGCGCTGGTCAGGCGGGCGGTGAGCCATTCTGTGTCGGTGAGCCACGGGAGCAGCGCGGCGATCGCGGCCTCGGCGGGAGCACCGGCGACTGCGTCCATTGCGGTCAGCAGGCCGTCCGGCGCGGTGTCGGCGGCGCTCCACCCGGCGTCGAGGCTCGCCACCGCAGCACGCATCGCGCGGCGGCGCGCGGGGTCGGCGCGGGGGAAATGATCGTGGCGCGAGGGGCTTGTCGGCATCGTAGCAGACGCGGGAAGGGGCACGACCGCGCCGCGCCCCTTCCCGCTGCCCCGTCAGTCGTAGATGATCAGCGCGATGGTTACGGCGATCTCGAACACCGACGGCCCCGATGATACGCTCTCGCGCACGAGCGAGCCGAACAGCCCGACCGCGGTGTCGAGCAGTGGCAAAGCGTCGATCTCGATGGCTGGCAGTCCCATAATCCTCTCCTGACTTGACCGGCGGCGCGACCTGCCGCCGGGGGACAGGGTTAGGAAGCGCTGCGCAGGGTGCCAGTTAACTTACCGTAATATCGCCCATGTCGCTGGTCGAACGCGGCTTGTCCGCGCGGGCGCGCGGCATAGGATAGCGCGATCAAACCGGGAGATTTGCCATGCGCCGCACGCTCAACTTTACTCTGGCCACCGCCCTTGCCGCCCTGCTGCTGTCCGCGCCCGCCGCCGCAGAAACGCTGCTGATCGGCAACAAGGGCGAGGACACGCTGAGCATCGTCGCGCTGACGTCGGGCGAGGAACTGGCGCGATTGCCGACGGGCAAGATGCCGCATGAGATCGCGGTGTCGCCCGACGGCAAGCAGGCGGCGGTGGTCGCTTATGGCGGCACGACGATCGATGTGTTCGACGTCGCGGCGCGGACGAAGATCAGGACCATCGACCTCAGCCCGAACCAGCGGCCGCACGGACTGCTGTGGCTGGCCGACGGGCGGCTGGTCGCGACGACCGAGGGCAGCCAGTCGGTCGTGGTGGTGGCGCCGGGCGGCAAGGTGACGTCGATCGCGACGGGGCAACAGGGATCACACATGGTCGTCGTCGCGCCCGACAACCGCACCGCTTATGTCGCCAATATCGGGTCGGGGACGGTGAGCGTGCTCGATTTGCAGGACGCGAAAAAGCTGCGCGATCTGGCGGTCGGCGGGCGGCCCGAGGGGCTGGCGCTGGCAAAGGGCGGGCGCGAGCTGTGGGTCGGCGACCTGGCGGCGCCGCGGGTGTCGGTGTGGGATGTGGCGAGCGGCGCGAAGGTCGATGAGAAAGCGGTCGATCCGGTGGCGATCCGGGTGCTGGCGAGCCCCGACGGCAAGCTGATCGCGACGAGCAATATCGGCGCGGGGACGATCAGCCTGTTCGACGCCGAAACGCGCGCGGCGGTGCGGACGATAAAGGTGTCGGAGGGCGATGCGGCGCGGCAGGTGACCTTGCTGTTCAGCCGGGATTCGCGGCGGCTCTATGCGGCGGAGACGGGAGTAGACAAGGTGGCGGAGATCGAGGTTGCGAGCGGGAAAGTGCTGCGCCGGATCGCGGCGGGGAAGAATGGCGACGGGCTGGCGATTGCGCCTTAGGAGGGGGCATCTGGATGGTTGCCGTGGGGCGGATTGCGGACTTGCTGCCTTCGTCACCCCGGGCTTGATCCGGGGTCCATGACCCCTTGCACGACCCTGTGCCGAGGGGACTGATGGATCCCGGATCAAGTCCGGGATGACGACGAAGGAAAGGGCCGCTGCCAGTTGCTTGCCGCCATTGCCCTACATCCACATCTCCAGCCAGAGCGACAAACCGGCCGGGGTATCCCGCGGTAGCGTGTCGACCACATGGCGCACCGCGTCGGCGCGGGCGCGGTTGAGGATTGCGGCGGGGATGTCCGCCGCATGGAAGATATGATCAGCCTCGCCCAGCAGGCGCGCGGCGCGCAGGGTGAGGTCGTCGGGGTCGGCGCTGGTCAGGTGGATCGTTTCGAGGCGCGACGGTTGGGGGGTGGCGTCGCTGGTCAGCCAAGCCTGGATCTTGTCCGCCGCTGCCGCATCGAGCGGGTCGAGCGTGCCGCCACTGGCCAGCGCGGCATCGATGGCGCGGCGGCGGTCGGCGGGGGTGGGCCAGCGAGCCTTCATCGCGTCGCGCGCGGCGTGGAGCGCCGATGCCAGCGCGCCGAGCCGCGTCGGCAGCAGCGCCTCGATCCGTTGGCGCACCGCCTTGGCCAGTCCCGCCGAGGCGCCGCCGGTGCCGATGGCGATGGTAACGGGGGCGCGGTCGACGATCGCGGGGGTGGTGAAATCACACAGGTCGGGCCGGTCGACGACGTTGACGAGCAGGCCGTGGGCGCGAAGGGCTGCGGCGGCAGCGCGGGCTTCGGCTTCGTCGTCGAGCGCGACGAAGGCGATGGTTGCGCCTTGTTCCCACGCGGAAACGATACGCCCACCGGCCCGTTCGATCAGGCGCGCCTTGGCGTCCGCCGCCTCCCCCTCCCCGACCAGCACGACCGTGCGGCCACGCAGGTTGAGGAAGAGGGGCAGCTGTTCCATCAGTCGATCCAGTCCGGCACGCGCTCGGCGGCCATGATCGTGCTGGCGGCGATGCGGTCGGCGACCTTGATGTAGCGATCGCCGTCGACCAGCACCTCGGGGACCAGGCTGCGGCTGTTGTAGGTCGACGCCATCGTCGCGCCATAGGCGCCCGCGGTGCGGAACACCGCGAGGTCGCCCGATTCGACCTTGTCGGTGACGCGGTCGCGCGCGAAGGTGTCGCCGGTTTCGCACACCGGGCCGACGATCGATGCGGTCATCTTTTCGCCGGTCGGCTTCACCGCCACAAACTCGTGATACGCGTCGTAGAGCGCCGGGCGGGCGAGGTCGTTCATCGCTGCATCGACGATGACGAACGGGTTGGTCGCACCGGGCTTGACCCAGAGAACCTCGGTGAGGAGCACCCCGGTGTTGCCCGCGATCACACGGCCGGGTTCGAACATCAGGGTGACGTCCCAATCCTTGGTCACGCGGGCAACCATCGCGCCATAATCGGCCATGCTCGGCGGATTGTCGTCGGGCTTGTACGGCACGCCGAGGCCGCCACCCAGATCCACATGGGTGATGCTGTGCCCCGCGGCGCGCAGGTCGGCGACGAGGCGGCCGACGCGGGTGAACGCGGCTTCGAGCGGGTCGAGGCTGGTCAGCTGGCTGCCGATATGGACCGCGATGCCGCGCATCTGGAGCGCCGGCAGCGCCGCGAGACGGCCGAAGATGGCGGGCGCGACGTCGATGCCGACGCCGAATTTGTTGTCGGCTTTGCCGGTCGAAATCTTGGCGTGGGTGCCCGCATCGACGTCGGGATTGACGCGCAGCACGGCGCGCGCGGTCATTTCCTTCGCGAGCGCGATTTCGGCCAGCGCGACGCCTTCGGGTTCGTGTTCGATATTGAACTGGCCAATGCCGCGCTCGAGCCCCTGCGCCAGCTCGGCACGGGTCTTGCCGACGCCGGAAAAGACGATGTCCTCGGGCGCCATGCCCGCCGCGAGCGCGCGTTCGAGCTCGCCGCCCGACACGACGTCGGCGCCATAGCCCTGCCGCGCCAGAACGCGCAGCACGCCGAGGTTGGGGTTGCTCTTGATCGCAAAGGCAAGGTGCTTGCGCGGCACATCCTTCAATCCGTCGCGAAATTCCTGCGCGTGGCGTTCGAGCATTGCGCGCGAATAGACATAGACGGGGGTGCCGACTTCTTCGGCGATACGGGGCAGCGGAATGTCTTCGGCGTGAAGGACGCCGTCACGAAGTGCAAATTGATCCATTATTATAGTCCTGAAGCTCAGCCCGGAGGCGGCAAATCGAAATCGTCGGGTTCGCGTTGTTCGGACCGTTTGAGAAGTTCGTCGCTGCGCGCAGGCCGGGCCTGCGCGTCAGGCGTCGTAAGCTCCTCCGTGGTCGGGGCGCGGGCGGCGCCGACGGGGACGACCGGTGCAGGCTGACCCGCCACCGGCTTTAGATCTTCCTTGCTGCCGCATGCGCCGAGCAGCGCGGTTGCGGCGAGGGTTGCGATGATGAGGCGCTTCGTCGCCATCAATTATGTCCTTCCAGCGCGGCGCGGGCCGCAGCGATCGCCTGCCTTACCCGTTCGGGGGCGGTGCCGCCATAGCTGGTGCGACTGGCGACCGACGCCTCGACGGTCAGCGCCGCGAGCACGTCGGATGTCACCGCCGGGTGGATTGCCGCAGCGTCGGCGGCGGAGAGCGCCGACAGTTCGACGCCCAGTTCTTCGGCGCGCTTGACGCAGGCACCGACGACGTGATGCGCGTCGCGGAACGGCAGTCCGGCCGCGCGCACCAGCCAGTCGGCGAGGTCGGTCGCGGTCGAATAGCCCGACGCGGCGAGCGCGCGCATGCGGTCGGTGCGGAAGGTCAGGGTTTCGACCATGCCGGTCATCGCGGCGAGCGACAGCGCCAGCGCGTCGAAAGCACCGAACACGGTTTCCTTGTCGTCCTGCAAATCCTTCGAATAGGTCAGCGGCAGGCCTTTGACGATCACCGCGAGCCGCTGGAACGCGCCGAGCAGCAGCCCCGCGCGGCCGCGCACCAGTTCGGCGGCATCGGGGTTGCGCTTTTGCGGCATGATCGAGCTGCCCGTCGACCACGCGTCGGGCAGGCTGATGAAACCGAAAGGCTGGCTGGCCCAGATGACGATTTCTTCGGCGAGCCGCGACAAATGGATCGCCGCGATCGAGGCCGAGGCGCAAAATTCGAGCGCGAAGTCGCGGTCGGACACCGCGTCGATGCTGTTCGCCATGGGACGGTCGAAGCCCAAGGCCGCGGCGGTCGCGGCGCGGTCGATCGGAAAGCCGGTGCCCGCGAGCGCGGCGGCGCCGAGCGGTGATTCGTTGAGGCGGCGGCGCGCATCGGCAAAACGGCTGCGGTCGCGGCCGAGCATCTCGACATAGGCGAGCAAATGATGACCGAGCGTCACCGGCTGCGCGACCTGCAGATGCGTGAAGCCGGGCATGATGCTGTCCGCATGCTCGTCGGCGCGCGCGAGCAGCGCGCCCTGCAGCGCGGCGAGCCCGGCGTCGATGCGCTCGCACGCGGTGCGCGTCCACAGGCGGAAATCGGTCGCGACCTGATCGTTGCGCGAGCGCGCGGTGTGGAGGCGTCCGGCGGCCTCGCCGACAATCTCCTTCAGCCGCGATTCGACGGTCATGTGGATGTCTTCGAGCGCGAGGTCGACGGGGACGCCGCTCGCGGCAAATTCTTCGGCGATCTGGGCGAGGCCGCGGTCGATCTGGACCGCATCGTCGGCGCCGATGATTCCGGCGGCGCCGAGCATCGCGGCATGCGCGCGGCTGGCGGCAATGTCCTCTTCCCACAGGCGCTTGTCGACCGGGATCGAGGCATTAATTTCTTGCATGATCGCGGCAGGACCGCCACCGAAGCGGCCACCCCACATGCTGCTCTTGTCCGGAGTATCCGTCATTCGCCGCGTCCCAAACCCGTATCTAGCGATCCTCGCCCTGCTGCTGGCCGGATCAATCGCGGGCTGCGATAGGGAAAAGGCGGGCGGCGGGCAAGCCGCAGACGGCCAAGCAAATATTTCGGCGGGCCAAGCGAAGGGCGTCGGCCAGTTCGAATATATGATCGACCGCAGCCACAAGGGCGAAGCGGCGCCGACCGTCGCCTTCACCGGCCCGGACGATGCGGCGGTGACGCTGGCAGCGTTCCGCGGCAAACCGCTGCTCGTCAATCTGTGGGCGACCTGGTGCGCGCCGTGCGTCGCCGAAATGCCGACGCTTGATGCTTTGGCGGCGAAGAGCGGCGCGGCGATGACGGTGATCGCGGTGGCGCAGGATCTGCAGGGCGCCGAGGTCGTCGATCCGTGGTTCCAGAAGGCGGGGTTGAAGGCGTTGCAGCCGTATCTCGACCCGCAGAACGGGCTGCTCGACGCGTATAACAGCGCATTGCCGACGAGCATTTTCTACGATGCCGATGGGCGCGAACTGTGGCGGGTTGTCGGTGCGATCGACTGGCAGGGGGCCGAGGCGAAAGAGTTGCTGGCGGAGGGCGGCGTTTAACGGGCAATGCGCTCCCGCGAAGGCGGGAGCCCATCATCCGCCCGTTCCATTTTGAACCGACCGGAGATGGATCCCCGCCTTCGCGGGGAAACACAGAATGATTGAGAGCGGCGCAAATGGAAAAGGGCGGACGCCGCATGACGCCCGCCCTTTGCTTGCGACCCGGAACAGCTCCGGGGAAACTTAACCGCCGACCGTCACGCGGCCGCTGCGATAGCCTTTCTTGCGCATTTCCTTCACATAATCCTTGTCGGCGTCGACCACCTCGGTCTGCCATTCATCCCACGCGTCCCAGCGGTCTTCGCGGTCGGTCGAATGGCGAAGGTCGCTGGTGAGCTCCTTCTCGGCCTCGAGAATGTCGGCTTTGTAATTATACCATTGCTGGTTGACGATCCCCGCGATCGGCGCGGTGCGAATGTGCGGCGCTTCAAACCCCGGCGGCTGCGAGCCATAGGGAACGGCGGCGGCGACGCTGACGGGAAGCGCCAGCGCGGCGGCGAATAGGGTCCATTTTTTCATCGTCCATCTCCTGATTGGCCGCCCGCACGCGGGCCGGTCAGGGGAGTCAACGAAACAGGCAGCAGATTTCTTCCCGGCTAAACGGAGATTCGGCACGGCTAGCGGCGGATTTGCAGCCGACGGGTCAGCCGGGGTGCGCTTCGTCGCCGACCGCCGAGCGCAGCAGCCCGCGAAACACGTCCTGCGCGGTGCGTTTGCCCTGCGTCACGTCGAACACATCGCGCGCGATCGGCATGTCGAGATTGTAGCGTTCGGCGAGCGCGATGACGGTCGGGGCGCTCTTCACCCCCTCGGCGACCATGTTCATGCCCGCGATGATCTCGTCGATCGGGCGGCCTTTGCCGAGTTCGACCCCGACGTGGCGGTTGCGGCTCAAGGGGCTGGTGCAGGTCGCGATCAGGTCACCCATGCCGGTGAGGCCCGAAAAGGTCTCGGGACGGCCGCCCATCGCAACGCCCAGCCGCGTGATCTCGGCCAGCCCGCGCGTCATCAGCGCCGAGCGGGTGTTGTCGCCTGCCCCCAGCCCGTCGCCCATGCCCACGGCGATCGCGATGATATTCTTGAGCACCCCGCCAAGCTCGCAGCCGAGCAGGTCGGTGTTGGTATATACGCGGAACAGGCCCGAGTGGAACACCGGCTGGAGGGCGCGGACGACGATCTCGTCCTCCATCGACAACACGCTTGCCGCCGCCTGTCCGGTCATGATTTCGCGCGCAAGATTGGGGCCGGTGAGGACGCCGACGGGGTGGCCGGGGAGCACTTCCTCGATCAGTTCGGTCATGCGTTTGCCCGAGGACAGTTCGAGGCCTTTGGTCAGGCTGATGACGGGCACCCATGGGCGCAGGTGCTGGCGCGCTTCCTCGAGCACGGCGCGGAAGCTGTGCGAGGGGACGCCCATGATGAGGACGTCGGCGCCCGCGACGACTTCGGCCATGTCGCCGGTCGCGCGCAGCGCTGCCGGCAGCTTGATGCCGGGCAGATATTTGCGGTTCTCGTTGTCGCGATTGATGCCGTCGACGGTCTCGGCATCGCGCGCCCACAGGGTGATCGGCGCGTTGCGCGACACCACCGCCGCGACCGTCGTCCCCCAGCTGCCCCCACCGAGCAGGCCGACCTTCAGGCGCATATCTCTCTCCCCTGTTTTTTGGGAGAGTGGCGGGGGAATGGCGGGTTGGCAAGCGACGCTTACCGCGTTCGTCATGCCGGACTTGATCCGGCATCCTTGGCCGACAGGGCGTCACGGACCCCGGATCAAGTCCGGGGTGACGAGGTTTCAGGACTGCTTGGCGAGAAACGCCTTCATCACCGCCGCCGTCGCCTTGGGATCCTCGATCATCGGGACATGGCCGACATGTTCGAAGATATGGCTCTGGCTGCCCGCGATACCCGCTTCGAGCACCGGGACGCAGCTGACGTCGAGCAGGCGGTCGTGGCGGCCCCAGATGATCAGCGTCGGCGCCTTGACCTCGCCCAGCCGGTCGTTGAGCGGAAAGTCGCGGCCTTCGTTGGCGATGACCCAGAAAATGCCGTCGAGCTGGTCGCGATATTTGAGCGCGTCGGCGTAGAGCACCGGTTTGAGGCGCGCCGGGATATAGGGCGGTTTGTGGACGACCATGCCGACCAGCCGATCGGCGTCTTCCAGCCCGGCGAGGACGAGCGGATTATAATCCTCGTTCGCGGCCTGTTTCTGGAGGTCGCTTTCGTTGGCGCCGTTGACCCCGGCGTTGTTGAGCAGGATCAGGCTGGCGAGCGCGTCGGGATAGTCGATCGCGTAGCGCAGCGCGATCCAGCCGCCCATGCTGTTGCCGCCGACATGCGGGCGCGCGAGGCCGAGGGTGTCGGCGAATTGCCTGAGCCGCGCGGTTTGCGCTTGCAGGTCATAGGCGAGGTCGGGGTTGCGCTCATTCTCGCCGAAACCGGGCAGGTCGGGGGCGATGACATGGTAATCGCGCGTCAGGTACGGCGCGATCATCGACCAATTGTCCTTGTCGCCGGCAAAGCCGTGGACGAGCAGGAGCAAGGGTTTCGCGGGGTCGCCACCCTCCAGATACGGCCAGTTGCGGCCGTCGACGGTGACGCTTTTCTGCACCATCCGCCCGCGCTGGCGCAGCAACGCGCGCCCGAGCGCGACGAGGCGGCCGGGAAAGACGAAATACATCAGCGCCAGCGCGATGAGCGGGGCAAAGAGGAGGATGAGGAGGATTTTCATCGGTTTCTAACTCAGTCCTAAATCCGTTCGCGTCGAACGGGATTGGGGTGGTTTCAATTTCGCGCCACGCGCGCATCGAACCAGCCGATCAAATCGTCCAGCACCGCACCCCGTTCCGGCTCGTTGTAAATTTCGTGGAACAGCCCCGGGTAGATTTTTAGGGTCTTGTCCGCCGACCCGACATGATCGAACAGATATTGCGAGCCCGCCACCGATGCCAAACTGTCATCCGAACCATGCTGGAACAGGATCGGTAGCGTGATGCGCGGGGCGCCTGCCTGCGCCGCGGCCATCGAGTCCATGAACTCCTTGCCCAGCCGCGCGCCGATCTTGCCGGTGTAAACGAGCGGATCGGCGAGATAGGCGGCGACCACCGCGGGATCGCGGCTGACGCCGTTGGCGTCGAGCGACAGCACGCCGAGGCGCGGGAAGAAGCGCGACAGGAAGCGGCTGATCCAGATGGTGAAGCGCGACGGCGGCGCGGCGGGGACGATCGCGGGGCCGGAGAGCGCGGCGGCGGCGAACGCCTGCTGGCGTTCGATCAGGAACAACGTCGAAATGAGCCCGCCCATGCTGTGGCCGAGCAGCAGGCGCGGGGTGGTGCCGTGGTTCACCTCGACCAGGGTCAGCAGCTCGGTCATGCCGTCGGTGAAGGCCGAAAAGCGCGGGACAAAGCCGCCCTCGCCGTCGGACAGGCCATGCCCCCAATGATCGATCGCATAGACGGCGTAACCGGCGTCGGTCAGCCGCTTGGCGACATGGCCGTAGCGCCCCGCATGTTCGGCATAGCCGTGCGCGAGCAGCACCACGGCTTTGGGCAGGCCTGCGGGCAGCCAGTGGGTGACGTGGAGCTTCGCTCCGGCGCCGGTCGATCCCGCGGGCAGGATCACCGCCGCCATATCAGCGGACGGCCTTCTTCAGCGCCGCGGTGCTGCGGTGGCCGGGGCCGTCGTCGCCGGCCTTGTCGATCCGCGCCAAAATGCCTTCGAGCGCGCGACTGATTGCGGTCTGGGTGCGGACCATTTCGACCTTCGGCCACGCGGTGCGCTCGCCGGTGTCGATCAGCTCGTCGATATCCTCCTGCCCCAGGTCGGACAGGATCTTCGCGGGCGACCAGAATTTGGGCGGGCGGATGATGTTGATGTCGCCGGTATATTCCTGATTGATCACCGAGCGCGCCATATTGGCGAGGCTGTTCAAGGGCGGCACCCATTCGAGCGGCTTCTGAAAGATGATCATGTTGGCGTTCAGCCACGCCTTGAAGGTCGCCATCGACGCATGCTGGATCGCCTCGATCGGCGCCATCTGCTTGCGGGTGTCGGTGGCAAAGGGCAGCGCGATCGGGTTCGCCTGGCTGACGATATGGTGGTTGACCCCGTAGAGCCGCTCGAGCCGCTTGGTCGGGATGTCGTGGGTGACCGACCCGTCGACCCAGCGCCGGTCGGGCTGGTACGGAATGCGATTGCCCGCATCGTCGCGCGCCATCAGCATCACCGGCGGAAAGACGCCGGGGACCGCGCACGATGCGAGCACGGCTTCGCGGATCAGCACATTGGGGGCGGTGATCGCATTGAGCAGGCGGCCGTTCTGATGCTTTTCGGCGGGCGCGACCGAGACGTTGAGGTGGCGGCCGCTGATCTCGAACGCTTCCTGAAAGGTCAGGTCGGGGATCAGATCGGCGAGCCGGTCGCGGACTTCGTCCGAGGCGAGGCGCTTTTGTTTGGGATCGCGCGCGGGATTGGCGAGACGCTCGCTTTCGAGCAATGCCCCGATTTCGCTGTCTTTGCGCGTGCAGACGACCGCGGCGACAATCGACCCGCCACTCGCCCCCGACATGATCGCGGGCAGCACGCCTTCTTCCCACAAGGCCTTCACGACGCCGATATGGAAAAACAGGAAACTGCCCGAGCCCGAAAGCAGCAGGGCGGAGCGGCCGTAGCAATGCTGGGCGCGGCGGAAGAAATCGCGCTTTTCTTCGCGGCTGATGCTGCGCGCCGCGGCGATCTTGTCGAGCGAGACAACGACTTCGGCGACATAGTCCTCGATCAGCGTCTTCGTGCCGAAGCGTGCCTTTTGATAGAGGCGCTCGTGGCCCATGCCATCGATATTGCCATGGATGCCCTCGTTGAGGACGAAGAGCAGCCCCTTGACGTCGCCCGCCGCTGACAGTTTGCGCAGCCGTTCGAGCCGGGCGCGGATCGCCTTATAGTCGAAATGCTTGCTCTCGTCGGTGTCGCGCCACGTCTGCATGCCCGATTTCTTGTCATGTTCGCGCGCGGCCCTGGCCCAGGCGATGTAATCGGGCGCGGTCACGAGATCGCGGTCGGCGCTGAGCGTCGGGGTGAAAAGCATGTATTCGTCCTGCAAGACATGGTTTATTTTTTGCGAGTCTTGCCGGTTGCGTTGCCTTTGGCAACCGGTTTCACCGTGACCTTTGCGGCAGGTTTCGGGACGACTTTCGGTTTCGCCTTCGGTCCTGGCGCCGCTTTGGTCGCCGGCTTCGGCGTTGCCGTAGCGGCTTTGGGCTTTTCGGCTTTCGGCACCGCTGCCATCAGATCGGCGAAACTTTCCTCGATACAGGTGCGGAAAAAGGCGATGTCGGGCATCACCGCGCGCTCGGAGATCAGCGAAAAGGCGATCCGGCCGTTGTAGCTCGGGGTCGCGACGAACAGCCCCATATTGTTCGCGAGCGGCGCCATGCCGTGCTGCTGCACGAGCTGCGCGCCCGCCAGATAGAGCGGCACCTGCGCGCCCGGTACGTTCGAGATGAAGAGATTGGTGCCGCGCACCGCGAAGCGTTCGCTGGTGACGATCCGCGCCACCGCGGCCATCGTTGCGCCCGGGATATGCTGCGACAGGTCGGTCATGATGCGGGCGCTGACCCCCGCCTTCGCTTCCTTCGCCTCGACCGTATAGTCACGCACCGCGGCGAGCCGCGCGAGCGGATCGGCGATGTCGGTGCGGATCGGCACGCTCATCGCCGACACCTGATTGCCCGGCTTCGACGCCTTTCCCGCCCCCTTTTCCTTGCCGCGCAGGTTGATCGGCGCGACCGCGACAAGGCTGTCGCTGGGCAATTCCTTGTGCTTGGCGAGATATTTGCGCAGCGCGCCGCCGACGGTGGTGAGCACGACGTCGTTGACCGTCGCGCCGGGCACTTTCTTGCGGATTTCGGCGACATCGGCGAGCGCCACGGTGGTCGCATCGAACATCTTGTGCGGGCCGACGGGTACGTTGAAGCGCGTTTCAGGGACGCCCGCGGTCATGCCGCCCTCGGCGATCGACTTGCGCGCCGAGGCAACAATCGCGGGCGACATTTTCATCAGCGCGTTCATGAACTTGACCGGCGATTGCAGCGACGCCGACCAGGCGCGCGAGAGCGTTTCGGCGCTTGAGGGCGCCTTGCCGAGGTCTTCGACCGGCGGTGGTTCGGCAATCGCTGGTGTGCCTTTCGCGTCGATGTCGCTCATCGCGATGAAGGCGTGGGCGCCCGACGCGCCGTCAACCGCGGCGTGGTGGACGCGGTGGAGCATCGCGAAGCTGCCCTTCGGAATGCCCGGGATGCGGTCGAGCCCCTCGATGATATAAATGTCCCAGAGCGGGCGGTTCATATCCATCGGTTTCGAGAAATAGCGCGCCACCGCGATGCAGAACTGCCGCCAGTCGCCGGGTTCGGGCAGACGCGCGTGACTCATATGCGCCTCGACATCGAAATGCTCGTCCTCGACCCAATAGGGATGGTCCATGTCGAACGGCAGGCGGTGGAGGCGGCGTTTGAACAACGGCGAGGTGTCGACGCGGCTTTCGACGTGGCGGATGATGTCCTTGAAGCGAACAAAGCCGCCCGGCGCGGTCGAGGGGTCGTAGATATAGACCCCCATGATGTGGGTCAGGTTGTTCGCGGTCTGGGTGTAGAGGAACTGGGCGTCCTGCGCGCTGAGCTGTTTGAGCATGTTCAGTTCCTGTCCGGATTATGCATGAAAAAGACCGTCATTCCCGCGAAGGCGGGAATGACCAAGGAGAGGATCACGCCTGTTCTCCCGGTGATGGCAACCGGTCCGCCAGCGCCACCGTCGACAACCGCATCGTTTCCATGACGTTCGCCAGCCCGCGCAGTTCGATCAGCAACGCTCGGCGCGCGGCGAGGTTCACCGGTGTGGCTTCGTCGGTGAGTCCCATATGGCGCATCAACGACAGGCCGTTGGCGAAGAGCAGTTTGCCGATCGCGGCTTCGCTGCTGATCCGGCGGAGGAGATAGGCCTGCTTGCCCTCGGTCAGTGCGGCGTCGAGTAGCGCCTTTTCATCGACGGCATCGCCCGGCTTCGCCCGCGCAAGCAGGTCGGCGACGACCGAATAGGCCTCGGCAAAGGGCAGCAGGATCGCGTGGCCGACGACGGGCTGGCAGCGGCGCAGCAGCTGCGCGATGCCGCGGTCGCCGCTGGCGAGGCGGCGGTCCCACACCAGATCGATCCGCGCCAGCTCGGCCTCGATGGCGATCCGGTGTTCATCGCGCGGCGGATAGAAGAATTCGAATTTGAACAGGTCGCGGAGGCGATCGATCTTCGCCCAGAAGGCCGCGGTCGCATCGCCGCTGTCGGCATCGCGCAATTCGAACAGCGCCAGTTCGATCATCGCGCGGTCGAGAAAATGATGCGCGATGATGTTGCGATAATAGCTCGCCATCGGATGTTTGGCGGGGTCGATCGAATAGATATTTTCGCTGCCCGCTTCGTAACGGGTGAGCAGGCCGCTGGTGACGAGCGTGTCGACGGTGGCGGATAAAGCCGCATCGTCGCCGCTTTCGAGGTCGCTGCTGATCCGGATGCCGCGCGCCCGCGCCCAATCGGTCACCGCCCCAATCGCGCCAAGCAGTTCGGCCGAGGTCGCGCCGCGCGGCGCCATGCCGAGCAGGATCAGGCACATCACCGAGGTGACGGTGAGCGGGGTCACCCGGTTCGCCTCGACCGCGACGGCGAAGGCGATTTTTTCGAGCGCGCGCTTGTCGTCGGCGCCGGGGGCGGTGTCGATCACTACCGGGTTGCCGATGTCGAGCCGGATGCGCCCCGACGGTTCCTTCAGGCTCTTCATATAGCCGATGAACCACGACAGGCTTTCGGGCTTTTTGCTGCGCCCCGTCTGTTCGGCGGCATATTCTTCGACGTCGCGGATCAGGTCGAAGCTGGTGACGAAGGGGACAAAATGCACGCCGCGCGTCCCCGTCGCGTGGGCGGCGTCGAGGACATATTTCATCAGGCCATATTTGGGCGGCATCAGCTTGCCGAGCCGCGAGCGCGTGCCCTCGAACGCCCAGCTCAAGGGGAAACGCTTGGCGAGGAGCCAGGCGATATAGTGGCGCAGCACGAGCTTATAGACCGGCTGATCCTGAAAACTGCGGCGGATGAAGATCATCCCCGAGCGGCGGAAGAATTCGCCCATCACCGCGAAGTCGAGATTCGCGCCGCCGAAGCTGTGCAGCATCGGCATGTCGTTTTCGTAAGTGAGGCGGCTGGGGGTCGCGCCGTCGATATAGGTTTTGTGGGTGAAGAGGATCGCGGTCGGATGTTCGCGCAGGATCGCGCGCAGCCGGGCAAGCTCGGCGGCGTCGACCTCCATCTCGGGCGCGTAGCCGCCGAACATCATGCGGTCGAGCCGGGCACGGAGATCAAGGAACAGCGCGCTGGGCCGCGCGATGACCTCTTTCATCAGCGGGCGCGCTTCGCGAAACAGTTCGGCGACGGGGCGGCCGGTTGCCTCAGACAATTCGGCGAGTGCGGCGCGGAATTTGGGGCTAGTGCGCAGGCCGTCGGCGACGAAGCGCGGCACCTTGTAGCGGGTGCCGCGGATCCCGCGTTCGGCGACGTCGAGCGCGAGCCCCGCCTGCCGCGCGACGAAGCCCGCAAACTCGGCACCATCAGGGCCAGCCGCGTCGCCGCCACCGGTTTGCGCCGCGAAACGGTCGCGCAATGCGTCGAGCGTCGCCGCCTCGCCGACCAGTATCTGCGCGCGGCGGCGGTCGCGGAGGAGGATCAGGCGCGCGCGGAGCGAACCGGGATGGCGCGGGTCGCCGAAGAGGATGTGGCGGAATTTGAGCGCGCGGTCGCGCTCGAACCCCGGGATGCGCCAGGCGACGCGCAGCGGCACCACCTGCCGCGACGGCTGCCCATCGAGCCGGGCGCGGAGGGTTTCGAGCGGGAGGGCGTGATCGTCATCCTCGATCGCGAGGCTGGCCCATTGGGGGTCTTTATCGCCAGCGGTGGCGTGAACCCAGTCGAGCAACAGCTGGCGTTCGACCCCGTTGCGCGCGTCGATGATATAGAGCCGGTCGGCCGCGTCCTCCGTTATGATGGGGGTGCGGGCGGTTCCGTCGGCCACTGGCTAAAACCCCTCCGTCATTGCGAGGAGCGTAGCGACGCGGCAATCCAGCGTGGCGTAACCCGCTCTGGATTGCTTCCCCCGGATCAAGTCCGGGGTCACAATGACGATGTGGGACATGCGCTAGGCCGCCCTTCCCTTTCGCGGGGAGGCTTTCTTGGCGGGCGCCTTTTTCTTCGCGACGGGTTTCTTTGCCGCCGCCTTTTTCGGCTTCGCCTTTTCGGGCTTTGCCTCGGGCGCGGCCTCAGGTGCAGGTTCCTTCGCCACCGATTCCGCAACGCTCTCTTCCGGCTGCCCCAACGTGCGCAGGAACATGTTGCGGACGTCGCGGACATGATTGCCCATCGTCCGCGCGCTCCATTTCGACGTATCCACCGGCGGCAGCACGGTGACGCGCACCGTCGCAGGGCGCATCACAAACTCATTCTTCGGCGCGACGTCGGTCGCGTTATGGATCACGATCGGGACGATCGGCACCCCCGCCTGCATCGCCAGATGGAAGGCGCCTTTCTTGAACGGTTCGAGCTTCGGCGTCAGGCTGCGTGTGCCCTCGGGCGAGATACAGATCGACTTGCCCTCGATCTTGATCGCATCGACCAGCGGCTCCATCGCCTTGATCGCGCTCTTGCCGTCGGCGCGGTCGACGAAGACGGTGCCGCCCCATTCCATCAGCTTGCCGAGGATGGGAATATTCTTGATCTCTTTCTTGCCCACCCCGCCCATGTCGCGCCGGATGAGCTTGGCGAGGATCATCACGTCCGCCTTGCTCTGGTGGTTGAAGATGAAGACGCAGGGGCGCGAAGACCACAGATTCTTTTCGTCCTCGACCTCGAGCTCCACCCCGGTAATTGCGGTCGCGAAGTCGCCGAACAGCCCGATCGAGAAATTCGCCGCCTCGCGCTGCGAGCGGGTCAGCGCCCAGATCGGCAGGCCCGCGGCAAACGCACCGACGAGCGAGCCTGTGGCGTATATGGTTCGGGTATAATCGACCCACGACGGTGTACCACGGCTGCCGAAACGCTGCACCGGCCAGCCATTTTCCTCGGCAATCGCCTTTAGTTTCAAATTGGGATTGAGCGGGCGCGGTTTGCCGACGCGTTCGAGCAGTTCAATATCATCGTCGCTGTCCGAATAGAAAAAGCTCTGGTCGAGATCGAGGCCATATTCGGAGGCGAGTTCCTCGGCGGCGAGCACCTTGCCCTCGCCGAAGCACAAAGGCCGGATGATGTCGCCGGTGAACACCCCATCCTCGATCTCATAGGCCGAGCATTTGATGTCGGTGATGCCAAGGTCGCGCGCAGTGGGTTCGATCTGGTAGATCGTCGCCGACGAGATGATCGCGACGCGGTGGCCCTTCGCCTGATGCGCCTCGATGATCGCGCGGGTTTCGGGATAGATCTTGCGCGCGATATGCTTCTTGTAGAGTTCCTCGCCGAACTCGACGAAGCTCTCTTCCTCGACGCCCTTCATGAATTTCGCGGCGCCCGACATCAGTCCCGAAAAACCGATGGTGCCGAGGCTGTGCTGCGCGATGACCTGCGCGGTCTCGGCAATCTCTTCCATCGACATTTCGCGCCGCTGGAATTTCTCGCGCAGCATTGCGGTGGCGGAGTAGCCCGAGATGATCGTGCCGTCGAAATCGAACAGCGCGGCGATATGCGATCCGGGTTCGGACGCGAGGACTTCTTCCAAATGTGGCTGCGGCCTTGGCACGCGCATCTCCCCACCAACGGCTATATTGCCGTTTTACCTAAGCACAGTGACAGGTAAGATGGGGTTAATCAATGCCGCGAAAGCGCGGACGCCTCGCGCGCCAATGCCTCGATCCGGGCCGGGTCGAGCGGCCCCGAAGGGACCACCCAGCTGCCGCCGACGCACAGCACGGCTTCGAGCGCGAGCCAGTCGGGCGCGGTCGCCAAGCTTATCCCGCCGGTCGGACAGAAACGCGCTTGGCCGAACGGACCGGCGAGCGCTTTCAGCGCCGGGATGCCGCCGCTGGTCGCCGCGGGGAAAAATTTGAAGCGATCGAGGCCGAGGTCCATCCCGCGCATGATGTCGCCAGCATTGGCGGTGCCCGGAAGGAACGGAATACCGCTCGCGACCGCGGCTTTGCCGAGATTGTCGGTGAGGCCCGGCGAAACGATGAATTCGGCGCCCGCGTGGATTGCCCCCGCGAGCATCGCAGGGTCGAGCACGGTCCCCGCGCCGACCACCGCGCCCTTGACCGCTTTCATCGCAGTGATCGCGTCCAGTGCGGCGGGGGTGCGCAGGGTGACTTCGAGCACCGTCAGTCCGCCCGCGACGAGCGCCTCAGCCATCGGCACCGCGTCCTCGACCCGGTCGATGACGATCACCGGGATGACGGGGGCGAGGCGCATGATCTGGTCGATGGATTGGCTCAAATGACGGACTCCATGGCAGCAAGAACGGCCGACCCGCCCTTTTCGGCTTCGTCGGCGTGGTGGCGGAACAGGGCGAACAGTTCGCGGCCGACCCCGACTGCGGGCGGCGGCGCGACGGCGGGCGAGCGCGCCGTCCAAACAGCGGGATCGACGAGCGCGAGCACCTCGCCCTGCCGCGCGCAGACGCGGACGATATCGCCGTCGGCGAGGAAGGCGAGCGGGCCGCTGACGCCGTCGGCGCCGGGCAAGGCTTCGGGCGAGAGGTGGATCACCGCAGGCACCTTGCCGCTGGCGCCCGACATGCGGCCGTCGGTGAGGAGTGCGACGCGGAAACCGCGGTCCTGCAACACGCCGAGCGCCGGGGTCAGCTTGTGCAGCTCGGGCATGCCATTGGCGCGTGGCCCCTGAAAGCGGACGACGACGATGACGTCCTGTTCGAGTTCGCCGGCCTTGAACGCCGCCAGCACCGCATCCTGATTGTCGAAGATCCGGCACGGCGCCTCGATCGTCCAGCGGTCCTCGGCGACCGCGCTGGTCTTGATGATCGCGCGGCCGAGGTTGCCCGCAAGCAGGCGCATGCCGCCGTCGGGTGAAAAGGGCGCGGCGACCGGGCGCAGCATCGTGTCGTCGCGGCTCTCGGAGGGCGCAGCCTGCCAGTGGAGTTCGTCGTCGACCAGCACGGGCTCGCTCGCATAATCGGCCATCGTACCGCCTACGGTCAGCACGTCGCCATGCAGCAAACCCGCGCTGAGCAGTTCGCGCACCACATAGCCGATGCCGCCCGCGGCGTGGAAGTTGTTCACGTCGCCCGCACCGTTCGGATAGACGCGCGCGAGCAAAGGCACCGCGTGACTGAGTTCGTCGAAATCCTGCCAGTCGATGATAATCCCCGCGGCGCGCGCGATCGCGGGCAAATGGATCGCATGGTTGGTCGAACCGCCGGTGGCGAGCAGCCCGATCGCGGCGTTGACGATCGCCTTCTCGTCGACGCAGCGCGCCAGCGGGCGATAATCATCGCCATCCCAGCCGATCGCGGCCACCCGGTGCGTTGCGGCGCGGGTCAGCTCCTGGCGGAGCTTGGTGCCGGGGTTGGTGAAGGCGCTGCCGGGGACGTGGAGCCCCATCAGTTCCATCATCATCTGGTTGCTGTTGGCTGTCCCGTAGAAGGTACAGGTGCCCGCGCCATGATAGGATGCAGCTTCGGCTTCGAGCAATTCGTCGCGGGTCGCCTTCCCTTCCGCATAAAGCTGGCGGACGCGCTGCTTTTCCTTGTTCGCGAGGCCCGAAGGCATCGGGCCGGCGGGAATCAGGATCTGCGGCAGATGGCCGAAGCGCAGCGCGCCGATCAGCAAGCCGGGGACGATCTTGTCGCAGATGCCGAGCAGCAGCGCGCTCTCGAACATCGCATGGCTGAGCGCGATCACCGTGCCCTGCGCGATATTGTCGCGGCTGAACAACGACAGGTCCATGCCCGCCTGCCCCTGCGTCACCCCGTCGCACATCGCGGGAACGCCGCCGGCGACCTGCGCGGTCGCGCCGACTTCGCGCGCGAAGAGTTTGATCTGTTCGGGGTAGCGGCCGTAGGGCTGATGCGCCGAGAGCATGTCGTTGTAGCTGGAGACGATACCGATGTTCATCTCGGTGCCTGACCGGATCGCGGGCTTGTCCTCGCCCGACGCCGCAAAGCCGTGCGCGAGGTTGCCGCAGGAGAGGTTGCCGCGGTTGGTCCCGGCCTCACGCTGGCGGTCCATGAGGTCGAGATAGGCGGCGCGGCGGGGCGCGCTGCGGGCGATGATGCGGTCGGTGACGGCCGCGATAGTGGGGTGGAGGGGGGTCATGGGATCGTCCAATCCCCTCTCCCATTGGGAGAGGGTTGCGCAGACTTGCCAGCTTGCTGGCTAGTCGAAGCTGGGTGAGGGGTTCGGGCGGCGCGTCGACAAGGGACGGCAGATCCCCTCATCCAACTCCGCCTAACCGCTTTCAGCGGCAAGGCTTCATATCCTTCTCCCGACGGGAGAAGGTTTTGCTGACGCTCAATCATGCCAGCTTGCCCCGTCGCGTTCGATCAACGCGATCGCGCTCGACGGTCCCCAGCTGCCCGCGGTGTACGCCTGCGGCGCCATGTCGACTGCGGCCCAGGCGTCGCGGATCGAATCGATCCATTGCCACTGCGCCTCGACCTCGTCGCGGCGGACGAACAGGGTCTGGTCACCCTCGATGAAATCGAGCAGCAGGCGCTCGTAGGCAATGCGCCGCCGCTCACCCGCAAAGCTGTGCGAGAGCGAGACGTCCATTGTCACTTCTTTGAGCTTCACCCCGTCGCGGTCGAGGCCGGGCTGCTTCGCCATCACCTTGACCCGGATATTTTCCTCGGGCTGGAGGTTGATGATCATCATATTGGCATCGAGCTTGCCCGCGCCGACGCGCGCAAAAATGTTGTGCGGGACGGGCTTAAACTGGATCAGCACCTCCGACTTTCGTTCGGGCATGCGCTTGCCGGTACGCAGGTAAAAGGGCACGCCCTTCCAGCGCCAATTGTCGATGAAGGCCTTGATGGCGACGAAGGTTTCGGTGTTCGACGGCTGGCCAAGCTCATCGGCATAGCCGGTGACCGCGCCGCCGTTGACCGCGCCGCTGCTGTACTGGCCCTTGACGCTGTGCGCCTTCACATCCTCGGCGCTCATCTTGCGCAAGGAGCGTAGCAGCTTGACCTTCTCGTCGCGTACCGCGGTCGACGAGACGCTGGCGGGCGGCTCCATCGCGATGATCGCGAGCAGCTGGAGCATATGGTTCTGCACCATATCCTTCAGCGCGCCGACCCCGTCATAATAGGACACGCGGCCCTCAAGCCCGACCGTTTCGGCGACAGTGATCTGGACATGGTCGATAGCCTGCGCGTTCCACAGCGGCTCAAACAACATATTGGCAAAACGCAGCGCGAGCAGGTTCTGCACCGTTTCCTTGCCAAGATAATGGTCGATGCGGAACACATGGTCCTCGGCAAAGGCATCGCCGACCTGTTCATTGACGTCGCGCGACGAAGCGAGGTCGTGACCGATCGGCTTTTCCATCGCGATGCGGCATTCGGCGCAGGCGATGCCAGCGGCTTTCA
Organism: Sphingopyxis sp.; assembly: GCA_016463225.1. Lineage (GTDB taxonomy): Bacteria > Pseudomonadota > Alphaproteobacteria > Sphingomonadales > Sphingomonadaceae > Sphingopyxis. The sequence continues at coordinate 20,893 of JAEMRT010000038.1, read as the reverse complement.
GTCCTTGCGCGATCAGGCCGAACATCGACGGCGGAGTCGAGAGATAGACGCCGATCGGGCGCTGCATCCGGTCGCCGAGCAAGGTAGCGAGTTCGTCATAGCCGGTGCCCGCCCCGGCATCGATCGCGCAATAATCGATGCGCCCCACGAAGGCGTCAACTGCACCCGGCTCAATCCGGTCGGCGGGAAGATGCTCGGCCAGCGCGTCGCGCACCTGCGTGTGAAAGGCGGCGCGATCCATCTTCGAGCGCCCCGATCCGATGATCGTCAGCGCGTCGGCGAGCAGTCCGTCGAGATGGAGATTGTAGAGCGAGGGAAAAAGCATGCGCTGCGCGAGGTCGCCCGTCGCGCCGAACAGCACCAATGTCTCGACTTTCACGCTCACGCCAATCCCCTTGGATATCCATCAGGGGAAATGGCGGAGCGGGGGCGCGATTGCAACGCGCATACGTAGGCCGCTCCAAAACGGACCGGCATGCAACCCGCCGCTCAGCGCTCCGAAAAATCATCCTCCATGATCACACGGATGTTGGTGATGCCTTCGGCGAGGAACGCCGGATCGACATTCTCATTCTCGCCGTGCTGGTTGTTGTCGGCGTTGACGACGGGGATCGTCACCATCGGCGCGCCGAGTTCGCTCGCGAACAGCGACAGCGGCAGGCTGCCCCCGGTCGACGGGACGACCACCAGCCGGTCGGGCGAGACGCTTTCGAGCAGTTGTTTGACGCGCGTCACCATCGGTTCGTCCAGCGAGGTGCGCTGGGCTTCATAACCAAAGCCCGAGACGACGCGCGCGATCAGCGGATGCGCCAGCCGTTCCGCCGCGGTCGGGGCGCGGTCGAGGATGTGATAGCCCTGCCCTTCGATAAAGCGCACCAGCCTTGCCAGCTGACGATCGATGCGGTCGCCCTTGACCAGCCGCATGTCGAGCCGCGCTTCGGCCTCGGTCGGGATGACGTTTGCCGCCTTGGCATCGGTGGCGCCCGCGCGCAGCCCGGTGATTTCGATCCCTGGCAGCAGCACCAGTTCGCCGTGGAGCTTGCCGCCGCCCTGCGCCCGCGCGATGCCCAGGCTCTGCCGCGTCGCGTCCATCGATGGCGCCTTGGCGATTTCGGCCAGTTCAGCGGTGGTCGCGGGGACCGCATCGTCGTAGAAGCCGGGGATCAGGATGCGGCCGTCGGCATCCTTCAGGCTGCCCAGCAACGCCGACAGGCGCAGCGCCGGGTTGGGCGCCCAATTGCCGTAATTGCCCGCGTGCAGCGGCCGATTGGCGCCGTAAACGGTGATGCCGACATCGACGACCCCGCGCACCCCCAGCACCATCGCGCGATACCCCGCGGTGTGCCGCGGTCCGTCGACCATCACCCACAGGTCGCTGGCCAGCTTTTCGCTGTGCGCGTGCAGGATCGCCCGAAGGTGGGGCGATCCCTTTTCCTCCTCACCCTCGAAGAAGAATTTCACATTCACGCCCAGCCGCGCGGCGGTTCCGGCGGGGTCGCGAAAGGCATTGAGCGCCACCATCACCCCGGCCTTGTCGTCGGCCGCGCTGCGCGCCGCCAGCCGCCAACCGGCGGGGAAGCGCGCCTCGGGCGTCCAGGGGCCGAGCACCGTGCCGCCCTGTTCGATCGGGCGCGAGATCGCGACCGGGCGGAACGGCGACAGTCCTGGCGCCCAGCGTTCGGGGACGACGGGCTGGCCATCATAATGCGCGTAGAAGACGATCGTTTTGGTCGCGCCGGGGGTCTTCACCTCGCCGAACACCGCGGGCGGCGCTTTTCTGTCGACATCGTAGAGCAGTTCGGACGCGATGCCGCGGCGCTGCATCATCGCCTGGACAAAGCGGGCATTGGCGAGCGCATCGGCGGGGTTGGCCGCGTCGTTGGGCAGCGACAGGAAGTCGATATATTCCTCCATGGTCGCGGCATCGAGCATCGTCGGCTGCGCCGCTGCGGGCACGCTGGTTATTACAGCGAATAGTCCTGCGATCGCTATCGTGCCTTTGCGCCACCGTTTCGACAAACCGTGCATGCTCCCCTCCCCCTGCCAAAACCTCTGGCGATCTTTGCAACCGGCGGCGCGGCTGTCCACAACGGTCGATGACCCCCTGCATCGACCGCGCCCCTTGGCAAAGTCGACGTACCTGCCTTAGGGACATCTTCATGCCCGACAGCGCCCAACCTTATGACGTCATCATTATCGGCGGCGGTGTCAACGGCGCCGGGGTCGCGCGCGACGCCGCGGGGCGCGGGGCGCGGGTGTTGCTGCTCGAGGCGGGCGATCTCGCGCAGGGGACTTCGTCGGCGTCGACCAAGCTGATCCACGGCGGGCTGCGCTATCTGGAGCATTATGAGTTCCGTCTGGTGCGCGAAGCGTTGAAAGAGCGCGAGACGTTGTGGGGGATTGCGCCGCACATCATCTGGCCGCTGCGCTTCGTGCTGCCGCACCGCCCGGGGCTGCGCCCGCGCTGGCTGCTGCGGCTCGGGCTGTTCCTCTATGACCATATCGGCGGGCGCAAGAAGCTGCCCGCGACGCGCTCCATCGACCTGCGCCGCCATGTCGCAGGCGAGGTGTTGCAGCCGCAATATACGCATGGGTTCGAATATTCGGACGGCTGGGTCGACGATGCGCGGCTGGTGGCGCTCAACGCACGCGACGCGGCGGGGCACGGCGCCAAGGTCCGAACCCGCACCCGCGCCGACATGCTGCGCTGTGAGGACGGGCTGTGGGTGGTCGAGGCGAGTTGCGACAATGGCCACAGCTATCGCTTCACCGGGCGCGCGATTGTCAACGCCGCCGGACCGGCAGTGCTCGACCTGCTGAAGCGCGCCGATGCCGAGCCCGATCACCAGATGCGGCTGGTGCGCGGGTCGCATATCGTCGTGCGGCGGTTGTTTCAGCATGACTATGCCTATTTCTTCCAGCTCCCTGATGGGCGGATATTCTTTGCGATCCCCTATGAGCGCGACTTCACGCTGATCGGCACGACCGACGTCGATCACGACGGCCCCGCCAGCGCGGCGCGAGCGAGCGCCGACGAAATCGCCTATCTGTGCGAAGGCGCCAGCCTCTATTTCCGCGAGGCGATCACCCCCGCCGATGTCGTGTGGACCTATTCGGGGGTGCGGCCATTGATCGAAGATGGATCGGGGCGGCCCGAAGCAGCGACGCGCGGGTACCGCATCGACCTCGACATGGAGGAGGGCGCGCCGCTGCTCACTATCTATGGCGGCAAGATCACCAGCTATCGCCATGTCGCCGAGGCCGCGGTCGACGAGCTGGTGCGCCATGTGCCAGCGTTGGCGGGGAAGCGCTGGACAGCAAGCGCGCCGCTCCCGGGCGGCGATTTCCCGACCAGCGGGGCGGCGGCGCTCAAGGCCGAGATCAAGCTTGCGCATCCGTTCCTGACCGCCGCGACGGTGGACCGCATCGTCAAGGCCTATGGCACCGATGCGCGCCGCTGGCTGGGCGATGCCGACGGATGGGACGCGCTCGGCGGCGAAATCGCCCACGGCCTGAGCGCCGCAGAGGCCGCGTGGCTGGTCGAGCAGGAATGGGCGCAGACGACCGACGACATTTTGTGGCGGCGCAGCAAGCTGGGGCTGCATTTCAGTGTGGAGGAGGTGGCGAAGCTTGCCGCGTGGCTTGAATCGAAACCCAGCGCTCATGAAGCGTGATGGCGTTCGGCTGAAACACCGCTATCCCTGTCTCGTCATCCCGGCGAAGGCCGGGATCTCGCCGGTGCGTTAAGCCGATCGGGTGAGATCCCGGCCTTCGCCGGGATGACGATTCAGTCAGGAATCTCTAAAGATCCACACCATATTGCTCCGCCAGCTTGGCGCGCCTGACCTTCCATGTTTCGGCAAGCACCGGTACATCGCGCAGCGCGCGGAGGTCGGCGGGGCGATCCTTTGCCTCGCCGCCGATCAGCAGGCCGAACAAAGACGCCAGCGGCCAGTCGGGATACGGACGTTCCACCAGTTCGATTACGTCGCCTGCGCGCACCTCGCCCGCTTCGAGCACGCGGTAATACCAGCCAGTCCGCCGCGTCTTCACCACCTGCGCCATCACCCCCTTCATCCCGAAGCGATGGTCGAGTTTCCAGCACGGTTGGCGCGCCTGGCTGACCTCGACGAGCGCGGTGCCGAGGCGGAAGCGGTCGCCGAGGCAGACATTCGTCTCGTCGAGCCCGGTCGTGGAAATATTCTCGCCGAACGCCCCGGGTGCATCGAGCAGCGCTGGGTTCCGCAGATGCTCACGCCACCACGCATAATGGTCGGCAGGATAATGATGGACTGCCTTGTCGATCCCGCCATGGACGGTGCGATCGGCCTGCTCGTCGCCGGCCAGCCCCATCGGGCCGACCGCGACCGCGCGCTCGACCGGCAGTTTGCCGATCGCGCTGGGTTCATCGTCGCCGCGGAACGGGCGGACTTGACCACAAAGGACCGCGAGGATTTCGGTTTGCATGGCGGTGATTGATAAGCCGCGCGCTTGAAATGGCAATCGTCCCGGCTGGGACAAGCAGGCGGCGATGCGCTAGGATGCGGGCATGAACGACGCGATGATCGACCTAACAGTCCAGCGATTGGGCCTCGCCGAACTCAGCGACGCAGCGCTGGTCCGCAGCCTTGCCGTCGAGGCGCCCGTCTCGATCGAGGTCGGCGGCATCGGCTATGCGGTAATGATGGCGACCCCGGCCGATCTGGAGGATTATGGCTTGGGCTTTGCGCTGAGCGAAGGGCTCGTCGAGGCGCCCGATCAGATCGAGCGCATCGACATCTACCCAGTCGAGGGTGGTTGGGCGCTGCGCCTCTGGGTACCGGCCGAACGCAAGGCACTCGCACTCGAACGCGCGCGCCAGCGGGTGAGCGAGAGCAGCTGCGGGCTGTGCGGGATCGAAAATATCGAGCAGGTCTTGCGACCGCTGCCGCCGCTGACCGCGCGCATCACGACCGACCGCGCCGCGATTGCCGCGGCATTGTCCGCGCTGCGCGATCATCAGCCGCTGGGGCAAGCTACCGGCGCGGTCCACGCCGCGGCTTTTTGTGCGCCGACCGGCGAAATCCTTTGCGCACGCGAGGATGTCGGGCGGCACAATGCGCTCGACAAGCTGATCGGGGCGCTGGCGCGCGCGGGGACCGACCCCGCAACCGGCTTCATCCTGCTTTCGGCGCGGTGCAGTTATGAGCTGGTCGAAAAGACCGTGCGTGCAGGCTGCCCGATGCTGGTCACCATTTCAGCGCCGACCAGCCTCGCCGCGGAGCGCGCGATGCAGGCGGGGTTGACGCTGGTCGCGCTGGCGCGGACGGACTCGGCGCTGATTGTCAGCGACGCGAAAGGGATGATCGGGTGAAGACGCTGGGCGCGGTGTTGGCGGGCGGGCGGTCGCGCCGTTTCGGGTCGGACAAGGCGGTCGCGACGCTGGGCGGGCAGACGCTGCTCGATCATGCGCTCGCGGCATTGCAACCGCATTGCGACGCGGTGGTGATTGTCGGCCGCGACGAAGGCATCGCCGACTGGCCGCGCCCCGACATGGGACCGCTGGGCGGCATCGCGGCGGCGCTGATCCATGCAGCCAAAACCGGTTTCGATCAGGTGCTGACCGCGCCGGTCGACTGCGTCCGGCTGCCGCCCCACTTGCGCGCCTTGCTTGAACCCGCGGCCGCCTTCCTCGCCACCCAGCCGGTGATCGGCCTGTGGCCCGTTGCGGCGCTCGACGACCTGAAGGCGCTGCTGACCGATGGCAACGACCTGGCCGTCCGCGCCTTTGCCCGCCGCATCGGCGCGCGGTCGGTAGCGAGCGATTTCGTGCCGCCGAACATCAACAGCGTCGCCGATCTGGAGCGGCTGGGGCGCCTATGACCCGCCGATGGCGTTCACGGTGAACGCCAATATGCCCATGTTGAAGATGAACGCCGCCATGCAATGGCCGAGCACGACGCGCCGCATATGCGCGCCCGATATGGTGACGTCCGAGGTCTGGAACGTCATCCCCAGCGTGAAAGCGAAATAGAGAAAATCGGGGTATCCGGGTTCCCTGGCCCCCGGCACTTCGATCCCGCCGCGATCATGCCCGCCGACCTGCAGATAATAGAGATGCGCATAGTGGAGGGTAAACACCATGTTCGCGAACAGCCACGCCAGCGCCAGCGTTGCGATAATCAGCACAATCACGCTGCGGTCGAGCGCACCCGGACCAGCGATCAGCGTCCCCACCGCGAACAGGATCACGAGCGACAGCAGCACCGTGATCGCGAGCAGTCCGGCGCGGTTGGCGTCATTGCTTTCGGCCGTGCGCCGCATCCGATCGGCATCGGCGCCGAGCAAGGGCGCGATGGCGCCCAGAAAGACAAGCGTCGCGATGTCGAAGCCGATCAGCAGCGCGGTGCGCGGATCGCAGCCGAGCGCCGATGCGCCGCCACCCGCGACGGCGAGCGCGCCGGCAAAGATCAGAAAGCGCGCCGGCGCGATGCGGTGACCCACGGCGATGTCGGCTCGCCTAGTCAACGGCGGCGACAGCCAAAACACGCACCGGGATCGCCTTGGCCGCCGGACAGCCGCTGACCTTGTCATAAAAGGCGAGCGGCAGCAGCGGGTTGAGTTCGGGATAATAGCCCGCGACCGAGCCGCGCGACATCGGATAGTCGATGATCGTCAGCCCTTCAACACCGCGGCGGACGCCATCGTCGGTGATCGTTTCGAGGGCGACTTTGGTGCCCGCTGTCAGCTTACGGTCGGCAATGTCGTCGGCGTTCATGAACAGCACCATGCGGTCGTTGTACACGCCGCGATAGCGATCATTATAGCTATAGATCGTCGTGTTGAACTGGTCGTGCGAGCGCACCGTCGCGAGCCGGAGCATCGCCGGATCGGCGACCGATGCGTTGACCGCAAGACCCGGCAGGATCAGAAAATTCGCCTTGCCATTGGGGGTCGCCCATGCGCGGCGGCGCGGTGGGATGTCGAGGTGGAAGCCCGACGGCGCCTTGATCCGCTCGGAGAAGTCTTCGTAAATCGCCGGATACACCGCCGCGATCTTGTCGCGGATCAGGCTATAGTCGTCGATATAGCGCGCCCAGTCGACCTTGCTGTCGGGCAAGGTCGCCATCGCCATGCGGCAGACGATTTCGGTCTCGGTCAGCAGATGCTCGCTTGGCGGGTCGAGGACGCCGCGCGAGGCGGTGACGTTCGACATCGAATCCTCGATGGTGACGAACTGTTCGCCCGCCGCGGTCTCGATCCGTTCGGAGCGCGCGATGACGGGCAGGATCAGCGCGTCCTTGCCGTGGACAAGGTGGCCGCGGTTGAGCTTGGTCGCGATGCCGACGGTCAGGTCGAGCTTTCGCATCGCGTCATAAGAGCGGTCGGTGTCGGGGACGGCGCGGACGAAGTTGCCGCCGAGGCCGATGAAGACTTTGGCGCTACCGTCGAGCATCGCCTCGATCGATTCGACCGTATGATGGCCGTCCTCGCGCGGGGGTTCGAAGCCGAACACCTCGCGCACCCTGTCTAGATAGGCCTGGCTGGGTTTCTCATCGATCCCGACGGTGCGGTCGCCCTGAACGTTCGAATGGCCGCGGATCGGCGAAATCCCCGCTCCCGGCTTGCCGAAATTGCCTCTGAGCAAAAGCAGATTGGCGATCTGCTGGACCAGCTGCGATCCCTGCTGATGCTGGGTCACTCCCATGCCGTAACAGATGATCGTTGCGTTCGAGCGGATGTAGATGTCGGCGCAGCGGCGGATCTGCGCCTCGTCGAGCCCCGAAGCCGCGACAATCGCGGGCCAGTCCTGCGCTGCGATGTCGGCCTTCAGCGCGGGGAACCCGTCGGTGTGCTCGGCGATGAAGCCATGGTCGAACACCGCCTCGCCCGCCGCGTCGCGTTCGAACATCACTTTCATCATGCCCTTGATCAGCGCCAGGTCGCCGCCGATCTTGATATGGACAAATTCGCTGGTCACCTCGGTCGATCCGAAGGTCGCCATCTGGACGATGTCCTGCGGTTCGGTAAAGCGGACCAGCGCGCGTTCGGGCATCGGGTTGACCGCGACGATCGGCACCCCGCGTTTGCGCGCCTCGACCAGCGGGGTCATCATCCGCGGCGCGTTGGTGCCGGCGTTGTGGCCGATCAGGAAGATCGCCTCTGCATGTTCGAAATCGTCGAGGACGACCGTCCCCTTGCCGATACCGATCGACGGCGGCAGCCCGCGGCTCGTCGGTTCGTGGCACATGTTCGAACAGTCCGGGAAATTGTTCGTCCCGAACTCGCGCACGAAGATCGCATAGAGAAAGGCCGTCTCGTTTGCGGTGCGGCCCGAGGTGTAGAATTCGGCCCGGTCCGGGCTGTCGAGGGCGCGCAGATGCTGCCCGATCAGCGCGAAAGCATCGTCCCAGCTGACCGGCACATAATGATCGGTCGCAGCGTCGTAGCGCATCGGCTCGGTCAGTCGCCCCTGCATCTCGAGCCAGTAGTCCGACTGTTCCATGAGCGCGGACACGCTGTGCTCGGCAAAAAATTCGCGCGTGACGCGGAACTTCGTCGCCTCATGCGCGAGCGCCTTGGCACCGTTTTCGCAGAATTCGAGCTTCCTGGTGCAGGTCGCGTCGGGAAAGGCGCAACTCGGGCATTTGAACCCGCCCGGCTGGTTCATCGCCAGCAGCGCGCGCGATCCCTTGGTCACGACGCTCTGTTCCATCAGCACCTTCGCCGTCGCGGCGGCGGCGCCCCAGCCGCCCGCTGGACTGGTATAAGTTCGATAGCGGGGTTTCTCTTCAGCCATGGCCACAGGATTAGACCATTGCAGCGCGCTTTTCTATCGACCCGCGAATTTTAGCGTGAAGCAGGCGCCATGCCCGTTCGCACCCGCGCCGCTGGTCAGACCGATGCCCGCAGCGGCACACAAACGCCGCGAAATATCGAGGCCGAGTCCGCTGCCTTCGCTCGCTTCGCCTTTGACGAAGGGCGCGAATGCATCAGTTGTCGTCGCGAGGCCGTGTCCATCGTCGCAGATCGACAGGCGGTTGCCACTGAACGCAATATGCAGATTGGCCGCCGCAGCGTGCTGGAACGCGTTACCGATCAGGTTGTTGAGGACGAGCTGCAACGACGTCGGCTCGACGCGCAGGATGACGTCCAGCGCCACGGCGACGGATACGGCGATCTGACTGGCGGGAAAGCGCACCGCCGCCGCCGCGATGGCCTTTTCGACGATCGGCCGCAACGCGACGCTTTGCACCGGCAACGCGTCGCCCTCGCGCGCCAGCGCGAGCAGCAGGTCGAGCGTTTGCGTCATGTCGATGGTGGCGGTTTCGATCCGGCGCAGCGCGTCGGGAACCGGCGCGGGCAGTTCGCGGCGCAGCGCGATCACTTCGGCGGCGCCGCGAATGACCGCCAGCGGAGTCCGCAGTTCGTGGCTGGCGTCGCGGGTAAAACTGCGCTCGCGGTCGACAAAGCCACGGATGCGTTGAAATGCCTGCCCCAGCGCGCCCGCCAGCACCCCGATCTCGTTCGCCGGGTAATCCTCCGCCTGCACGACAGGGACTGCTGCGCCGCCGCTATCGGCGACGTCCCGGGCAAGCCGGCTGAGCGGGTGCATCGCCCGACTGGCGAGCCACCAGCCGAGCAGCGCCATCACCAAGGCGATGAACAGGCTGAGCCCGACAAGGAATTTGATCATCGCATCGCGCGCCGGACGGACGAGCAGATAGCGGCTGACTTCGGCTACCGCGACCGCCGGCGTTCCCCCTGGCGCCGCACCGGCACGCCGCTCCAGCGTGAAATGTGCGACATGATAATGACGCCCCGCGGTACCGTAAAATTCGATCTGCTGAGGATTGGCCGCGACCTGTTTCGCCAGATCGGGCGGCAGACCCACCTTGCTCGGGTAGATTTTGATATAGGCAAGCTCGGGCGCCGGCAACGATCCGCCGCCGCGCCAGCTTTGCTGCTGCCGCTCGACTTCGCTCGCCAGCGCGCCGCTGAACAGCCGGTCTTCGAGCGAATAGGCGAAGAGGAAGGTCGTGAAGCCGAACACGGCGGCGGTCGCCAACACAGTCGCGACCAGCGCAGCCATCACGCGGCGGCGCAGGCTATAGCGCCGCGGGCTCACTGCAGCACGCTCAGGCGAAAGCCGATGCTGTGGACGGTTTCGATCATCGCAGCGCCGAACGGTTTGTCGACGATCTGGCGCAACAGGTGAATATGACTGCGCAGCGCGTCGGATGATGGCGGCTCGTCGCCCCACAGCTTGCGCGCGATTTCGGCGCGGGAGACCGGCTGCGGCGACGCTTCTGCGAGCAACAACAGAATGTCCCAGAGCAGCGGCGACAGCCGCAACAGCTGGCCGGCGCGCGTCGCTGTTCGCATCTGCCGGTCGATGATCAGCGGCCCGATGACGAGGCTGTGCGGCTGCCCCAACTGCGGTCGCTGGGCCAGGGCAGTGATCCGCGCGGCGAGTTCGGCGAGCGAGAAAGGTTTGACCAGATAATCGTCGGCGCCGCTGGCAAAGCCCGCGAGCTTGTCGTCGAGGGTATCGCGCGCGGTCAGCATCAAGATCGGGATGCGGTGATCGGCGCGGCGGCGGATTTCGGCGCACACGCTCAGCCCGTCGCGGCGCGGTAGCGCAAGGTCGAGCAGCACGACATCGACCGGTCGCGTCAGCGCCTCGCGCACCCCCGCCTCGCCGTCGGCGGCATAATGGAGCCGATGGCCGAGCGCTTCGAGATAGTCGATGACGTTGCCCGCCAGATCGGCGTTGTCCTCGACCAGCAAGATGTCAAACCCGTTGTTCACGCGACTTCCTTTGCGCCGCAGCGCCTTGTTCTCGCAAAACCCTTGGCGATCGAACATCAAAATAGCGTCAAAGCGGCTTTGACATCCTCCCGACATCCGGTCCGCCAAATTGATCGCGATCCCTGGAACGGTTTGGAGGCAGACGATGCAAAAGCGAAATTGTTATTTGGCGGCATGGGCGGTCGGCCTGCTGGTCGCGGCGCCCGCTCAGGCGCAGGCCGATGTTGGCGCGCAGTCGGACCGCGTGCTGATCGTGGTCAGCGGCCATGGTGCGGACGGCGGGAAGACCCGCCCCGGCTTCGAGATGGATGAATTGTCGCAGGCCTATGCGGTGTTAGCCGACAACGGGCTGACCATCGATATCGCCAGTCCGGCTGGCGGCGTTGTGGTCGCCGACGAATTCGACCCAGAAAAACCCTATAATAGGCGCTTCATCGCCGATACCGCCGCCCACGCCAAGCTTGCCTCGACCCTCACTTTGGCCAAAGCACGCAGCGAGAGCTACGCCGCAGTGTTCATCATCGGCGGCAAGGGCGCAATGTTCGATCTGCCGGTCGACGTCGATCTCAAGACGCTGCTCGCGCAAACCTATGAAGCGGGGGGTGTGATCGGCGCCGTCTGCCACGGCCCCGCCGCGCTGATGAACGTACCGCTGAAGGACGGCAAATCGCTGATCGCCGGACGCGCCGTCACCGGCTTTTCGAACGAGGAAGAATTGCTGTTCGGCAAGCGCTGGGCCGCCGCCTTCCCGGTCCTGCTTGAAGACGGCCTGCGCGGCGCCGGCGCGCAGTTCAGCGACGCGCCGATGATGCTGAGCCATGTCGTGTCCGACAACCGCATCGTCACCGGCCAGAACCCCTATTCAACCTCCGACGCCGCCGAGGCCGTCGTCCGCGCAATGGGCCGCAAGCTTGCTCCGCGCGAACCGTTCGCCGACGAACGCAGCATCGCGTTGATCGGGCGCATGCTGGCGGGCGACGTTGCCGGGGCGCGGCAATCGCTCAAAGCGAACCCCGCACAATATGACGTCCCGCTGATCGCCGCGTGGGGGCTTTACCGCTCGAAAACGCCGGGCGCTGATCGCAAGTTGATCGAAGGCGCAATCACCGCGATGGAGGTCGCCCTGCCGCACTATGACAAGCCGCAGCTGGTCGCAGCGATCGCCGAGGCGCGCGGCAAACTGGCGAAAGCGCAGTGATGCCATCGCTGTCGCGTCGTCAGGTCGTGGCGGGTGCGGCGGCTGTGGCCGCCGCCGCCGGGACAGCGGGCTTTGTCGGCTTCGCCGCCGAACCGTCGCCCGCCCCGCCTTCGGGCCCGCTGCCGATGGCGGCGCTAAAAGCCGATCTGGCGGTGTGGCGCCGCGCGGTGCTCGAACGCCACCCGCGCTATTATGGACAGACGATGTTGGAGGCGCCGGTCGAGACAGCGTTCCGTACCGCCGCCGCATCGATCGAAGGCGCGCTGACGCGCGAGCAGGCGTTTCGGCTCTTCGCGCGGATCAATCCAACCTTTCGCGATGCGCATACCCTGCTGCTGCCCTGGCTATCGGGCGAGGAGCCGGGGGGCGCCGAACGCGCAAGTCAGTTTCCCTTCGGCGCCGACATCGCACCCGACGGGCGGCTGCGGCTGCGCAGCAGCTGGCGCAATGAAACATCGGGCGAAACGCTGGCGCAGGGGACGGAAATCCTCGCGATCAACGGTTTGGCGACACCCGACCTGCTGGCGCGCCTGCTCGCGTACAGCCATGGCGAGACCCCCAAGCTGCGGATGCACATGCTGTCGGTGATGCTGCCCGGCTGGCTCGACGCGGCGATGGGGTGGCGCGACCGCTTTGCCATCACCCTGGCCGGTGCGGCGGCGCCCACGACGCTGCAATGGACCAAAGGCGCGCGATGGGCGCCAGTCGAAAACAGCAAGGCGGCCGAAATGCCGCGCGTCGAATGGCTCGGCGCCGATGCCGCGCTGCTGCGCGTTCCGACCTTCGACGTTGACGAAGCCCCCGACGCATACAACGCGGCGATCGATCAGGCGTTTGCGGCGATCAATGCGCGCCACACGCAGCGCCTGATCATCGACGTGCGCGGCAACACTGGCGGCCAGAGCGACGCCGGCGCGCGTGTCATCCAATATGTCCTGAACCGACCCGCCGCGCAGGTGTCGCGGGCGCGCGAACGGCTTAACGACGAGAATAATGGCGTGCTCGGTTATCGCGGCGCCACCGGGTCGATGCGCGAATTTGTCGTCGACGACGAACTGATCCAGCCCGTGCCCGCCGACGCGCGGTTCAAGGGCCGTGTCGCGGTGCTGATCGACGAGCTGACCTATTCGGCGGGGATCCTGTTCGCAACCACGATGCAGGATCGCGGGCTCGCCACCCTAGTCGGGCGGCCGACCGGCGGTTTCGCCAACCAGACCGGCAACATGATGCCGACGCGCCTCCCCGCCACAGGCTTCACCGCCTTCATCGCCACCCGCGACTTTATCCGGCCAAGCGGCGACCGGCGCGTCGCGCCTGTGCAGCCCGATATTATCGTGAACGACAGCGCAAGCGAAGCGATGATCGTGCGAACGGCGCTGGACAGCCTTGCCAAACCCGCCGGCATCAAACGCCATGCCGAGACGCCCGCAGGCTGAGCAGCGCAACATCGGCGGCAATGGCGCGTTGGGTGATCATCTACTCACAAAAGGAGTCTCCCATGAGCGACGACATCAAGAAGCAGTTCTGGAAAGCCTTGGCCGCCAGCCCCTATGTGATGATCGGCGCAACCGGCGAGCGCGAACATCATATCCCGATGAACGCCCAGCTCGACAAGGACGCCGATGGCGCCTTCTGGTTCTTCACCTCGACCGACAACCGCCTGTCGGGTGGCGGCCCCGCGATGGCGCAATTCGCGTCGAAGGGCCACGACCTGTTCGCCTGTATTTCAGGGACGCTGGTGCACGAAAGCGACCGTGCGGTGCTGGACAAGCTGTGGAGCAATGGCGTCGCGGCCTGGTACGAGGGCGGCAAGGATGATCCCAAGCTGGTCCTGCTCCGCTTCGACCTGACCGACGCCGAAATCTGGACCGCTGACCCGGGCATCAAGGGCATCTTCAAACTGATGACCGGCCTGACGATGAAGGAAGGCGAACTCGGCCAGCATGCAGAGGTGGCGCTTTGACCAACTGACTGGACACTCGCCCTGATCGCTTCAATAAGAAGCCAATGAGCGAGTGGCTGGCACGTAATGTTTCCTGGCACGGCGAAACGAGCCGCGCCGAATATCGCCGCTGGTTGATCATCATCATCCCTGCCGAGCTTTTTCTGCTCACGGCAATATGGATTTATGGTCGCCGCGGGATGGTGATATTCCCGGTGAGTTGGGCAGGATTTGCGGCATTTGTCCCATGTGCGCTCTATGTCGCAGGATTGCTGTGTCTCACTGCCCGGCGATTCCGATCGGCGGGACTGTCTCGGGGGTGGCTGCTGCTGCCGTTCTTCAACATCAATCTTTCGGTCGGCTCCTACTATTGGAACCTTTCGGCCACGATCATGCTGCTAATCATATTCGTGGCCGCAACTGTTAGCGACGTGCCGAAGGAAAGGCGCGTCTATTGAATCGGCGGCCCGATCCGTCCCTCACGAAACTCAAACCCACCCTCGCGGTCCCGCGCCAGCAGTGCGGGGCCGTCAAGGTCGACCCAGCGCGCGCGCTGCGCCAGCACGAACGCGGGCGCGATCGCGAGGCTGGTCGACAACATGCACCCGACCATGATTGACAATCCGGCCGCGTCGGCGGCATCGGCGATGCGCAGCGCCTCGGTCAGCCCGCCTGCCTTGTCGAGCTTGATGTTCACCCCGTCATAAAAGGCGCCGATCCGCGCGACATCGGCGGCGGTCTGACAGCTTTCGTCGGCGATGAAGGGGATCGGCGCATAGATGGGGTCGAGCAGCGCGTCGGCACCGACCGGTACCGGCTGCTCGATCATCTCGACCCCCAGGTCGGCCAGTGCTTCGGCCTCGCTCAAAATGTCGATGTCGCGCCAGCTTTCATTGGCGTCGACGATCAGCCGCGCTTCGGGGGCGCCCTTGCGCACCGCGGCAACGCGCAAGCGGTCGGCGTCGCCGGTCAATTTGAGCTTGAGCAGCCGATAGCCGTCAGCCGCGGCGGTTGCCGCCTGCTCGGCCATCGCGCCCGGCGACCCCAGCGAGATGGTGAAAGCGGTGACCCGCGCGGTCGGCGCGCCATCGCAGCCGGCCACCTGCCACAGCCGCAGCCCGCGCTGCTTCGCCTCCAGATCCCACAGCGCGCAATCGAGCGCATTGCGCGCCGCGCCGGCCGCCATCAGCTCCTGCACCACGGCGCGCGCTTCGCATGCATTCATGTCGGCGATATGCTGTGCCGCGCGCAAAATCTGGTCGCGGCACCCCGCCGCATCTTCGCCCAGATAATAGACCGGCGTGCCCTCGCCGCGCCCCGTCGCGCCCTCACCCTCGACCTCGGCAACCACAACATCGACAAATGTCCTGGCGCCGCGCGCAATCACGAACGATCCCGCGACGGCCCAGCGCTCGACGCGCGCGCTTTTCAGTTGGATCGCCATGCGGGAAGGCTAGGGTAGATCGCGATGACCGGCAAATCCCTTTCCGAACGCATCGGCGAACTTGGCCACCGCCTCGCGGTCGAGGCGCATGCCGCCTGGCTCGCCGCCCGCGACCCGCGCGTGCCGATGCTCGCACGCATCCTTGCGATCGCGGTCGCCGCCTATGCGCTGTCGCCAATCGACCTGATCCCCGATTTCATTCCGGTGCTGGGCTGGCTCGACGACCTGCTCATCGTCCCGCTGGGATTATGGGCGGTGCGCCGCCTGATTCCTCCGTCGCTGTGGAACGAACTCCACGCCGCTGCCGAGGCGGCGAGCGAACGCCCGTCGAGCCGCAGTGGAATGCTGCTCATCCTGCTGCTGTGGGCGGGATTGCTCTATCTGGTCTATTGGGCAGTGCGCACGTCGCCGATGCATTGACGGCGCGATCATGCAGCCGAAACGTCCGTTCGGTCGGAGTGAGCGGACATTCGTAGATCCTCCCCACTTGTGGGGAGGTGGCAGCGCGTAGCGCTGACGGAGGGGGTTGGCGTCCTCCCGCAACCTCGCCTCAGGCCGTGGCCCCCCTCCACCGCCTTCGGCGGTCCCCCTCCCCGCAAGCGGGGAGGATTATTGTGGCGTCAACCGCGCCAGCAACCAACCCTCAACCCCCGTTGCTGCGAATCCACCCCTCGACCACCGGCGCAATATCTTCGCGCCATTTGCGGCCGTTGAAGATGCCATAATGGCCGACAGTCTTCGCCATCAGATATTTCTTTTTCTCGGTCGGCAGCGATTTGGCCAGCGTCAGCGCCGCCTTGGTCTGGCCGATCCCCGAAATATCGTCGCGCTCGCCCTCGATTGCCAGAATCGCGATATCCTCGATCGCATTGAGGTCGACCGGCTTGCCGCGATGCAGCATTTCGCCCTTGGGCAGCGCATGGCGCTGGAACACGACGTCAACGGTCTGCAGATAGAATTCGGCGGTCATGTCGCACACCGAGCGATATTCGTCGTAAAATTCCTTGGTCTTGTCGGCTTCTTCGCCGTCGCCATCGACCAGATGTTTGAACATCGACCAATGGCTCATCATGTGATTGCCCAGGTTCATCGACATGAAGCCCGCCAGTTGCAGGAAGCCCGGATAGACGCGGCGCCCGGCGCCCGGATACCAGGCCGGAACGGTCACGATGACATTTTCCTGGAACCACGCATGTGGCCGCGTCATCGCATGCTGGTTGACCGCGGTCGGCGCCTTGCGGGTGTCTATCGGTCCGCCCATCATGGTCAGCGTTTTCGGGCGGCACTTGTTCTTGTCGGCAGCCATGATTGCCGCCGCCGCAAGCGCCGGCACCGATGGCTGGCACACCGCCAGCATATGCGCGCCGGGGCCGATATGCTCCATCCAGCCGATCAGATAATCGATATAATCGTCGAGGTCGAACTGACCAGCCTCCAGCGGGACGTTGCGCGCGTCGCGCCAGTCGGTAATCCACACGTCATGCCCGGGCAGCATCCGCTCGACCGTGCCGCGCAGCAGCGTCGCATAATGGCCCGACATCGGCGCCACGATCAGCAGTTTCGGCGCATCCTTCGCGCCCTTGTGTTTAAAATGCTTGAGCTGGCCAAAGGGCTTGCGCGCTTCGATCACTTCGGTGACGCGCACCATTTCGCCCGCGACCTCGGTTTCATACAGCTCGAATCCCGGCTTCCCGCGCGGCGCCGCGGCGTGCGCGAACACTTCCAGCGCCGATGCAAATTGCGGGCTGCCGCCGAAATAGCCGAGCGGATTCGCCGGGTGTTGCATCGCCTGCGCCCCCGCGGTCGCCAGCGCGCTCGCGCCCGCCAGCCAGCTCTTTTGCATTTCAAAGGCGTGATACAGCATGTTTGATTAGTTCCTTGGCAAGCCCCGACGCTCTTCAGGCGTCCGTTCGTTGGCGTCAGTCTAGGCTTTCCGCTTCATTGTGCAATGCATCAAAATTGGTGGGCATGTGCAATTTCGGTCCTACGTCGATCTCCGGTATGCAGCTCTGCTTCAAAGCGCTTGAAGCAACGGGGTCATTCTGCGTCGTTGAGCGCGATCACTGCCGCTGCTAGGGCCGCTGCGATGGCCATCACCCCCGAACCTTCCGCCGCGAAAGCCCCCGCCGAGCCCCGCCGCAAACTCGGCAGCCTGCGGATGATCTGGCACTATGCCAGCGCTTACCCGCTGCAGCTGGTTATTGCCGCTGTCGCGCTCGGCGTCGCCGCGCTCGCGACGCTGGCGATTCCTTGGCAGTTCAAGGAAATGATCGACAGCGGGTTTGTCGCCGGCGGCGGCGACGTCGCCCCGCATTTTCGGCTGTTCTATGGCATTGTGCTAACTCTCGCGCTCGCCACCGCGCTGCGCTTCTATTTTGTCAGCTGGCTTGGCGAGCGTACCGTTGCCGACATTCGGCAGGCGGTCCAGCGCAACCTGCTCCGCCTCGCACCCGGATTCTTCGAGGAAAACCGTCCGTCCGAAATTGCCTCGCGGATGACCTCGGACACCACGATCATCGAACAGGTCGTCGGCACAACGGTATCGGTGGCGCTGCGCAACATGGTGATGGGGATCGGCGGCATCGCCTATCTCTTCACTCTGTCGCCCAAACTGACCGGCGGCATCCTGCTCGGCATTCCCGTGATCATCATGCCGATCGTCCTGCTCGGCCGCCGCCTCCAGAATGTGTCGCGGACGAGCCAGGATCGCGTCGCCGATATTGGCGCAACGACGTCGGAGCAATTGGGCGCGATGAAAATCGTTCAGGCGTTCGGTCAGGAAGAGCGCGAAGCCGCCCGCTTCGCGAGCGCGGTCGAGGCGACCTTTGCCACCGCCAAGCGCCGGATCCGGCTGCGCGCGATCATGACCGCGATCGTCATCGGGCTGCTGTTTGGCGCGATCACCACTCTGCTGTGGTACGGGGCCGAAGGCGTCGCGGCGGGGACGATCACCGGCGGCACCATCGCCGCGTTCGTCCTCACTGGCGGGCTCGTCGCGGGGGCGTTCGGCGCGCTGACCGAAGTCTATGGCGACCTGCTGCGCGCCGCGGGCGCCGCCGAGCGGCTCAGCGAACTGCTCAATGCCGAAGCGAGCATCGCACCGCCGGTACAGCCGCGCGCCTTCCCGGAGCCTTCGCGCGGCACGCTCGAATTCGCAAACGTCGAATTCCACTATCCCACGCGTCCCGATGCGCCGGCGCTCCATGATTTCAACCTCGCGATCCAGCCGCGCGAAACCGTTGCCATCGTCGGCCCCTCGGGCGCCGGCAAGTCGACGTTGTTCCAGCTCGCCGAGCGATTCTACGATCCGCAGGCCGGGCAGGTTCTGCTCGACGGCGTCCCGCTCGTCGACGCCGACCCGGCCGACATCCGCGCCCGCATTGCGATGGTGCCGCAGGAAACGGTGATCTTCGCCGCCTCGGCGCGCGACAATCTGCGCTATGGCAATTGGGACGCCACCGACGAGCAATTGTGGGACGCCGCGCGCGCCGCCAATGCTGAAGAATTCTTGCGCAAACTTCCGCAAGGCCTCGACACCTTCATGGGTGAGGGCGGCGCCCGCCTGTCGGGCGGCCAGCGCCAGCGCGTCGCGATCGCCCGCGCCCTGCTCCGCCGCGCTCCGCTGTTGCTGCTCGACGAGGCAACCTCGGCGCTCGACGCCGAATCCGAAAAGCTGGTGCAGGACGCGCTCGAAGCGCTGATGCACGACCGCACCACGATCGTCATCGCGCACCGCCTCGCCACCGTCCGCGCCGCCGACCGCATCATCGTCATGGATAACGGCCGCATCGTCGAGGAGGGCAAGCACGATACGCTCGTCGCCGCCGATGGCCTCTATGCCCGCCTCGCGCGCCTGCAGTTCCAGGACAACCTCGCTCCCGCCTGACCGCATTGCCCTTCAAAGGATATGACGATGCTTTACGATATGACCGTTCCGGCCTATATAAACGGCCTGCGCGCCCTCTCGGCGCAGCTCGCTAAGGCGCTCGTCTGGGGCGCCGACAACGATGTCGGCGAGTTGCAACTCGTCGTCTCGCGCCTCGCGCCCGACATGTTTCCGCTCGCGGCGCAAATTCGCTCCAGCTGCCTGCAAGCAATTCAGCCGCCGACCCGCCTCGGAGCGACCGGCGCACCCACGCTGACCGACGACGCGACGGACTTTGCCGGGCTGCAGGCACAGATCGCGTCGACGCTGGCGTGGCTCGACACCGTCGATGCGGCGACGATGGACGCCGACCCCGACCGGCCTGTCAGCTTCGACCTGCCCAACGGCATGATCTTCGACATGACGGCGCGCACCTACGTCCGCGACTGGGCGCAGCCGCAGTTCTATTTCCACCTTGTCGCCGCCTATTCGATCCTCCGCCACATGGGCGTTCCGCTCGGCAAGGCCGACTATGTCGGCTACATAACGCCCTATCTTCGCGCCGGCACGGCGCCCGTCGCCTGACGGCGACGGGCGCGGCGGTCAGATCAGTCCGGCATATTGCTGGATTCCCGGAAAGGCGAGCTTCGACCCGCCGTTACGCCGGATCGCCCCGATCGCCTCATCGACGCGCAGGTAGCGCGCCCGTGCTTCGGGCTCGAACATCAGGGTCGCAGTGTCCGGACGGTCCGCCGCAACCTTCACCAACTGCCCAAGTTCCGCCAGATTGACCGGCTCGCCGTTCCAGCGGATTACGTCGCTGGTGTCGATCGTGACGCGGTTTTCGTCGCGTACCTCAGCGGTCGGGGGGATGCCGCCCGGCAACGTCACATCGACGCTATGCGTCGGCGGCGGGATGGTGATGATAAACATTACCAGCATCACCAGCATGACGTCGATCAGCGGCGTCGTGTTGATGTCGGGATCGCCATTGGGGTCGGCGCGAAAAATGCTGCGATGAAACATGCTGCGGCGTGTGCGCATCGTCTCTCTCCCGGTCGAAGCAGACCGCGCCGCGATTGATGGGCGCCCGCCCTCCTCATCAAGGGCGCAAGACCGTCCCGCGCCCTGATTGTAATGGTATATCATATATCAGCACGCGCAAGTGAAGTTTGAAAATGGCATCGGGCAGCCCTCGCCATTCACCGCACACAAAAAGAAAGGGCGGCACCTTGCGGTACCGCCCTCGCTTGTTTCTTCCAGTCCCGGTCGGGAATGGAAACCGGTCTTACATGCCCGAGTTCGGACCGTAAGTGATTTCCACGCGACGGTTCTGGTCGTTGCGGACGCCATCGGCGGTGGCAACGGCCGGGCGGCTTTCGCCGAAGCCCTGCGCGCTGATCGAGCCGTCCGAGATACCGCGAGCGGTCAGATAGCTGCGAACCGCGGTGTTGCGGCGTTCCGACAGGCCGACGTTGTACGTGGCCGAACCCGAACGGTCAGCGTGACCGGCGAGCATGACCTGCGTACCCGTGCAACCACGGTTGTAGGCGCTGATCGCGTTGTCGAGCGTCGAAGCCGCTTCCGGCGTGATGTTCGACTGATCCCAGTCGAAGTACACGATGTACGGCCCGGGCTCGCAAACCACCGGCG
>JAEMRT010000130.1 GCA_016463225.1 Sphingopyxis sp. | reverse complement strand
CACTATTGCCACGCCGCCAGATAATCTTGATGCCCTCGTCAAGCGGACGAGCTGGCCTGCGGACGTGACCATCCATCGCATCCATCCCGATGAATATGCGCCGGATGCCTTCAACCCCGGTCCACACGGCAACGCGCGCTTCAGTCCGCTCCGCAATTCCGCCGGCAATGCGATCCCTACCCTCTATGGCGGCACGACGCTCGAATGCGCCGCCATGGAAACGGTCTTCCACGATGTGCCTCATGCGCCGGGACTGAAGACCATCGCGAAACGCAAGCTCAGGAAGCATCATTATTCCAGATTGCAACCCGCCGCGGACCTCAGGCTCGCCGATCTCGGCAGCACCGCGCTGCGCAAGCTTGGTGTTCCGCGGGTCGATCTCATCGAGAGCGACAAGGATATCTATCCGCAGACCCGCGCCTGGGCGGAGGCCATCCATGCCCAATGTCCGGACGTGCAGGGCCTGGGCTGGGTATCGCGTCAGGATGACAGCGCGCGGGCCCTCATTCTGTTCGAAGACCGGCTGCCGCCCGATCCATTCAGCAGCGTCGAAGCGCCGGTCGACATCGTCGCCGATGCCGACACCTTCACTGCACTCATCGAGCTCGCCGACATCATCGGGGTGAAGATCACCGGCAAATAGCCCCGCGAAGCCCGCTTCGGCGATCTAGCTCCGACCTGCTCCGCCACGCGGCCGCCCTCCCCTTCCTAAAACCCTTGGCGACCGCGCGCTTGTACGGGCGGCGCCAAAGCATGGAGAAAGCCTATGTTCGAACCGAAATCCAGAATGACCCCGCACGCCGAAGCGGACTTCCTGATCCAGGAAATCCGCGACACGCGCTCCGCCTACGACAACGCGACCGTCGACAAGTGGCGCGCCCAGCATCTTGGCATGATCGGTCTGCGCATGAGCGCGCTGGTTCGCGCCGCCCGCAAGGTGCTCGCCGCCGCCCACCCGACAACCCAGAGCGACACCGACGCGGACCAGTGCACCATGCTGGAAGCGCGTACCAGCACCTATCTCAATTCTGCCAGCCGGCTTGCCGCGACGATGGAGCATGAGTGGCCGCGCGACATCCAGCAGGAGATCGATGCGCAGGCCGATGATCTTATCCGCGATGCAGACGCGATTTCGGCAGAGCTCGCCGCAATCGTCGCCCGATATCCCGCTCCCTGACATTCATGCGACCCGCCACCCCGCGCGATCACCGTAGGGTGGCCGCTCCCTGGGAGCGCCCATGCGGGAAGCGCGGCTTCAGTCCACGAGCAGCTTGTCAATCGTGACCGGCAGGCTGCGTACCCGTACCCCGGTCGCGTGATAAATGGCATTTGCGACTGCGGCCGCAGTGCCGACTATACCGATCTCGCCCAGGCCCTTCACGCCGAGCGGGGTGACTTCGGGGTCGGGTTCGTGGACGAAGATCACCTCGATATCGTGGATGTCGGCATGGGCAGGCACATGATATTCCGCGTAATTGTGGTTCATGAACCGGCCGAGCCGGTGATCGAGGAAGCTTTCCTCGTGCAGCGCCGCGCCGATCCCCATCACGACCCCGCCGAGTATCTGGCTGCGCGCGGTTTTGGGGTTGATGATCCTGCCGGCCGCGATCGCGCTCACCACTCGCGTCACACGGACGACGCCCAGCTCCTCATCCACCCGCACCTCGCAGAACACCGCGCTATGGGTGTTGCGCGACTTGCGTATCAGGCTGACCATGTCGAGGGGGCCCGGCCGCGCTGTCTTCTCGACCTCGATCCTGTCCAGCGCCGCAGCCTCCATCGCCGCCGTGAAGGGGACCGCTTCACCCTTGCCGTCACGGCGGCGCATGGTCCCATTCTCGAATAGCAGGTCATCCAGCTTCGCGCCCTCGAGCGGATCGCCGTCCATCTTCGCAGCAGCCTTGGCGAGCCGGGCGGCCACGCCATGACAGGCAAGCTGCACCGCTGCGCCCACTGACGCCGCGCCCCAGGAGCCGCCCTCTACCGGCGATAGCGGAAGGGTGGAATCGCCGAGCTTTGCCGTGATAGCCGAGGCCGGTAGTCCGAGCGTATCCGCCGCGACCTGGGTCATCACCGTATAGGTGCCCGTGCCGATGTCTGACATCGCGCTTGCGACTTCGAGCGTGCCGTCGGTCTTGAGCGTCGCACGGGCCGCGCATTTGGAGAACATCGCGTCCCACATTCCGGTCGCCATGCCCCAGCCGATCAGTTCCTTGCCTTCGCGCATCGAACGCGGCTGCGGGCTGCGCCTGTCCCATCCAAAGGCCTGGGCGCCCTGCGCATAGGCTTCGCGCAGAGCCTTGCTGGTGAACTCGGTCCCGTTCATCGCGTCGATGTTGGAGTAATTCTTCACCCGCAAGTCGAGAGGATCGATGCCGACCGCGTAGGACAGCTCGTCCATCGCCATCTCGAATTGTGTCATGCCGGTCGCCGCGCCGGGCGCGCGCATGTCGCCAGGCGTATAGGTGTCGACCGGCGCGATAAAGGAAGCGCCTTCCGCGTTCTCGCAGGCATAGTTCATCATGCCCCAGTTGACGACGGTCTCCATGTAATTCTCGAACCTGGACGTCAGGGTCGTGGCGTCGGTCAGGATCGCTGTCAGAGCCCCGTCCCGCTCGGCACCAAGCGAGATCGAGTTGAGGCATTCGGGGCGGTGCGTATGGGTAAACATTTGCTGGCGGGTGAGCACGACGCGTACCGAGCGTTTCAGCTTCAAGGCGGCCATGGCCGCCAGATAGACATTATATTGTGGCCGCAGGCCCGAGCCGAACGCGCCGCCGACAAAGGGATTGAGCACGCGGACATCGTCCGCCTTCAAGTCGAACGCGCCGGCCAGATAGGCCTGCACATTCTGCGGACCCTGTGTCTTGTCATGCACCGTGAGCCTGCCGTCTCCTTCGAAGAAGACGGTCGAGGCATGCATCTCCATGGGATTATGGTGCTCGGCGCCCTTGTGATAATCGCCGGCGATCGTGACCGGTGCGGTCTCGAAGGCCGAACGCGCGTCGCCGCGGTTCTTGGGCGGATAATATCCTGACCGCTTCTTCCTGGGCACGAACTTTTCCGCAAGCGCGACTTCGAACCGGGTATTGTGCGCATCCTGCTCGTAGCCGAGCTCGACGAGACTTGCCGCATAGCGCGCCGCCTCGAATGTCTCGGCGACGACGAGGGCGACCGGCTGGCCATTATAGTGGATCTGCGCGTCGCACAGGGGGCGCAAGGGCGAGCCGGGCGGGGCGACGTCATCCTGAAATTTCTTGTCCGCGGATGCGATCTCCAGCCGATTTTCATGGGTGAGCACATCGACGACGCCTGCGACCGCGCGTGCGGCACTGTCGTCGATCCGGGTGATCCGCCCGCGCGCGATCGCGGCATTGACGACGACCCCATGGAGCAGGCCAGTGGCGGGATATTCGGCGGCATAGCGCGCCTTGCCGGTCACCTTCAGAAGTCCCTCGACCCGGCTGAGCGGAGCGCCGATGCCGTCGTGAGCGATGATGGCTGCCATGGTCCTGTCCTCAGGCGACGCGTTTGTCGGTTTGCGATTGCGGCGTGCCGGCCGCGGCCTGCGACAGCGCCCGCACGATCGCGCGCCGCGCAAGCGGGATCTTGAAGTCGTTCTCGCCCTGGCCGGCCGCACCGTCGAGCAGCGCGTCAGCGACCTGCCGGAAGACCGCCTCGCCCGCCTCGCGGCCGACCAGCAACTGTTCGACGTGGGGAAGGCGCCAGGGCTTGTGCGCCACGCCGCCAAGCGCGAGGCGCGCCTCGGCGATCCTGGCGCCCTCGATACGCAGAGCCGCCGCCACCGACACGAGCGCGAAGGCGTAGGACAAGCGGTCCCGCAACTTCAGATAGGTGTAGTTCTGCGTGAAATCCTCATGCGGAAGGATGATGGCCGTGACGAGCTCGCCGCGCTCGAGGCTGTTGTCGCGCGCGGGATCCTCGCCGGGCAGGCGATGATAGTCCGCTAACGCGACCGTGCGGACGCCATTCGGGCCGGCCACTTCCACTTGGGCCGAGAGCGCGGCCAGGGCGACGCACATGTCCGACGGGTGGGTTGCGATGCACTGATCGCTAGCCCCCAGAATGGCATGGATGCGGTTGACCCCACCGATCGCGCCGCAGCCAGAGCCCGGAACCCGCTTGTTGCAGGCGGTCGCCGTGTCATAAAAATAGTAGCAACGCGTGCGCTGGTTGAGATTCCCGCCATTGGTCGCGGCATTGCGCAGCTGGGGGCTGGCGCCCGCCAGGATCGCCGACGACAGGAGCGGGTAACGATCCTGGACGCGCCGGTCATAGGCGGTGTCGGCGTTGGGTACGAGCGCACCGAGCCTCAATCCCCCATCCTCAGCCTCCTCGATCCTGCCCAGTGGCAGCCGGCTAATGTCGATCACGCTCGTCGGCCGTTCGACATGTTCCTTCATCAGATCGACCAGGTTCGTGCCACCCGCGATGTAGCGCGCACCGTCCTTTGCGGCCAAGCTGACGGCGTCCGCGATCGACGTTGGCCGCGCATAGCCAAAGCGGTTCATGCTCGCTCTCCCAAGACCTGCTCGATAGCGTCGGCGATGTTCGTATACGCGCCGCAGCGACAAAGATTGCCGCTCATGAGCTCGCGTATCTCCTCCCGGCTTCGGGCACGGCCTTCGTTGATCAGCCCCTGGGCCGAGCAGATCTGGCCCGGCGTGCAATAGCCGCACTGGAAGGCGTCGTGGTCCAAAAACGCCTGTTGCAGCGGATGCAGCGCGTCCCCATCGCCCATCCCCTCGATCGTTGTGATGTTATCGCCATCATGCATCACCGCAAGACGCAGGCAGCTGTTGATCCGGCGGTCGCCGACCAGCACCGTGCAGGCGCCGCACTGGCCATGATCGCAGCCCTTCTTCGTGCCAGTGAAATCGGCATGATCGCGCAGCAGATCGAGCAGCGTTACCCAAGGCAGGACCGTGAACGCCTGCCGTTCGCCGTTGATGGTGAGGCTGATATCGAGAGGTTCGACGTCGCCAGGGGCCGCGGGTTTGGAAATGGTGGCCATGGCAGCTCCCTGTCCCGCGCGGGAGCGCGGCTCTGTTCAATAATCCCCCCGGTCGCCCCGTGGTTCCCCTAAGATCGCCGATTGCGCAGGAACAGGCCGCCCAGGATCACAGCAGCCCCGCCGACGAGCGCCGCAGCCGCGTGTGGCCGTGTCCGTGCCGCCAGGGTTAGGCTCGATCGGCGCCCTTCCTCGTTGCGCGAGCGTGCCTCGCCATCGGCGCCCGGCCCGAAAAGATTGTCACCTTGCGTCGCGGGCTTCGAGCGATCGACGAGAAAAGGCCCGACGAGCGGCGCGAGACGCTCAAACAGCGCCGGAAAATGGCTGGCGAACAACACCTCCAGCCGTCCGATGCCGCCGACCGTGAGGGCACGAACATTGTGGGTCGCGGTATAGAGTATGGCATCGGCCACGAGCGCCGGATCATAAGGCGGCGGCGGGATCCGCGCTTGGCCGTCCTGGTGATTGGCGGCATGCATCGCGATCGGCGTGGTCATGCCCGACGGCTTGATCAGCGTCACCCGCACCGGCGATCGCGCGGCCTTGAGTTCGATCCGCAGCGAGGCGACGAAGGCGTGGATCGCATGCTTGGAGGCAGTATAAGCGCCCATGACAGGCGAAGGCATGTCGCCGGCAATCGAGCCGATCGTAACGAGCGCGCCGCCGCTTGCCGTGAGATAGGGCACGGCGACCTGCGCGCTGTTGACCGCCCCGAAATAGTTGGTGCGGAACAATCGCTCATGTTCCTCCAATGGCGTGGCGAGCAGCGGCGCATAGATGGCGACCCCCGCGTTGCTGACCCATGTGTCGACGCGGCCGAAGGCCGCTATGGCGCAGGAGGCCGCGCGCTGCAGCGCCTCGCGATCCCCGACATCGGCGACAGCGTAAGCCGCCTGGCCACCGTCCGCCTCGAT
Source organism: Sphingopyxis sp. (assembly GCA_016463225.1). Lineage (GTDB taxonomy): Bacteria > Pseudomonadota > Alphaproteobacteria > Sphingomonadales > Sphingomonadaceae > Sphingopyxis. The sequence continues at coordinate 6,306 of JAEMRT010000130.1, read as the reverse complement.
CTCCTGCACGATCGCGCGCAGGGCCGCGTCATTCCGGCTGATGAGGAACACGCGCGCGCCGGCCCCTGCCGCCTTACGCGCGGTAAGCAGGCCGATACCGGAGCTCGCGCCAGTGATGACGAAGACCTGATCGGAAAGCGGTCGGTGCGGCATGGGGCGGTCCGGTCGGTTTGCGGCGGTTGCCGTGCGACCGGCATAATGGATGCGCTACGGGAACTCGCCTGCCCGGCGACGGGTTCCGGCACAGACGCTAGATCCAAGGAACACCTCATGCCGCAGCCGGTTCTGTTCTCCCCCGATGTCGAGACGCCTGAGCCGGAGGAAGCGGAGACCAGCATGGCGATCGACCGGGAACTGCACAGGATCCTCGAGACGACCTCGCAGGATTATGGGCACGCGGTGCGAAGCGTGCATGCCAAGAGCCACGGCCTGCTTGAGGGTATGCTCACCTTGTTCGACGGCTTGCCGGCCGAACTTGCCCAGGGCATCGCCGCCCGCCGCGGCCACCACAAGGTCGTGCTGCGCATCTCGACGAACGCCGGCGACATCCTTCCCGACAGCGTCTCCCTGCCGCGCGGGATGGCGATCAAGATCCTGGGCGTCGAGGGCGAGCGGCTTCCAGGTTCCGAGGATGCCAGCACGCAGGACATCATCATGGTCAACGGACCGGCCTTCTCGGCGCCGCGAGCCAAGGACTTTCTCGCCAATCTGAAACTGCTCGCCAAGACCACGGACAAGGCGGAACGCAGCAAAAAGGCGCTGTCAGCCGTCCTGCGCGGCACAGAAGCGGTGATCGAAGCCCTTGGCGGCGAGAGCGCTAAGATCAAGCAACTGGGCGGTCACCCTGTCACGCATCCGCTCGGCGAAACCTTCTACAGCCAGACCGCTTTTCGGTTCGGCGACCATATTGCGAAATTTTCGCTCGCTCCTGTTTCGCCGCACCTCGTTGCGCTGAAAGACCAGCCGGTCGATTTGGCGGGCCGGGACAATGGCTTGCGCGAGGAAGTAGACGCGGTGATCGCCGCCCACGGCGCGGAATGGGAATTGCGCGTGCAGTTGTGCACCGATCTCGAGGCGATGCCCGTAGAGGATGCCACAGTGGTCTGGGACGAAGCTCAAAGCCCATTCCGCGCGATCGGCCGGATTGTCGTCGAGCCCCAGCCTGGCTGGAACGACGAGAAGGCCAGGCGCATCGACGACGGGCTTGCGTTCAGTCCATGGCATGGCCTTGCCGCTCACCAGCCACTCGGCGTCATCAATCGCGTCCGGCGCAGCGCCTATCCGATGTCGGCCAATTACCGCGCCGCGTACAACCGCTGTCCGATTCACGAGCCATCTGCCTGATCGCGGCAGTGTCGTAGCCCGTGACGCCATCGAGATGAGAGACGCGAATCGGCCTCAAGACCACCGGCAAGTAGCGTCGGCAACCGGCACGACAACCCTGTAGCCGAGCGCACTGCCTCCTGCGGACGGGAGCTACTTGGGCCCCCTGGACGTCATTTTATTGCGCATGATCCATACGCGCCGGGAGCGCAGCCAAGCCTAGGGCGTTCCACGAGCGACAAGGACATAAGAGGCAGGACATGAAAGCAGCTGACAGAATCATCGAACGCGCCACGGCCCCGAGCCGACGCCGGAAATTCATCCGGTCGCTCGAGGAAACCGCGGCACGGGCAGTGGTCACCGCAACCGTCACTTTCGCGGTGGGCTGGGTGCTTAAGAAGATGTTCGAAAAGTCGGTGGCCGAAGCCGCCGAAGAAGGTGCAAAGGCCGGCGCCGCGGAGGCTGACGCCAGCGCTCAAGACGCCACCCCTCCGGGCGGTTCCGCCTAGGGGGGAAGCGCGCCGGCCTTTGCATCAAAGCCTAGCCTGCCGCTGCCAAATAGAATGGCCGCCGAGCGGGTGGATCACGAAAGCCTTGGGCCAAGCCGCTCGATGATCATCGCGATCCCTTGCCCGCCGCCGATGCATATGGTCACGAGGGCGTAGCGGCCGCCGGTGCGGGTCAACTCGTAGAGCGCCTTTACCGTCAAAATGGCTCCGGTCGCGCCCACGGGATGGCCAAGACCTATCCCGCTCCCGTTGGGATTGACCTTCTCCGGGTTGAAACCCAGCAATTTGCTCACGGCGCAGGCCTGGGCGGCAAAAGCTTCATTCGCCTCGATGACATCCATGTCGGCCAGAGTCAGCCTGGCGCGGGCCAGAGCGATCGGTACGGCTTCGACCGGGCCCAGTCCCATGACTTCCGGCGCGACGCCGGCATGGCCCCAGGCGACGACCCGCCCCATGGGTTGCAAACCGCGTGCCTGTGCCGTCCGCTCCGATGCGAGGATCACCGCCGCGCCGCCGTCGTTGATGCCGCTCGCATTGCCAGCCGTGACGGTACCACCCTCGGGTTTGAATATCGGCTTGAGCGATGCCAGACTTTCGGAGGACACGTCCTGACGGACATGCTCGTCGACGTCGAACGACCTGAGTTTTCCCCGCTCCCTTACTTCGACCGCCACGATCTGCGACTTGAAGCGACCCTCCGCGATTGCCCGGGCCGCTCGGGCATGGCTCTGCGCGGCTAGCGCATCCTGCGCCTCGCGGCTGATTGCGTGGCGCTCGGCGACATTCTCGGCGGTGACCCCCATATGCCCCGCGCCAAACGGATCGGTCAGAACCGCGCTCAGTGCGTCAACCATCACCTCGTCGCCCAGGCGCCGTCCCCAGCGCATCGCCTTTGTGACATAAGGCGACTGGCTCATGCTCTCCGCGCCCCCGGCCACAGCAATCTCGCATTCTCCAAGGGCGATCATCTGCGCTGCGGAAATGATCGCCTGCACACTCGAGCCGCATAGCCGGTTCAAGGTGAGCGCCGGCGTCCGGTCCGGGATGCCGGAGGCGATCGCCGCGATGCGAGCGAGATAGGCGTCTCGCGGCTCGCTCTGGATCACCTGGCCCATGACGACATGGCCGACGTCCTCGGCCGCGATGCCCGCGCGGGCGATCGCTTCGGAAATGACGATACGGCCAAGCTGCCAGGGCGCGACATCCTTCAGGCTGCCACCAAAGTCGCCGATCGCCGTTCGCGTACCGGCCAGGATCACAACGTCTTCCAAGATCGCTCCTTTCAGCGAGCCGCTGGCATTAATGCCGCGCAGTGATGTTTTAAACATCAGTTGTGATTTATTAGAGCGGATAAATGGAGATGTATACCTATAGAATCATCTCGTGGTGGCGCGGGTCGCGGTGGCGGGGTGCCGGGGATTAGAGGCTCCCTCCGCGACGTTGCCGACGAAGTGCTCGGTCACGTCCCCTCGGAGCCAGGATCGGTGTTGCGATCGCTTCGGAGCGCTAATGGATGCAGGTTGCAACTTGCTCGGCCAGGATACCAAGCTTGTGCAAGGGCCCGTCCCCGATGCGACGGCCTTCATATTGTTCCGCGGTCCATCGAAAGGCATCGAACACGCTGCCAAAGGGTCCGGCGGACATCGCCGCGCAGCGGCCAAAGCCCGCCTCCAGAAACCAGCAACCTCGGTGGTCACTGTGACAATCCGCGTCCAGGCGAACGAACAGGGAAATCAGGCGATCGTCCCGAAAGACCTGCAGACCCTGAACATCCTCGCAGCCCGTGTCGACGCACACGGGGGAAAAGCTGTAAGGCATCTGTCTACTCCTGAAGCGAACCCTTACAGATTTGCGCCCCTCTCGTCGTTAACTTCGATTTTGTGACCACGCGATTTGTCGCCGATGCTCCACGACACGCCGAATTGTATCGCGGTGAGTCCTGTTCTTTTTCACAGGCGTTCCACAGTCTTCCCCGCTCTTTCCGCCGACTTTCCCACTGCGCGCGAACCAGGCGCGTCACCGGTGTGCCTTTGGCGATAATCCCCATCTTGCTCGCGCCTATGGGCGGGCGGCGACTGGCCAACTAGGGCCGGCGCTTGCCCAGGCGATAGTAGCGCTGGCGGAGGGGGCTCCCACGCCGGGTCACCCTGCCCTGCCCGGCAGGTCCTGCTCGCTGCATGGTCTCGAGCGCGCGGCGCAGGCCATGGATCTGGTCGAGCAGGTGGAGAACGATCTCGATCCCTTCGTCGTTGATCCCGAAATCGCCTTCCAGCTGATGAATGAGCCGTGCTCTGGCGGCATCCATTTCCGAGAGCTGCAACGTGCTGGAGTGCTCGGCGACCAGCCATTCGCGCTCGATCCAGGTCGTCAGAACCTTCCGTGCGATACCCGTGCGCTGCACGAAGTCGTCCAGGTCGATCATCGGCTTGTCTCCCGCGGATTATATGCCCTGCCCGCCTCCCAGCTTTTCACGAAGGCTTCGAGCTCCGGATCGGTCGGCTTGGGCAGTACGATCTTGAGCCTGACCAGTTCGTCGCCGCGGCCGCCGCCTGCACGCGGGGCCCCCTGCCCCTTCAGCCGCAATGTGCTGCCGCTGTTCGAACCGGCCGGCACCGTCATCGACACCTGGCCCGTCGGTGTCGCGACCTGAATCTTGCCGCCGAGCACCGCTTCGCTCAGCGAGATCGGAACCTCGAGAACGAGATCATCGCCTTCTCGCGCAAATCGCGGATCGGGCAGAACCTCGAGCATGATGTAGGCGTCACCGGGGCCGCCGCTGCCAAAGCCCATCCCGCCCTTGCCCTTGAGGCGCAATGTCTGGCCATCGACGACCCCGGCGGGAATCTTGACGTCGAGCGTACCACCACCCGGCAGGGTCAGTCGCTGTTCGCCGCCCGTGATCGCCTGCGCCAAGGTTAGACCCAGGCGGAACTGGAGATCCTCGCCGCGCCGATTGGGCTGCCCTCTCCCGCGTTGCCGGAACAAGTCGGCGAACAGGTCCTCGTCGAAATCCGCAAAGCCGCCGCTATTGGCATATCGGCCGTAATCGTTGCTGGCATAGTCCCGGTAATAGCCCTGCGGCGGTCGCTCGGCGCCGGTCTCGTCGATCTCGCCGGCGTCGAAGCGACGCCGCTTTTCGGGATCGCGAAGGAGATCATAGGCTCCCGCGACGGCCTTGAACTTGTCTTCAGCCGTCCGGTCGCCAGGATTGAGATCGGGATGGAGGGTCTTGGCGAGCTTTCGGTAGGCCTTCTGAATTTCATCCGCCGAGGCTGTCGGCGATACCTCCAAGACCTCATAAGGACTGCTCAACGTCGTGCCCTCGCTCCTGTATCATTGGCCCAGCGCGGTATAGCCGCGCTCATCCAATTTTGTTGCGGTCGGGACAAAAACAAGATTTCGGTTGGGGCTGGCAGCACGATTTTCTTCTGGCTCCGTGCCGCCGTCAGGGCCGCCGGCAAACGAGCGCTGACACTCAGTCCAACCTCTAATCTGCATCAACCCAAGCGGCGAGCCACCACCAGGACAATGGTCAGAACCGTGAAAGACAGGACGAGACTGCCAAGGACGTAGCCTGTCGCCGCTACCGGTTCGCCGCGTTCCCACAGGCTGTACGCGTCAAGGCTGAACGTCGACCAGGTGGTGAAGCCGCCGATGACACCGGTGGTCAGGAAGACCCGCAACTCATGGCTGGTTCCCGAGCGCATCGACAGCACTCCGACGACCAACCCCATCAGCGCCGAGCCGAAGACATTTATGGCCAGCGTTCCATAGGGAAAGCTCGGTCCGAGCAGTCGGAGCAATAAGAGACCTACGAGATGGCGTAGCGCGCCACCCATCCCTGAACCCATGAACACGATGAAGAACAAACGCATGATTCCTCCTTCGCCAGATGGCGCCGGTAGGAATCATCGTCCCGTGCGAGGGCGGTTCGGCGATGTGCCAGGCAGGAATCCATTGCCTCCCGCAACATTTAGGCCTGACGATTTAGACGGTCAATGATAGCCGGAACGAGGCGACCGGCGGCGCTCGCTGCCCATGCCCCGGCTGGCGGGTCCTAGCCCAACCCAGGCGCGCCGCCTCTGCCGCTCGTGACCAGGCCGGACGACGACGCCGAGCGGCCTTCAGGCCTGTCCAACTCACGGCGCGCCAGCGTCATGGCAACGACCACGCCCGCCGCGAACAGCGCGCCTTCGACGAACGCGCAGGCCGTCTCGGCCACCGGACCAAGACCCTGTTCACCGAACAGGCCGCCGATCTGCGCAAGGCCGATCCGCGATTGCGGGAATGTCTGGACGAGTTGCTCGAAACTCCCGGCCATGAGATGTCCGCCAAGAAGAACGACAACGCTGCCCGCCGCACCGCCGCAAAGCGCCGCGCGCGCTGCGACAGAGCGAAGGGAACGATCAAAGCTGCCCATGCCGGACAGGGTCGCGCCAAGACCCACCCCGGCCCCCAGGAAAAGCCCTTCGAG
>JAEMRT010000129.1 GCA_016463225.1 Sphingopyxis sp. | reverse complement strand
GCGGCGTGCCGCCGCGCCGACCGGGCTCGGCTGCGCAAATCCCGGCCCTACGGGCGGTGATCGCTGTCGCAGCGGAGAGGGCGAGGTGTGAAGCGGGGAAGTACCGAGGTGAAGAGGGGTAGGTAGAACGCGCTGATCCCTCGCGCACGAGAAACAGTAATTTCGCGGGTCCTTGGGAGGGAAGGGGGAACGGGTTGGGGACTGAACCCGATATGCGGAGTGTCCTGCTGTGACCTTGCTAACTGTCCTGCGCCAGGCATTGGCGAAATTGATTTTGTGCGTTCAAAACTTGGCGGATGATGACCGTTGCTGCGCCCGGATCGACCGCTATCTCGATACTGTTGACCTGCAGATGATGGCTGAACCGATCGGCGCGGGCGGCGGCGAGGAAGCTGCGCGAATCAGGCAAGTCGTCGCTAAAATGCAGCCGTTGACGCGTGCCATCCTCATTCTTGTCGTCGGGCGAAAAATGAGCGTGGCGGAAGTATCACGGCGTTTTGGGATGCGCGAGGAGCGGGTGTGTCGACATTACCGGGCGGCCGTCGGCGAGGTGGCGGCGCGATGCGACGCGAACGGTGTGACGTAAATCGTCGGCCCGCCTGCTGAGCAGATAAACGGCCAGGACTGGCCTCATACCGCCGGGCCGCTTTGCGGCAAGAACTGGGACATTTGCGACTGTCAGCTTCGGAATCACAAATCGCGGTAAGCTGACACTCACGCGCACAAATCCGGGTCGCTTTATCATTTCGTCGCGCGAGATACACGGGCGCGGCGCCGCTCTATTTCAGGGCGAACCCGGCGGCGACATTCGCGCATGCTTGATTTCGAGGTCGCTTGGTTGGCGAAGCACATGGATCATGTCCCCGCACCGTCCAATCAAACCCGCCTTCTCGAAAGCGTTGAGCCATCCTTCCATCGGCCATATATTCCATCGTGCTCGAAAGAGGCTGGCATTGCGGACGATGTCGTTCAGATACTGGAGCGGAGGGTCGAAAACGTCGTGATATTGATGAAAGGCACCAGCGCCGCCCATGAATAACAGGGGCAAGCCAGCCGCCCGCGCGCGGAAGCCGAAGTCGGTATCTTCACCGCCATAGCCGGTAAAAGCTTCGTCAAACCCGCCCAGATCAAAAAATCTCTGGCGATGTAGACCAAAAGCCAACGACCAGAACAGACCGGCATTATCCTCTCGTCGCACGCCGTTTGTAGGAAATTCTCGAACCGGATGCCCTTGCGCGCGCGACAGGAGATCGGCTTCCTCCCATTTACCTCGGGCATCCTCAGGGCCAAGATAGCGTATGTCGGCACAGATCAGCGCATCATGGTCGGTGAGGCATTGCGCGGTTGCCCCGGTCAGTGCGCGCATCGGGATGCAGTCGACGTCGAGGAACAACAACATGTCCCCGCTGGCCGCGCGTGCGGCTGAGTTCCGGGCTGCCGCGAGTGGCAGTCCGGGACCATCGAGACGCAGGATCTGAATCGGAAATGGCGCTTGTTCGGCATTGATCGGCGGTGTGCTGGCCATGTCGACGATGATGAGCTCGTCGGGCCAATGCGTGCTGCGTCGCAGACCTTCGATCAATTGTGCCAGATGGGTCGACCGATCCTTGACGATGGTGAGGACACTCAGAGTCATGCGTGCGCACGCCACAGATCGAGGCGATAGTGGGGCATGCGCTCTGTGGTGATGACAGTGAATGCAAGGGCGAGAGCGGCCTGCAATTTTATTACCGCATCATCGCCGCTCTGGGGATAGTCGGTTTCGCCGGTCCAATGGACGAGCAAGATATCGCCGCCGGGCGCTATATGGGTCGCGATCCACTGGGCGGCGCGGCTGATATCGTGGTCATCCCAATAATAGGCGACTTCGGACAGGATGATAAGGTCGAAGGCGCTGCCTATGGGTGCTCGTCCGGGAAAAATCATCCGGCCGAAGGAAACATGGTCCAATGCGGCACAGCGCTCGCGCGCTGCTTTTAACGCAGTTTCGCTGACGTCGATCGCCAGCAATGCGTGGCATTGGGTTGCCAGCGACTGTGTCAGGACACCTTTTGCGCATCCAATCTCGAAACCCAATCCATAGGTCCGTCCGGCCAGGGCGCGGATGCTATGAGCATATTTATCCTGCTCATAGGCGCTGCTTTCCAGTTCCCAGGGATCGTCGGTCGCGCGAAACATCGTCTCGAAATAATCGTGACCCAGGCTGGCCTTGTGCCGCGTCATGAGGCTCTCCGCAGGTAGAGGATATCGCTGGCAGGCATGGCACGACGGTAGGCAGGCAGCCGGAAGCCGGGACCGTGGGACGCGGTAAGCTGGCTGCGGTGCGCGGCCAGGGCGTGATAGCGTTGTCCGCACAACATGGACGCGGTGCGCAGCTTCCGGTGGGTGCGGGAATCAGGGGCTTGCGACCAGACGACATATTCTGCGACGACCAACCTGCCCCTGGCCCGTTGCCCCACTGCATAGGCCAGCTGCGCGGCGGCCTGATGGTCGCAATGGGGTTCGTGACTGGCGGTAACGGCAAGGGCATCGACCTGCCAGCGACGGCAAAGGGCGGTCAGCCGTCGGGTAGCCCGGTCGAAAGCCGGATGCCCCGGCTGGGCAGGAGCAGCATCCTTCCAGTCAAGATGCAACGGCGATTGGCGGCGACTACCGGTCAGGCGGTGCAAGGCGGCGGCGGCTTCACGCTTGCGACTGCCCACCAGTTTCCCCGACCGGCCTTGCGCGGTCTCATGCGAGCCCGACCCGTCGGTGAGATAGACAAGGCCCGCCAGTCGCCCGGCCTTCGCCGTCTGCGCTATTAGCGCGCCAGCGCCCAGCGTCTCGTCATCGGGATGCGGCGCAAGCACCAGCCACCGCCGCGTTCGCCAGGGTTTTGCCGACAAAGAAAGGCCTACCACAAGGCGTCCTCCGCGCCCCAGGCGTCATGGTCGAGCCAGGCGAGCGCCGCCTGATCGCGGGCATAGTCGGGTCCGCCCTGCCGCAGATAGAGGCTGAGGTCGCGGATGATCTTGTCGATCCGTTGCCCGTCCATCGCACTGCGCGTGCCGGTGATGCGGGCCGCCAATTCCATTACGTCTAGGCCCGTACGCTCGACTATGCCGCGCGTCATGCGGGCGAAGGCGGGACCATCGGGATCGTCGTGCGCAGCCCGGAGCGCACATTCGCGGACCCATAGATAGGCGGTGCGGGTTGCGGCAACCGCATCGGCGAATTTCGCGCGTTGCAGCGGATCGGCGCGCGCCGCATCAGACATGGCAAGCCGGATTTCGGTCAACAGCGCCTCGATCCCACCCAGTTGCACGGCAGTGAAGCGCCAGGCGCCCGTGGTGAAGCGCGGTTCGCGATCATAGTCGCCGGGCTGGCCGAGCAGATGCGATGGATCGACCGCCATGCCCGTCAGGTCATAGAAGCCGCTGCCCGTCGCCCGCATACCCCTGACCCGCCATTGCGACAGGTCGGTCCGGGCGGGATCATCGGCCCGGACGACGACCAGTCGCCGTTCGCCCTCTTCGGGCTGCGCGGTGATGACGGCATAGGCAAGACCGCCAGCGCCGGTCGCGAAAGACTTGCGGCCATCCAGTGCGGATTGGCCTAGCTGTACGCCCGGTTGCGGTTCGGTGGCCCATACGCCGTAAAAGGCGCCCTGAGCGAGTTTCTGGCCCAAATCTGCCTTTTGCGCGGGAGAGCCGAACCAGTCGAGCAGCGCGAGCGCGTTGACATGGCCTTCATAGAGCCGCCCGACGCTCAGATCCGCGCGACCAATGATCCGCAGGACGGTCATCAGGCACTGGTTCCGGGCGACGGCATCGTCAAAGGCCTCGCCGCCGCTTTCGAGCGGGGCGAAGGTGCGATGGAGATCGGCAGCGACGAGCGCTTTCATGCTTTCCACCGGAAAGACCGGCGCGGCGTCATAACGGCTGCCGAGCGCGGCAAGGGTGGGCGTGATCGCCCCGGCGCGCATGATCGGGGGGTCGATGCTGGAAAGGGGATGGCGGGACAGGGTCATGCTACAGGTTCCAGTTCATCGACCGCAGCGGCGGCCATTGTCGCGAGCCAGGTTGATGCTGTGTCCACACCATTGCGATCGTGCAGGCGTTTACGGGCGTGAGGCGGCAATGCCTTTGCCTGGCTGATCAAAGAAGGCCATTGGTCGGGAGACGGCCATGTTTCGAGCATGATCGCAGCGCCCAGCGCATGTAGGGCGCGTGCGGTCGCCAACTGCTCGGCAAAGGGGCGGTCCTCAGGGATGCAGAGGAACGGGCGGTCGGCGGCGAGGACTGCGTTGACCAACCCGTCTCCGGCAGCGCCGACGATCAGCGCGGCGCGGGCGATTTCCTGCGCCGGATCGTCAACCCATCCGGCCAGATCGAGATTGGCGGGTTGATCGGACGGCGCAGTTACGGGGCCGATGACGCGCCAGTACATATCCGGGCAGGCGCGTGCGGCCTGTGCGATCGCTGCGCCATCGCCGGGCGGGCCGCCCCGGCCGATCACTATCAGGATATGGTCGTCCTGCCGGGGATGATGCTGAGCAGCGGCAGTGATACCGGACAGATTGCGGGTCTTGTCCCTGATCCACGCGGGCGTCGATGGCATCTCCAGCTCGTGGTGAAACGGCGCGAGCAGTGCTGTAGCGCCACGAAACGCATCGACATGCGCCGCGTCGCTACGGTCGCCGTTGAGCCGCACATAGACGGTGCGGACTGATGCCAGGCGCGCCAGCATCGCAACTTCGACCGAAACATCAACGACCATCAGCGCAGGGCGCTCCGTCGCGATCCACCGGCTGATGCGCGCCACGCGCGACCGCACGCCTTCATGGTCAACGGGCGCATAGTGCAGGGCGGCGGGGCGTGAGGCCGTGTCGTCCATCCCGTCGAAGCGGCCGGAAACGGGGCGATCATCGGCAAGGTCAATTCCTGCTGCGCCCAGCCCTGTACCCAGCAGGACGATCGGCCAGTCGATGGCGGCGGCAATCGCCTCCGCCCGCGCGCGATGACCAGCGCCATGATGATGGACATAATAGCCGATCGGGCGGCGGGTCATGGCTGGATTTCCAGCATCATGTCGTGCGGCATCGGCGGCAACAGCGGTTCCTGACGGGCGATCAAAGCAGCGCCATCGGGCTGCGCGCGCAATTGCTTGCGCCAGTGCGCACGCTCACGCCAATGGGCGAAGGCAGGCGCCATGGGTGAGATGCTATTTTCGGCCTTTTCGAACAGCGTCCGCATCGCGACTGCCATGCCGCCTTCCGCGCGTCCCTCCAGACGCGGGGAGACGCGGGTGTAAACCGTAACGGGGTGAACAAGGCGCGCGCCGCGGGCAAGCGCCGCCAATACGAGCGCGCGATCCTCTCCGCTTGTTATGGCCGGAACGCCGCCGCAGGCCAGATAAAGCTCTGCCCGGATGGCGAGCGATGCGCCGGTATGATCGCCGTGGCGTGGTGCCGGATCCCAGGGCAGAGGATCGATCGCATCCTCAATGGCGCGGACGGCGGCCCAATATTCGTCCCATGCCGTGCGCAGGCGATGCACGGGCGGTGGCAGTGGTTCATCGCTATCGATGTCGATCCGGCCGCCCACCATGTCGGCACCACGCGAAAAGGCAGCGGCGATATTACGCAGCCAGTCTGTCGGAGGGCGGCTGTCTGCGTCCGTACTGATAAGGGCAGCGTTGTCCAGCGCGGGCAGAAGGCCAAGGCCTGTGTCCATTGCCATCCGTCGGGCTGATCCGGCGTGCGCCAGTTCCGGCGCGAAAGTGCGTTCGACTATGCGGATGTCGAGCCGTCCGGCATGACGATGGCGTGCAGCGTCGGCAACGGCTCGGCTATCGTCGGTGCTGTTGTTGATGGCTATCGCAACCGGGATCGGACCGGGCCAGTCCTGCATCGCCAGCGCATTCAGCAATATCGGCAATCGCGCTGCCTCGTTCCGCGCCGGGACGCAGACGCACAGGGTCATCGCTCTGGCGTCAGCCATGGGAAACCGATCTCTGGTCTAGCGCCGCATGGGACGGGAGCGTCGAGGGCATCAGGTGGATCGACGCTGTACGGTCGGCTCGGCAAGGTGCCGCCGTACTGTCGATCTGCCGCAGATAAAGCGCCTCATAATTGTCGACCATGCGTTCGGCATCGCACATCTGTTCCGCCCTGGTGCGGCAGGCGCTGCGGTCTAGCGTCAGGGCCGACCGCGCGGCGCTGGCGAGCGAGGCAACATCGTCCGGGGTCGCAAGCACCCCGCATGTCGCATCCAATATTTCAGGGATCGCCCCTCGCGCAAAGGCCGCGACTGGCACGCCACAGGCAAGCGCTTCTGCAACGACAAGGCCGTAGGGTTCATCCCACATAGGGGTGCAGAGGAAGGCCCGCGCGCCGCCCACAAGCCGGGCGAGTTGTTGGTGCGCGAGATGCCCGACATGGATAATATCCTGGCCCAGCGCGGGCGCGATCTGTGTCCGGTAATAATCATCGTCAAGGATTGGCCCCGCAATCCTGAGCGGAAGGCCGACCAGCCGGGCAGCCGCGATCGCCAGATGCAAGCCCTTTTCCGGGACGATGCGGCCGTACCAGACCAGATAGGGATCGGCGGCGGGCTGGGGGTGGAACGCAAATTTTTGCAGGTCGATGCCGTTCCATATCACCGCGTCGCTATGGGTGACATGGTTCCACAGAGCTGCAACCGAGCGGGACACGGCCGCGAAACTGTGGTTGCGCGCAGCACAAAGGCGGATACCGCTTTCCAGCCAGCAGAAGGGCGGCGTGTGCAGCGTCGTGACCATCGGCATGGGCAGACTGTCGGCCATCGCGACGGGCAGATAATGCAGCGAATTATTGTGGATGATGTCGAAATCGCGATGGCGCAGGTCGTTCATCAGACTGAGATAGGCGTGATGCTCACGAAAGAAGGGCACGTCGTTCGCTTCCGTCGTACCCACCGTCTGGATCGCGGTTTCTGTACAGATCGCTTCCAGGCCGATCCCCGGTTCCGATCGGGACGAGGCGAACAACGTGACCGCATGGCCACGATCCCGCAGCGATCGCGCCAGCAAATGCGTGTGCATTTCCAGCCCGCCGGCAAAGGGTTCGGCAATCGGATGTTTGAGATGGGCGATGATGCCGATCCGCATTGAGTATGATCCTGTCGTGCGCATGACTGGGGATGGCGCGAGACCATCCCCTTAGATTGACATTGAAAGGCCGCGATCAGGCGGCGGGCTGGGCATCCAGATCGACCGCCAATTCGCGCGGCCAGTGGCGCAATGCCCGGCAGGCAGTCAGGAAAGCGCCTGCATCCTTGGCTGTGGCCAGCGGCAGGCAGGCCTCGTCCAAATCATCGGCTATCCCCGCTCTTTCAAACAGCGCCTGGGCTTCGGCGGTCAGGCCGATATATTTGCAATGCGCAAAGGCATCGGTGACGAAATCCTTGGCGGCCGCGTCGATTGCCAGCAAAGCAGCGCCCTCCTCAGACGCCACCACGGCGACGGCGTCGAACAGGACAGAGGGACCGCCGTCAATCTTCTGTTTGGCGGCTACGGCCGTGCCATCCGACAGGGTCACTCCGCCAATCTTGGGAGCGACGACCTCGTAAACCGCGCCTTCCTTGTCGACCGCTTTAACCAGCGCGTTGAAGATCGCGGCGTCGGCACCGTCGGTCAGCAGGATGCCAAGTTTGCGCCCCTTGAAACTGTCCGGTCCGTTTTTGAGGATGCTGAGCGCATCGGACGGCGGCAGGTCCATCATCGTCGGGCGCGCTGCCTGCGCCGGATCAGGCAAGGCAAGGCCAAGTCCTTCGGCTACAGTCTGCGCCAGCGTAGCGTCGATGTTGAGCAAGTGAGAGACCGTCCGCGAACGGATATCGGGGCGTTCGACCTTGCTCAGTTCAAAGACGATGGCATCGCCGATATGCTTCTGCTCGGTCGCCGTCTGGCTGTTGAAGAATTGCCGCGCCTGGCTGTAATGATCGGCGAAACTTTCCGAGCGAACCCGTTGCTTGGGACCGTCAGCCTCCTGCGCGTAACTGGTGAAACCGCGCACTGGGTCTTCGCGCGGGCCACCTTGTTCAGCACCCCAGCTATTGGGTTCATAATTGGCGCGACCCTTGGGATTGCGCATCGCCATATGCCCGTCCTGCTGGAAATGGGCCATCGGACATTTGGGTGCATTAATCGGCAAATGGGTGAAGTTGGTGCTGCCCAAGCGCTTGATCTGGGTATCGAGATAGGAAAAATTGCGGCCCTGGAGCAGCGGATCATTGCTGAAGTCGATGCCCGGCGGGACATTCTGGGTCATGAAGGCGACCTGTTCTGTCTCGGCAAAGAAATTGTCAACGACCCGGTCCAGCACCAGACGCCCGACGATTTTAACAGGGACCAGCTCCTCCGGGATCAGCTTGGTCGCGTCCAGCACGTCAAAGTCGAAACTGTCGGCAAACGCATCGTCGAACAGCTGGACCCCCAGCTCCCATTCCGGGAAGTCCCCGGCGTTGATGGCGTCCCACAGGTCGCGACGATGGAAGTCGGGATCGGCGCCGTTGATCTTGACCGCTTCGTTCCACATGACCGACTGCAGGCCCTGCTTGGGCTTCCAGTGGAATTTGACGAAGGTCGATTTGCCGTCCGCATTGACGAGGCGGAATGTATGAACGCCAAAGCCTTCCATCGTGCGCAGCGAGCGCGGGATTGCGCGGTCCGACATCGTCCACATGACCATATGGAAGCTTTCGGGCGTCAGGCTGATAAAATCCCAAAAATTATCATGTGCGGTCTGCGCCTGCGGGAAGTCACGGTCAGGCTCGGGCTTGGCGGCGTGGATCAGGTCGGGGAATTTGATCGCGTCCTGAATGAAGAATACCGGGATGTTGTTGCCAACGATATCCCAATTGCCCTCCTGCGTATAAAGCTTCACGGCAAAGCCACGCACGTCACGGGCGAGATCGGCTGACCCCTTGGACCCGGCAACTGTCGAGAAGCGCACGAAGGCAGGCACGCGCTCACCGACCCGCTGGAGGACATCCGCACGCGTGACGTCGCTCAGGGATTCCGTCAGTTCGAAATAGCCGTGCGCACCGTAGCCGCGGGCATGGACGACGCGCTCAGGGATGCGTTCATGGTCGAAATGGAACATTTTTTCGCGGAAGTGGGCATCCTCCAGCAAGGTGGGGCCACGCGCGCCCTGCTTCAGGCTGTTTTGATCATCAGCGACCGGGATGCCATGTGCCGTCGTCAAGATTGCGACATCCCCTCCTGCAACCTGATGCGTATCGCCACCTTCTGCCTGCGGTTCCGCAAAGCTGTTCGAAATAGTTTCGGCGGGCGCAGTTGGGGGAGCCTTTTTGGCTGTCTCGCCGGAGACTTTATCGACGGTGGAGGGAGACTTGGCCATGGGGCATCCTCATGCACGAGAGACGTGCCGGACGCAGGTCCAGCACATTGGGAGTGATGATCGAAAAAAATGCGAATTCCCGATCATCACTGGGAACCCGCGGCATTTGTGAGGAGATAACCCGCCGCTCTTCAGCAAGTTTCGCGGACCGGCCCAAAACTAATGTGCATTATAGCGATTTATTTCTGGCGGCTGGATACGGCGTCGCCACGGACCGTTGCTATAGTTCAAAGCCAAGTCTTTTCACTATGAAGGGCTGATATTGTTTACGGACAAATTTCTTAGGGATCGTCGCGGCGTCGAACTGGATGTTCAGGAACGCGCTGTCCTGGAAAAAGCCATTTTCGAGATACGAACGATAGATGCGCGCAAGACTGTCGTACAGGCTGGCGAAACATTGTCCGTGAGCATGTTGCTGCTGGAAGGCTTCATGTGCCGCTATCTGGACGATCGGGAAGGGATGCGCCAACTCGTCGCCGTGCAAGTGCCAGGGGATTTTCTGGACTTGCACGCCTACCCGCTCAAAATATTGGATCATGATGTCGCCAGCCTAACCGCAGCCACAATTGCGGTCATTCCGCACAAGGCGCTGGACGAGATTAATGCGGCAATGCCCGAACTCACACGCAAGCTGTGGTTCTCTACGCTCCTCGATGCGGCGATGCACCGAGCGTGGCTATTCCGCCTGGGGCGGCTGGATGCGGTCGGGCGCGTGGCGCATTTTCTGTCCGAAACCAATGTCCGGCTGGTTTCAGCAGGCCTGAGCGATGGAACGCGTTTTGCCCTGGGAATAACGCAGGCGGATATTTCGGAAATCTGCGGTATAACGAGTGTCCACGCCAATCGCGTGCTGCGGCAATTACGGGAAGATCGGTTGTGCATCTTTCGCTCCTCGCTCGTGGAAATTCTCGACGTCGAGGGTCTGGCCCGCAGGGGCCAGTTCAATCCTGCCTATCTCTACATCGAAAGTAAATCCGGTCGCCCGGACATCGAAAGGCCAACATCATGATACCGCCAGAAGATTCCGGTGTTCAATCGTTGCCAGGCAAGGCGAGCGTGGAGGAAGGGCTAGTCCTGCTGGACGGGCCGGATGGCATAGCCGTCACCATGACAGCTTATGCCGCGTCGGAGACCGGCAAAAGTCTACTCGAAGCGGCTCGACTGATTGAAGAAAAATCGGATAATGAAAAATTGTAAACAGATTTACGCACCATAATTTTAGTATTACATGTGTTAAGCCAAATTTCGAAAATAATTCTCTATAATATACCTGGCAGCGTTTGGTTTTTCGAAATGGCAAACCTCCCGCTGCTAAGGTGCAAAATCGCCAATACAAGTCGTTCTAGCATGTGCCGCTCTACCCCAAATTATACGTTTGCATGCAATCATCTCAAGTTGCTGCTGCCTATATGTTACCTTGCATCTCGATCGGCACGTCATCGTCCGGTTTGAAGTATAGAGCCGCGCATTGTTTCTTTAGGCAGCCTCCATCTAACACCAAATCCTCGCGCCAAGCATCCTTGATGAAATCCATCGTATCGAGGTGACGATCTTCGAAATACATACGGTGTACATCGTCCCGCCCCGCGCCGTAGACAATGCGCCCGACCTTTGCCCAGACAGATGCCATCGTGCACATCCCACACGGTTGTAGGGTAGAATAGAGAGTGGCCCCCCGCAGATCCATGTCTCCGTGCACTTTGCCGGCTTTCCTGAACGCCATCATCTCCGCGTGAGCAGTAGCGTCACACAGCTCTTCTGTTTGGTTGATTGCCCGTGCGAGAATTTTTCCATCCAGCACAATAATGGCTGCAATCGGCGTATCCTGGGGAGATTTGCCTTTGCTCATTGCCAGCTTGATAGCCTGCTCCATCCATGCCTTGTCCGTCTCATGAGTCATAATATTTGCGGTCCATCGTCTGCTTATCGACATTGACGATCTTGAATGGCGACCGTTCCATAAAGAAACGGTTGGCGGTGACGGACTTTGTCATTCACAATGAAAAAAAGCGACTGTCGGCTATCTTGAAAGCGAATTTCTACCGTAAATGGCTGTAATGGGTCGACATCGGTAGACAGGAATTGGGACATTTTTGCCGTTCCCAATCTATATTCCGGTTGGCAGTACCCGCCGACAGTGGTCAGTCAAACCGTCAGCACTCGAGTGTGGGGCGCTCAGAGCGGCAGCAGTCAGGGCAATCGAAGTCAAATGCGTGATTTTATCTGAATTGCATCTGCAATCGATGCTGCCGTATGCCGGCAAGCCGTCGATGGCTTCAATGCGAAGCAGCAACAGTCGGGAGCGCACGTGCATCCTTCCGCCGCCGCAGCCCCTCGAACAAGCGGAGCGCTCACTCATTCCAAGTTAAAACCCCGATGGCATAAGCGCCGCCGGGGCACGACGCATCAGCTATGCCGTGACTAGATTGACGGCGGTCGGTTTAGCCGCCGGCAATCCTGACGTCTTAGAGCCTGTCTTGAATCTCATGCGTAACGAGCGATGCGCCTGATGAGAACGCTGGCTGCGGCAGCATAGAGAAGAGCAGTTGCGGATTTGATGGTTCGCTCGAAGTCCTTGGCCAAGCGGCGATTTCGGTTGAGCCATGCAAAAGTCCGTTCGACCACCCATCGTCTGGGATGAACGACGAACCTGGTTTGATCGGCGAATTTGCGGACAATTTCGATCGTGATGGAGGTGGCGTCACGGACGCGATCGCTATTGTAGGCGCTGTCGGCATAGGTACGCTCGACGAATGGATGCCGCTGGCGTGACTGCTTAAGCAAGGGCACCGCGCCGTCACGGTCTTGAATGTCGGCGCTATGGACCAGCAGTTCGAGTGCACGCCCATCGGTATCGACCATGGCGTGACGCTTTTGATCTGCCCCCCGCTGAGTGGCCCAGAGACTATGATAGTCTGGACCATGAAG
>JAEMRT010000222.1 GCA_016463225.1 Sphingopyxis sp. | reverse complement strand
ACCCCCGACAGGTAAATGGTGTCGCCCGCGATCACCGCGGTCGCATAGCCCACCGCCTCCTGAAACGCCCGCGCCTCGGGATTTTCGGGCATCAGGACGTTGGCGGGGTCGCGGGCGAAGGCGGGCGCGGCGAGAAGGGCAAGGCTCAGCATCGCCGTCGCGGCGGTGGCTCGGGTGGTTTGCATGGTCATCTCCCCTGTTCGCTGGTCAGAGCGGGAAGGTGACAGGGCCTAGATAGCGGAGCAAGACTGGCGGTGTGAAATGCTGACTGGAAACGAGGTTTGCTGAGTGAGCGGGATGAGCCACTTAAACCGGGGTTAGGTGAACTGTCACAGTAAACTAGTCGTCGGGATAGAAATTGACCATCCTCCCGTCCCATCTTGATGCGTAAAGCTCGAGCACTTCGCTCGTCAAAGCTCCATAAGATCGAAGGAACGATAAGTAGGTATCCAGCGGATCAACCGCTTCCGATGCCTCCCACTGGTGATCATCAAGCTTAAAAAATTGGCGATCTCCATCAGCGGCAAGCGCCTTGAAGGTCTTATACCTCAACCCCAGTTTTCTCACTATTTTTACATCGCGAGACTCGTAACCGCCCCATTGTAATGTAAATAGCATCTGATTTATCTGCCCGTCGTAAAACGTGTCCACCACCTGCTTTAATGTAAATGGCTTGCTACCGTTGTGCTGTAACGCCCCATAATACATTAATTCAGTATCATCTTCTGGAACTCGAATTTGATAGGTCGGAACATATAAAAATCCGTCGTCGCGGCTTGCAGAAAGATAGATCGTAGTGATAGCACTACAGGGGTTCATAATCTGAATATAGCACTGTCGATCCTCCGAATAATGAGCCAACTCATTCAACACAAAATTGATCTGCGATCGCCAAGGTTCATTGTCACAAAGACATTCATCTATTCGTCGCCGGACCTCAGCCACCTCTGCCTTTTGATTGGGCCGGAAACTCATCTTCATGCTTTGCTTGGAATTCCCTTGCGCACCTCCAATTTCTTGAACGATAGTGTCGTCTGAAAGCAGCATATTACGCCGGAAATAGCCATAACGTCGTATTTCACGGATACTCCATCCCTCATCTTCAAGCAGACGAGAACGGAATTTCGCAGGATAGCCAATTTCAAAAAAAGCGCTCGTTGGCCTCGGCTGTAAATCAAGCACGGCTTCGTGAAGCGTGCCCAACGCTTCTTCATCCCCCATGTTAGAAATTGCTTCCAGCGTTTCCACAGTGGACGGTTCCTCCATAGGAAGCCGGGAAATATACTCATCACGCGAAAGTTGTTGCGTCGCGAAGTACAAGGCTCCCCGATAAAGCTCCATAGGAGCATCTTTCACCGGCTTGCCCATCTCGGCAGCCATTGCTGCCAGCATTGCTCGATTCGTCATTTGCTTTGTTGAAGGAAACCCATCGGGATTCCCCTCAGGAGGATCCAAAATCAGAAGTACGTAAGATTGTATTTCCTTCGCGTCGCACGCTCTTTCGTAGCTTTCTATTCCTTCGATCAGGCGTTGCTCGTCAGCATAGAACCGCAGCTCGTGCCAAGGTGCGAGAACTCTATCTGATTCAATCGAAACGGGTTCAACGGCCTCCGCGTCGATCACCGTGCCGGTGTCATTGATTTCGAGGCGATAGCCCTCCACTCTACAGGAAGTGCGCGAGACAAAAGAAGAGAACGGAACCATCAGCTCTCGCCACTCTACTGATGCAATGATAACCCGCAATTCATTCTCACGAAGACCCAGATGCGACTTCGCATTCTCAATATATTTTACGATTTCGTGGAGAGTTTCGCGTGTAGCAGGGCCGGATTTTTTTACCTCTATAAGGACATATCGCCCCTCGGAATCTTGAGCAAGAAGGTCAATAAATCCTGTAGTGCCAATCGAAGACGGTAACCTCGCCTCTTTGTCTACAAAGGTTAAGCCCGGCTCTAACTTCTCCAAGCATGTTGCAAGGCTATCTCTAACATGAGCCTCCTTCACAGTAGTTCTAGTCATCATGATTTCCGATTGTCGCCGCAAGCCCCCGAAACAGCTCAACGGCTGCGACGGATAAAGCAACTTCTAAATATCAACACCGGAGTCCTCAAACCAAATCATCCACCCGAACCCCCAGCGCCTCCGCCAGCTTCCGCACCGTCTCCACCGACCCCTTGCCGCGCCCGGCCTCAATGTCGGCGATCTGCACCCGGTTGACCCCCGACACCGCCCCCAGCTTCACCTGGCTCAGCCCGCGCAGTTCGCGCCTCACGCGCAGCGGGCTTTCACCGACACGCCGCCACCTACCGGACGACCTCGACCGCCATTCCCGCCGTCCCGATCATCCGCTGATCGAACGTGACAAAAGCCTCGGCCCCCTTGGCGGCGACCAAATGGATATGATCGGCGAAATCGCCGCGCTTCGCAAAAGCGGCCAACGCCTGTCGCACCTCTTCCTCGTCGGCCATCATGATGGTCGGAATGTCGAGCAGGGCGCCCAGCGCCGCGGTCAGATAGGCGCGGTCAAAGCCATAATGGGACTGGAGCAACCAACCGAGTTCCAAAAGCACGGTGATCGGGACAAAGACGCCCGCCTCGATCATCTCGCGCGCCATCTCTGCTTGCGCCGGATCGTCGTTGAGCAAGAAACGCGCGAGGACGTTCGTATCGACCGCCTTCAAGGCTTGGCGTCCCAGCTTTTGTCCTCTCGAAACATGCGGTCGATCGCGGCATCCGCCTGTTCGTCGCTGATCCGCGGCCCGCTGTAATTCACCGTCTTGCGAATCTTTGCCATCGCAGCCTCAAAACTCAGCGCCTTTTTCGCCTTCGGTTTGGCGCGCAGCATGACCCCAGCGGGGCCATCGACGACTTCCAGCACCGTGCCGACGTCCCAATGCAACCGGTCGCGCACATCCTTGGGGATGACGACCTGGCCCTTGGCCGATACTCTGGTTTCCTTGGTCATACCGGTAAGATAACATGGGTGCGGCGATCGAACAAGTCGTGGGTCCGATGGTACTTCCCCGCGCGTCGTGCTCGAACGAGGCGCGTGACACATCCGGCCTGACCCAAGATGCCTCGATGCTTTTTCGCTCGTCATGCAGCCAGCTTAACATGATCAGACGCGGTTGGGACGCAACCCTGCCCACTATGGACCATTCCGCGCACCGTCTCCCCCGCGTCATCCCGGACTTGACCCGGAATCCATTCCGCCGGCGCCGCATGGATCCCGGATCAAGTCCGGGATGACGATGAAGAATAGCTTCGTGTCTTTGGTGTCTTTGTGCGAAAAAATCTTCGCGCCGCCGACGGCACAAGCCAGCTCGCGCACCAAGGA
>JAEMRT010000221.1 GCA_016463225.1 Sphingopyxis sp. | reverse complement strand
GCGGCACCGGCCCGCTCCCCCTCCCGGCCTCCCCAACGATAGTAACCTATGGGAGGCCGGGAGGGGGAGCGGGCCGGTGCCGCTTCCGGCGTCAGCCGGAAATCATTGCGCGATCCCGCCCGCGGCGAGCACGGCCAGCGTGACCAGATCCGACGCCGGCGACGCCATCGTCGCGACCTGCACCGGATGTTCCATGCCGACCAGCATCGGGCCGATCACCGCGCCGCCGCCCAGTTCGCGCATCAGCTTCGCCGACAGATTCGCCGATTGCAGCCCGGGCATGACCAGCACGTTCGCCGGTCCCGACAGGCGGCAGAACGGATATTTCGCCATCACCTTTTCATTCAGCGCGACGTCGGGCGCCATTTCGCCCTCATATTCGAACCCCGGCTTGCGCTGGTCGAGGATCGCCACCGCGTCGCGGATATTGTCGAGCCAGCTGCCCGGCGGATTGCCAAAGGTCGAATAGGACAGGAACGCGACGCGCGGTTCATGCCCCATCCGCCGCGCGACCTGCGCGGTACGCTCGGCAATGTCGGCCAGCATTTCGGCGCTCGGCCGCTCGTTGACCGTGGTGTCGGACATAAAGATCGTCTGATGCTGCCCGACCAGCACATGGATGCCGAACGGCGTCTTGCCCTCGGCGTGGTCGATCACCCGGCGCACTTCGCGCATCGTCTGCGAATAGGTGCGGGTAACCCCGGTGATCATCGCATCGCCCAGCCCCAGCTTGAGCAGCAGCGAGCCAAAGATGTTGCGGTCGCGGTTGACCATCCGTTCGACGTCGCGGCGCAGATAGCCGCGGCGCTGCAGGCGTTCGTACAGGATTTCGACCATTTGCGGCACATGCGGCGAATTGACGCTGTTGTGGACCTCGTAACTTTCGGGGTCGGCGACCCCCATCTCCTTCAGCGTGTCGCGCAGCCCCTCGCGCCCGACCAGCACCGGGGTGCCATAGCCGCCATCGCGGAACTGGATCGCGGCGCGCAGCACCACTTCCTCTTCGCCCTCGGCAAACACGACGCGCTTGGGGTTGGCGCGCGCCGCTTCATAAGCGAGCGTCAGCACCGACGTCGTCGGGTTCAGCCGCGCGCGGAGCGACGTGCGATAGGCGTCGAGATCGGCGATCGGTTTCTGCGCGACCCCCGTTTCCATTGCCGCCTTGGCGACCGCGGCGGGGACGATTTCCATCAGCCGCGGGTCGAAAGGGGAGGGGATGATATATTCGGGGCCAAAGCTCGACGCGCGCCCGCCATAGGCCGCGGCGACCTCTTCGGGCACCTGCTGGCGCGCGAGGTCGGCGATGGCATAGGCGGCGGCGATCTTCATCTCTTCATTGATCGCGGTCGCGCGCACGTCGAGCGCGCCGCGGAAGATGAAGGGGAAGCACAGGACATTGTTGACCTGGTTCGGAAAGTCCGACCGCCCGGTTGCGATGATCGCGTCGGGACGTGCGGCGCGCGCATCGGGGGGCGAAATTTCGGGATCGGGGTTCGCCATCGCAAAGATGATCGGCGCCGGCGCCATGTCCTTGACCATCTCGGGCTTCAGCGCGCCCGCCGCCGACAGGCCCAGGAACACGTCGGCGCCAACCAGCGCTTCGGTCAGGTCGCGCGTTTCGGTCGGCACCGCGTGCGCCGACTTCCACTGGTCCATGCCTTCGGTGCGGCCCTGATAGATCACGCCCTTGCGGTCGCACATGATGACATTTTCGTGCCGCACGCCCATCGACTTGATCAACGAGGTACAGGCGATCGCCGCGGCGCCGGCGCCGTTGACGACGACCTTGACCGTCGCGAGGTCGCGACCGGTCAGGTAACAGGCGTTGATCAGGCCTGCGGCAGTGATGATCGCGGTGCCATGCTGGTCGTCATGGAACACCGGGATGTTCATTTTTTCCTTCAGCGCGGCTTCGATGATGAAGCAGTTCGGCGCAGCAATATCTTCCAGATTGATGCCGCCAAAGCTCGGTTCGAGCAGTTCGACCGCTTCGATAAAGCGCTGCGGGTCTTCGGTGTCGACTTCCAGATCGATCGAATCGACGTCGGCAAAGCGCTTGAACAGCACCGCCTTGCCCTCCATCACCGGTTTCGAGGCGAGCGCGCCAAGGTTGCCAAGACCCAGGATCGCGGTGCCGTTCGAGATGACCGCGACCAGATTGCCCTTGATCGTATAGTCATAGGCCTTGGCGGGATCTTCGGCGATCGCCAGCACCGGGACGGCGACGCCGGGCGAATAGGCAAGGCTCAGGTCGCGCTGCGTCGCCATCGGTTTCGACGCGACGATCTCGATTTTCCCGGGTCGGCCATATTCATGGTAAAGCAGGGCCTCGCGGTCCGAAAACTGCACCTTGCTGCCGCTGTCCATCATCTATCCCCTCAACTGATCCACAAGCTGCGCGCCCAAGCCTATTCCCTAACGTCGCGAGCGGCGATTGTAACCCCGCCAATGTCGGCTCTGATGGTGGACGCAATTGATCCGCCCCATAGGGTTGTGATTGGGAGGACGTCTCTCCTTCTCGTCACCCGGATCACGTCCGGGATGACGAGCGTCTGGAATCGACCGGAGCCGGTCATTCATTCGGCAAGACGGAACACGCGCAAGCGGACGCTAACGGAGCGATATTATTGGTCTCGGTACTGGACTTCTTCTGCCTGCGACAATGGCTTTTGAGGGCTGCTTTCAATCGAGCAAAATCCGAGATGCGCGCCCGGCAGGTTTCTATTGTCTCTTCGGCGTGTGATCACGGCACCATACACCAACGGCCCAGACGCATTGCCCGACTGCTCGGGCGTGTCGGTAAGCTGTATCATAACCCATGTCTTACCGTCTCGAAATTGCATGAGAGAATCGTAACTTGAGCGAGAGGGCGCATCCCAACGATAAGTTTCGAGGCGAGACGGCTTATCATCAGTTCTGGCGCCAAGAAGCGGATTTTCGAAAAGCCCGCTGTCATCTTGTATGACTTTTAGAGATACGGGTGTGCTCACAAAACCCCGCCAAGCCGGCATGGTCCAAAGCTCCCCTTTTGTTCCTCGGACGCCGCGTCCCCCGGTTTGCTCGAGTTTCAGCTGGCCGATCTTGCCGCCACTGTCGTTGAGCTTGCAATTTACTTTGTATGCCGGAAGCGTTTGATGCTCTGCGCTGTCCGTCAAAGCTTCAATTGACATCATTGGCGGCGTTGGCGGTTTCAATTGGGTAGTAGCCTGCGCCATGAGCAAAAAACCGACGATCATCCCGCGCGCACCTCAAATCTGATGTCTAGCAACTTCTCTGCGTAGCTAGCAAAGTCTGGCACTTGCGCAATGTCCGCTTTGCGTTGGTGGGTTCAACTGGTCATCGCAACACTTTAGTCTTTCAGGAAAG
>JAEMRT010000037.1 GCA_016463225.1 Sphingopyxis sp. | reverse complement strand
CTCCGCCGCCGCCAGTGGTAATCGTGGTGCCGCCGCGGCCTCTACCGCCGGGCAACGCTGCCGTTACCCAAATCCTGCCCGGACGCGGGATCGACGGCCGCTTCGTCACCGCCAACAGCAACATCACCGGCGACCGCGCCTTCTGGCAGCTGAAGATCGGGTTGAACGTCGCCGCCATCGGTTGCCGCGGCCTCGAAGAAACGACGCTGGTATCGGCGTACAACAACATCATCAAAGCGCACGGCAAGGTCATCCGCTCGACCGAGAAGAATGTGATCACCCAGCTGGGCAAGGAAAACAAAACCAGCGGCGTCGCCGCGCGCGATCGCCTGTCGACGCAGCTGTTCAACTATTTTGCCCAGCCGCCCGCCCAGCGTTCCTTCTGCGCCCGGGCCAATGAAATTGCGCAGCTGGTTTCGTCGACTCCGACCGCGCAGGTCATCGAGCAAGCGCCCGCGCATCTGGCACGGCTCGACCAGCCCTTCCACGATTTCTACGAGGCTTACGCGCGATATCAGTACGACGTCGTCGCCTGGGACGCCAAATATGCGCCGCCGCCGCCGATCATGAACGCGCCGGCACCACTGGCGCCCTTCGGCCCGACAACCACGACCAGTACGCCCCCGGGTACCGCGACGCCTCGACCCGCACCGGCCGGGGTCAACTGACGCAGGCTTGGCGACGGCGAAGAATAGATTGGCCGCCACGACGCGCGGGGGTCATGGCGCTCGGCGCATCCATCTGTTAGCAGGGGGCGAATGACCAACGCCCCGCCTCCGCCCTCTTCTGCCGCCCAGTCGGCACGGACCATATTGACCCGGCTGCACGAGGTGATGGCGTCGCGCGCCAACGCGCAGGGCAAGCTCAATCAGGTTGTCGGCATCATCGGCGAATGTCTCGATAGCGAGGTCTGTTCAATCTATCTTCTGCGCGACGGCGCCCTCGAACTTTACGCGACGCGCGGGCTGAAGCAGGAAGCGGTGCACGTTACCCGCCTCGGCCTTGGCGAGGGGCTGGTCGGCATGATCGCTGACCAGATCGAAACGCTTAACCTCGACGAAGCGGCGGCGCACCCAGACTTTTCGTACCGCCCCGAAACCGGCGAAGAATTGTTCCACAGCTTTGCCGGCGTACCGATCATCCGCCGCGAACGTGCGGTCGGGGTGCTGTGCGTCCAGCACGCCGATCCGCGCCGCTATGACGATATCGAGATCGAGACGCTGCAGACCGTCGCAATGGTGCTGTCCGAACTGATCTCCAACGCCGACCTCGTCGACACCGCGGCGCGCACCGACGCCGCCGCGGCCGACCAGTCGGCGCAGCGGCTGAACGGGCAGAAACTGGTCGACGGCATGGGGGCCGGGGTCGCAGTATTCCACCAGCCCCGGATCACGATCGAGCATACCGTCGCCGACGATACCGAGGCCGAGCGTCACCGCGTCTATGCCGCGTTCGACAAGATGCGCGAACAGATCGACCGCATGGCGAGTTCGGCCGATTTCGGCGTCGGCGGCGAGCATGAGGAGGTCATCGAGACCTACAAGATGTTCGCCTATGACGAAGGATGGTCGCGGCGGATCAACGAAGCGATCGACAGCGGCCTGACCGCCGAGGCGGCGATCGAGCGCGTCCAGCAGCGCACGCGCATGCGCATGCGCCAGATCGACGATCCGCTGCTGCGTGACCGCATGCACGACCTCGAGGATCTGTCGAACCGGTTGATCCGCATCGTGTCGGGGCAGATGGGCACAGCCGCGCAAATGGGGGGGCTCCGGCAGGATTCGATCCTGATCGCGCGCAACCTCGGCCCCGCCGAACTGCTCGAATATGATCGCCGCCGACTGAAGGGTGTCGTGCTCGAGGAAGGCTCGCTCACCGCCCATGTCATCATCGTCGCGCGCGCGATGGGGGTGCCGGTGATGGGCCGCGTCAGCGACGTGCGCGCCTCGATCCGCGAAGGCGATTTACTGCTCCTCGATTCGGCGGCGGGCTCGGTGCATGTCCGCCCAACACAGGCGGTGCAGGACGCCTTCGACGCCAAACTGGAAGTGTCGCAGAAGCGCCGCGCCAACCTCGCCTCGCTGCGCGACCTGCCCGCGATCACCAAGGACGGCGTGCCGATCGAATTGATGATCAACGCCGGGCTGCGCGAGGATATCGCGGCGCTCGACCTGACCGGCGCGCGCGGTATCGGACTGTTTCGTACCGAGTTTCAGTTTCTCGTGTCGGCGACGCTGCCGTCCCGCGACCGCCAGCAGCGCCTCTATCGCGATGTGCTCGACGCGGCGGGCGACCGGCCGGTGATTTTCCGCACCGTCGACATCGGCGGCGACAAGGCGCTGCCGTACATGAACGTCGGCGACAGCGCGCAGGAAGAAAATCCGGCGATGGGCTGGCGTGCGCTGCGGCTGGCGCTGGAGCGCGAGGGATTGCTGAAGGTCCAGGCACGCGCGTTGATGGAAGCGGCGGCCGGACGAACGCTCAACGTCATGTTCCCGATGGTGTCCGAACCCTGGGAATATGAGGCCGCGCGGAACCTTTTCGTCGGGCAGCGGGCTTGGCTCGCGAGCCACAACAAGAAACTTCCGGTCGCAATCCGCTATGGCGCGATGCTCGAAGTTCCCGGGCTGCTCGAAACGCTTGACCTGATGCTGCCGCACCTCGATTTCCTGTCGGTTGGCACCAACGACCTCACCCAGTTCCTGTTCGCCGCCGACCGCGCGCACCCACGGCTCGCCGAACGCTATGATTGGTTGTCGCCGATCGTCATGCGCTATCTGGCGCGCGTCGTGCGCACGGTATCGGGATCCAAAGTCGCGCTCGGCGTCTGCGGCGAGATGGGCGGGCGGCCGCTCGAAGCCATGGCGCTGCTCGGCGTCGGCATCGAACGCCTGTCGATCACCCCCGCGGGCGTCGGCCCGGTCAAAGCCATGATCCGCTCACTCGACCTTGCCGCGCTGCGTGCCGACATGCCGAATATCCTGGCGCAACCGTCATCCAACCCGCGCGGACAGTATCAGGCATGGGCGGAAGCGCATCAGGTTGACCTTGGCGATTGACGCACGAGGGCATTGCGTTCGCAAAGATGTTTATGTTATGTTCTCCTTACTGGGATAAGGAGAACAACGATGAGTGACTCGAGCCCCCGCGCCAACGGCCAATGCCATTGCGGCGCGATCCGCTATTCGATGACCACCGCGGTGCAGCATCATGCGCTGTGCCATTGCAGCGATTGCCGCCGCCACGCAGGTGCACCGATGGTCGGGTGGGCACTGGTCGGGCAGGACGAGATCGAAATCACCGGCACGCCCAAAATCTATGCGTCGTCCGAACATGGCCGACGCCATTTCTGCGGCGAATGCGGCACCGGGCTGTTCTATACCAGCGAGGCCATCTTTCCGGGCCAGATCGACGTCCAGTCGGCGACACTCGACGACCCCGGCCTGATCCCGGCGCAGGTGCAGATCCAGACCGCCGAGCGCATCGGCTGGATGGAAAAACTGGACAGCCTGCCCGCGTTCGAGCGCTATCCGCCGTTCGAATAGAATCAGCGTGGATCGTCGGCAGCGACGATCGCCCTGACCAGCGCCGCGATGTCGAGCCGGTTCTTGTCGTCATCATAACCCTGCCGCACGATCACCAACTGGCGTGACGGGATGATGATCAGATATTGGCCGCGATTGCCAAAGGCGCCGAACGCGTCGGCGGGAATGCCGTCGGATTTGTGGAGCAACCAAAAGCCCGCGCCATAGCCGAACATCCCGGCGGGCTGCGGTCCGCTCGGCGTCGTCACGAAGCGCCGCCAGTCGGCGGGCAACAGCCGCTGGCCGTTCCACAGGCCATCGTTCTGATAGAGCAGCCCCAGCCGGGCAAGGTCGCGCGCGCTCGTCCAAACCTGGCTCGACAGGATATAATCGCCGTCCGTGTCATGTTCGACAAAGGTGCGCGTCATACCGATCCGGTCGAAGAAAGCGCCGGGGCTGAGCGCCCCGCCCGTCTTCGCCTGTGCCGCCTTGAGCGACTGCACCGCGAGCAGCGTGTCGTTGTTGGCGTAGCGATACCGCGTGCCCGGCGGGTTCAGCAGCGGCCATTGTACCGTCCACTGGCGCACCGACGCGCCGCCCATATAGATCGCGTCGGTGCGATTGCCCGCCGTGTCGCTGGTCAACCCGCTCGCCATCCGCATCAACTGTTCGGTGGTGATCGCGGCGCGCGGATCGCCGGGGCGCTGCCATTCGGCGATCGCCGCGGGAGCCTTCACGTCGATCTGACCGCGAAGCACCGCATGCCCGATCAGCGTCGCCGCCATCGACTTGGCGATCGAGAAGGTCCGCTGCGCGGTGTGCCTGTTATGGCCGCCCCAATAGCTTTCGACCGAAATCCGGCCGTCCTTGACGATCAGCAACGAACTGGTGCGCCCGCCAAAGCCTTCGATCGCCATCGTCGCCAGCTGGAATTTGCTGTATCCTCTGGTGATCGGCCAGCGCGCGCCCTTGTCGCCGACCGGCCACGGCTGGTCGTCCAGGTTCGGGCGCGGTGCGGTGTCACCGACCGGTGGCGGCGACGCCCCGATCGGCAACGTCACGCAGCCTTCGCCGCCGGTCCATTGCGCGACGCGCGGCGGCATATCGTCGCGGTAGCGCACCCGCACCTGCTTGGCCGCGTCATCGACATCGGCCTTCAGCGCACGGACGTCGGCCTCGACCTCGGGATAAATACCGGTCAGCTCGTCGCGTTCAATCGCATCGAGCGATTTGCCCGCGCCGTTCCACAGCGACGAGCAGGTCAGTGCCGCGCGATAGCCCGCCGCCCAGGCGCGGTTGAGGTCCGCGTTCGCGTCAGCCGCCTGCGCGGGCAGCGCCACCGCCGCAATCAGCAGAGCAAGGGTCGATCGCCATGTCACGTCACGGCCGCGCGCCAAAAGCCATGCGCTGCCCTTTCTTGGCGCGGTCCCACCAGGCACGGCGCAGGACGTCGGCGACGCGGTCGGGGTCATCCGAACCAAAGCGGACGAGAATGGCATGCCATCCCTCATAATGCGGGGTTTGCCAGAAGGTGTCGGGATCGGTTTCAAGCAGGATATCCTTCTCATCGCGATGGCACATCACCGCAAAGCTTCCCGCCTCGCGTCCGGGCGAAGCCAAGGCCTTGCCGTTCAGTTTTGGACAGGGCGTCCCGAAAAATGGGAGCATTTCAACGTCGGGAAGCGCGCAGGCAAATTCGATCACATCGTCCCAATTGTCGAACTTCGCCATTCGCCGCTCCCTGCCTCAACCGCGCGCCTTGCGTTGCTCATCCCACCACGCAATGCGTTCGGCGATCCGCTTTTCGAAGCCGCGATCGGTCGGCTGGTAGTAAATCTGCGCGCCCATCCCCTCTGGCCAATACTCGGCGCCCGAAAAACCATCGGGCGCGTCATGGTCATAGGCATAGCCCGCGCCATAACCCAGGTCTTTCATCAGCTTGGTCGGGGCGTTGAGGATATTCGCCGGCGGCGCCAGCGATCCGGTGTCGCGCGCCGATGCGAAAGCGGCCTTCTGCGCTGCATAGGCGGCATTCGATTTGGGCGCGGTGGCGAGATAGAGGCACGCCTGCACGATCGCCAGCTCGCCCTCGGGCGAGCCGAGAAACTGATAGGCATCCTTCGCGGCGAGGCATTGCACCAGCGCCTGCGGATCGGCGAGGCCGATGTCCTCGCTCGCAAAACGCACCAGTCGCCGCAGCACATAGAGCGGCTCTTCGCCCGCGACGAGCATCCGCGCCAGATAATAGAGCGACGCCTGCGGATCCGATCCGCGCAGCGCCTTGTGCAGCGCCGAAATCAGATTGTAGTGGCCGTCGCCGTCCTTGTCATAGACCGGCATCCGGCGGTGCAGAAACTGCGCGAGCTCGACGGGGTCAAGCGGATCGGGGATCGCCGCAGCGAACAGCGTCTCGACCTGGTTGAGCAGGAAGCGCCCGTCGCCGTCAGCGCTGGTGACCAGCGCAGCCCGGGCGTCGTCGGTGACCGGCAGGCTGCGCCCGATATCGGCCTCGGCGCGCGCGACCAACTGCGTTAGCGCATCCTCGCCGAGCCGGTTCAGCACCAGCACCTGCGCGCGCGATAGCAGCGCTGCGTTCAGCGCAAAGCTGGGGTTCTCGGTCGTCGCGCCGACCAGCACTACCGTGCCGCGTTCGACATAGGGCAGAAACCCGTCCTGCTGCGCGCGATTGAAACGGTGAATCTCGTCGACGAACAGCAAGGTTCGCTTACCCGCCGCGGCCATTTTTTCGGCGTCGGCAAAGGCGGTCCGCAAGTCCGCGACGCCCGAGAACACCGCCGACAGCGCCGAAAAGCGCATTCCCACCGCTTCGGCGAGCAGCCGCGCGATCGTCGTCTTGCCGGTGCCCGGCGGTCCCCACAGGATGATCGATGACAATTGCCCCGCCGCGACCATGCGGCCGATCGTGCCTTCGGGGCCGGTCAGATGCTCCTGCCCGACGACGTCGGCCAGCGTGCGCGGGCGGAGGCGCTCGGCGAGCGGCACCGGGCCGGTCGTATCGCCTTCGCGCTGGGCGGGTGCGTCGCCGCCGAACAGGTCCCCGGCCATCGGATGCTCAGCCCCCGCGCCGCTGTTTCTGACGGATCAGGCGCAGATAGGTGTCGGCGACCGCTTGGTTGATCGCGTCCCATTGATAGGCGCCGCTTTCGAGCACCGCCGCTGCGCCATGTTCGGCGCGCAGCGGGATGTCGCGGCAATAGCGCTGGAGATGATCGGCGAAGCCGGTGATCGAACCGGGAGCGACGAGATACCCGGTCCGACCGTGCTTTACGATGCTGGCGCTGCCGGTGGCGCGCGCGGCGACGACGGGAAGCCCGCACGCCATCGCCTCGAGCGTCACATTGCCAAAGGTTTCGGTGACCGACGGGTTGAAGAAAATGTCGCACGACGCCAGCGCATGCGCGAGATCCGCGCCGCCCTGAAACCCGATAAAACTGGCGTTCGGCAGGCGCGATTCGAACCAGTCGCCCGCTGGCCCCTCGCCGATGACGACCACTTTGTGCGGCACCCCGCGCCGCGCCAGCACGTCGATGGCATCGGCGAACACGTCGAGCCCCTTTTCCATCACCAGCCGCCCGAGGAAAGCGATCGCCGGAACATCATCTTCGATGCCAAGCGAGCGGCGCCATTCCGCGTCGCGGCGGCCTGGGTTAAAAATCCCCTGCTCGACGCCGCGGGTCCAGATGCCGATGTCGTAATTCATCCGCTGGTCGCGCAGTACCTGCGCGAAGCTTTCCGACGGCGCGATCAGCGCATCGCACTTGCGGTACAGCTTGCGCAACCACGCGACGACCACGGGTTCGAGGAACGACAGGTTGTAGTAGCGAAAATAGGTTTCAAAGCGGGTGTGGACCGAGCAGGCGACCGGAAGACGCCGCCGCCGCGCCCACGCCGCGGCCTGTCGCGAGACGCGATCGGGGCTGGAAATATGGAGGACGTTCGGCGCGAAGGCGGCGATATCCTGCCGCACCCGCGACGAGAAAGTCACCGGAATACGATATTCGCTGCGACCGGGAATCGCAAAGGACGGGACGCTGACCAGATCGCCGGTCGGCTCGAAATCGGGATTGGCGACGGTCGGCGAATAGACGCGCACCGCGGCGCCATGCGCGAGCAGATAGCCGACAAGGCGGTTCAGCGCCTTGTTCGCACCATCGACGGTCATGTTGTAATTGCCGCTGAACAGGGCGATGCGCAGGTCGGAGACGTCCATCGCGCCTGCGCTAACCCCCTCGCCGCGCAAACGCAACGCCGCCGTCAGGCCATGATGCTGTACGGTTCGCCCGGTTTTTGTCGGCACATCCGCTTTGACACGCGCGTTTCCTCGCCCTCGACAATCGCGATGTCGGTGATCGACAGGCATTTGCTGCCATTGGGTTCGGTGTTGAGCGCGGTGATCGTCGACGACCCCGCCACCCCTTCGCGCGTCGGACTGGTCCATTTGGCGGTGGCGCCGACCTCCTCCTTCTTGGTGACCGCAACGGTCGCCTCGGCGGCGACCTTCTGTTCCTTCTCGTCGAGCTGGCACGCAATCTCGGCGACGAGCACCGCACCAAACAGCCCCGACACCGCGGTACCGATGCCCTTCAGCCCCACTACGTTGCCCGCTACCCCGCCGATCAGTCCGCCGAGCGCACCGCCGCGCTTGCGCGCACGCTTGCATTTGGCGTCGGGGTTGGCGCTGTCGGCACGCTTCCCGTCGTCGCCCTTCTTCTTCGCGGGCGTGTCGGCGGTTTCGGGAGCCGCGACCGTGGCGACCGCCGCGGGCGCCGGATAGCCGTTGCACCCAGTGTTGAAGCAGAACCGATCGGCCAGATAGGCACGATCGGTCTGATATTGCGCTTCGATGCCGCGATAGCCGGCGAGATTTTCACCGTCGGGATTGGAGGCCGCATGTTCGGCCATTACGGTCTGGAAGAAACGATATTGAGTGTCGGCCGAATAGCGTTTGTTGGCGCCGACCTGGGTCGAATAGAGCGACGACAAGGCGTCCTGATAGGTGATCATCGCCTGGCGATAGGGCAGCATTTTCTGGCGATAATAGGCGTCGATCGCGACGGTGCAGCGGTTGATCGCCTCGGCCTGATCGAACGGCGCGTCCTTCTTGCGGTAATCCTCGCGACAGCCCGGATAGCTGTCGGTATCGAGCGCAGGCCGGGCAGGCAGCGCGGGCAGCGGCGGTTCGGCGACCGCCGGTGGCACATAAGCCTTGTCGCCCTCGCCCGGTGTGCCTTGCCAGGCGCCGGCGCCGCCGCTGCACAGCAACACCGCCGCGATGACGACAAACGCCGCATGATGCCGCAACCTGGTCCGCATGTCTTGTTCCCCCACCCTTGTTTTTCAAAGGCTAGGCCCGAATAATCGACCCGACAAGCTTGGTCAGTGACGCTGATCATACCTGCGGCAGGGCTGGCGGCGATATTGTCTTGTTTCTGTCGGCGGACTAGAGTCTGGATCGCGTTTTGGGGGAAGTCATATGCGCAGCTGGATCAAATCGGCCACCGCAATCGCCGCGATGCTGGCGTGCACTGCGGCGACGCCGCCGGGCATGGACCCCGACAATCCGACCTGTCCCGCCAAACCCAATTGGTCCGATTACAAGACGATGGTGCTAACGCCGTTCAAGCGCAGCGGCGAACTGGTGCTGCTCGCGGAAGGCCGCGTCGATAGCGAACTTCCGGCGCGGCTGGAAAAAGTGCTGACCGACAATCCGTCGATCAGCGAAATCTGGATCCGTTCGCCCGGCGGCGATGCCCGCGCCGGCAATGCCGCGGGCTTGCTGATCCGCAAATTCAGCAAAGAGCGCCAGATGATTACCCGCATCCCGTCGGGCTGGACGTGTTTCAGCGCGTGCAATTTTGTGTTCATGGGCGGCCGCGCGCGCACGATCGATCCGGGCGGCCATTTCATGGTCCATATGTTCACGATGACCGGCGACAAAAACGCCATTCAGTCGAGCGTCGCGCTGGGCACGGAATCCACCACCGAACTGATCAGCGACGTCGAACGCGAAGCCGCGCTGATGGCGACCGAGGACAATGATCTGCTCATCCGCCTCGATGTCTCGCGCGACCTGCTGTCCGAGATCATGTACCGGCAGAAAGCGGTCGCGACGGGCAGCGACCGCTCGACGCGCCGCTGCCTTACCCGCAAGGAAGCGCTGAAATATAATGTCGTCAACGTCGACGATTAGAGCGTAGCTCAATCCCCGGTTTCGGACGGCGCCTCCAGATTGACGACGACCGGTGGGTGCAGGCGCAGGCGATGGACGCGGCGCTCGTCGGCCTCCATCACCTCGATGCGCCAGCCGCTCGGATGCAGCAAAATCTCGCCGACCTCGGGAACATGGCCCGCGAGCACCGCGGCGAGGCCGCCCAGCGTGTCGACATCTTCCTCGATCTCGGCGAGCCGCGCATCGATCGCTTCGCCGACATCGTCGAGCTCGGCGCGCGCGTCGGCGTCCCAGCAACCGTCGGCGCCGCGGGTGAAGAGCAGGACGGGTTCGTCGTCATGCTCGTCCTCGATCTCGCCGACGATTTCCTCGACCAGATCCTCGATCGTCAGCAGGCCTTCAGTGCCTGAATATTCGTCGATCACGATCGCCAGATGGGTGCGTTTGGCACGCATTTCGGCGAGCAGGTCGAGCACCCCCATCGATTGCGGGACATACAGTGGCTGGCGGATCAGATCGATCAGCGGCGGCGGCGGGCGTCCCTCGGCGAGCACCGCGAACACATCCTTGACGTGGATCATCCCGACAACTTCGTCTAGGTTTTCGCGATAGACCGGCAGGCGGCTGTGCCCCGCCTCGGCGAATTGCGCGACGATTTCGTCAAAGCTGGCGCTTTCAGGGATGGCGATGATGTCGGCGCGCGGCACCGCGACATCGTCGACCGTCTGTTCGCCAAAATGGAGCAGGTTGCGCAGCATTTTGCGCTCGCTTGGCGACATATCGCCGACGATGTTGCTGCCGCGCCGGTCGTGACCCTCTTCCTCGGCCTCGTCGATGACCTCTTCGATCTGCTCGCGCAGCGACGGCTCGTTGTTGCCGCCGAATATCAATGTCCGGAGTCCGGCCCACAGGCCGGACCTACTGTCCTCTTCCGATCGGGTCGAAGATCCCTGGTCGTCGGGCATATAAGTCGCGGTTCCTCCGTTAATCCTGATCCGCATATGGATTGGCGATGCCCAGCGATGCAAGCGCTTTCACCTCCAATGCCTCCATTGCCCCGGCGCTGGCGTCGTCCATATGGTCGTAGCCGACCAGATGCAGCGTGCCGTGAACGATCAGGTGGGTGGCATGATCGGTCAGCGAAACCCCCTTCTCCGTCGCTTCGCGGGCGCAGGTTTCGCGTGCCAGTACGATGTCGCCAAGCAAGATTTCGCCGTCGTCGCTGTTCGCCAAACCTTCGAGCAGATCGTCCTGCACTTGCGGAAAGGACAGCACATTGGTGGGTTTATCTTTACCCCGGAAATCGCGGTTGAGCGTCTGTACCTCGGCATCATCGGTCAGCCGCACCGCGACCTCGACCAGCGGCGCAGCGTTGGCGAGCGCCGCATAAGGCGTCAGCGCCAGTGCGGCCGCAACCGCCTCCGCCGCCCGCGCCTCCCAATCGAGTGCGTCAGGCCATGGCGTCGCCGCGTGGGTCTCAACGCTCAGCACGCAAGGTCTCGCGACAGGGAAACGACAGAAAACTGCGCAACTTCACTCGGAAATCGTCCGGCCTGGATATCTGAAGAACCGGGTAGAAGCTCGATGCTGGTCATGGCCCGACGCTATAGCGACGGCGCAATGTAGGACAGCGAAAAAACTGTCCACCAGCCGGGCGCCGCCAGGTCCGTCTCGCTTGACGCCGACAATGGTGTATCGATATGGCAATACACAATAGCCGCCACGACCCACCTCAAACTCTGGATCACCAAATAATGCTGAATAGATTTTCTGCCGCAATCGGCCTGATTGCGGTTATGGGCGGACTTGCGAACAGCACAAATGCCCAAACGCCAGTTGTCGCGAACGCCGAAAGCAAAGCAATTGCAATCGATCAGCTGATCCAAAGCGAAATGGCTGCCCGCGATATTCCCGGGCTGCAAATGGCGATAGTGCAGAATGGCAAGATCGTCTTCACGGGTGCCTATGGTCTGGCCAACAGGGAAACATCTGCCCCCGTCACCAACCGAACCATTTTCCGCATCAATTCGATCAGCAAGGCCGTTACCGGTGTTGCGGCAATGCAGCTTGTCGAGGCGGGTAAGCTCGATCTCGATGCGCCAATTTCAACCTATCTCGAAAAACTTCCGGAAGCATGGAGCGGTGTCACCGTTCGGCAGGCGCTCACCCATACATCCGGGCTGCCCGAAATTGTGGACGACAATACCCGGCCGATTGATGGTCTTGTTGACCCGGATGCCTCCTGGGCAAGGGTGCAGCAAAATCCCCTGACGTTTCCACCCGGAGCGGGATATCGCTATAGCCAGACCAACTATGTCGCGATGGGGAAAATCATCGCGAAGCTTTCGGGGAAATCCTTTTCCGATTTCGTCCGCGACCGGCAGTTTAATAAAGTGGGCATGAAGCAGACACGCTTTGCCTATCCTGTCTCGACCAAGCCTGACCTCGCTGAGCTCTATACGCATTTGACGCTGAAGTTTGACGGGATGAGAACTGTCGGCGCTGATCGCAGTGAAACTGCGTTTGTGCGTCATGAAGCATGGACGTCCGCACAATTACTCCCGATCGGTGGTATCCAATCCACGGCCGTTGATTTGGCGAAATGGGTTATTGCGATCCAGAAATTGCAACTGGTCAACAAGACCAGCCTTGAGGAACTGTGGAAACCACAGCCGCAAAAAGATGGCAGCTATCGCGGCTTCAACGCTTTCATCAATGGCTACGGCCTGGGCTGGCCATCGGTGCGACGCGCTGAGCATCCCGCCCTTGCCCTGACTGGCGGAGCACGCGCCACCATATTCATTTATCCCAAGGACGACCTTGGCGTTGTGGTCCTGACGAACCTGATGGGCGCTTCGCCCGAGAAGTTCGTCGACAAGATTGCGGCGCTGTATATCCCCGGCCTCGCCGTCGAAAAGTGAACGAGGCGCCTCCCTCGACACGAGGGAGGCTGCCATTCAATGCACATGCCCCAGCTTGTCGGGGTTGCGCATCACATAGATGCCAACAACCTTGCCGTCCTCGATCTCCAGCGCGGTGGTTTGCAGCTTGCCGTCCGCCTCGCGGGTGACGAAACCCGGCAGGCCGTTGATCGTGCCGGCGTGGACCAGCGTCGAGCCATATTTGCCGAACAGCACCGCCAGGCTGCGGTGGAGTTTGAGCACGATGTCGTAACCGAACACCGGCTCGGTCACCGCCGGACGCTTGCCGCCGCCGTCGGACCACAGGCCGACATCGGCGGCGAGCATGGCGCCAAGCGCGGCCATGTCGCCGCTGCGCGAGGCGGCGAAGAAGGCGTTGGCGATCTGGAGCCCCTGCTCCTTCTCAAGCTTGTAGCGCGGGCGCGCGTCGCGAACATGGGTTCGGGCACGCGCGGCGAGCTGGCGCGTCGCGGCGGGATCGCGGTCGATCGTCTTCGCAACCTCGTCGAACTCGACGCCGAAAACGTCGTGGAGCAGGAAAGCCGCGCGTTCGAGCGGCGACAGGCGTTCGAGTGCGAGCATCAGCGGCAGCGTGACGTCATCCTCTTCTTCCTCCTCGACCAGCGGATCGGGGAGCCAGGGACCAACATAGGTCTCGCGTTGGCGGCGCGCCGATTTGATCTGGTCGAGGCAGAGCCGGGTCACGGTGCGGCGCAGGAACGCCGCGGGTTCGCGCACGTCGGCGCGATCGGTGCCGAGCCAGCGGATGAAGGCGTCCTGCACCACATCCTCGGCATCGGCAACCGAGCCGAGCATGCGGTACGCAACGCGGGTGAGCAGCGGGCGCAGCGGGCGCAGCGGGTCGAAACTCGCCGCCGCGTCCGCCGCGTCATGGGAACCCGTCCGGGTCATCAGGCCGCCTTGGCCGCCGGCTGTTCGAGCCACAGGTCGAAACCGACCGCGAGGCGGTTCCAGCCATTGATGATGTTGATCATCAGCGTCAGCTTCACCTGTTCCTCCGCCGTGAAATGCGCTTCGAGCCCGTCTTTCGCGGCTTGCTGTGTGTGGCCTTCGGACAGACGGGTCAAGGCGTCGGTCCACGCCAGCGCGGCGCGTTCGCGCGGCGTATAGACGGGAGCCTCGTGCCACGCGGCGAGCAGATAGATGCGCTGCTCGGTCTCGCCCTTGGCGCGCGCTTCGGCGGTGTGCATGTTGATGCAGTTGGCGCAGGCGTTGAGGATCGAGGCGCGGATTTTCACCAGTTCGATCAGGCTCGGCTCAAGGCTGTCCTGCACCGCAAGGCTGACGCCCATCCACTGTTTCATCAGCTGCGGCGCGGCGGCGAAGGGGTCGGTTACGACGGTCATGGTCTGTCTCCTTTGGTTGGTTTGTACCGACTTGACGAGACAGGATTGGCGGGTGTGACATGGCGCGTAAAAAAATTTCGCACGGGCGCAAAAATCCGTTAGCTTGCCCGCCTCGACAATGATGAGGAGGGGTCCAATCATGAAGTTTCTCGATGGTTTCGGCGAACAGGCCTATGCGCTGCTGCGCATCGTCGCGGGTCTGTTGTTCATGGCGCATGGGGTGCAGAAATTCTTCAACTTCCCCGCCGCCTTTCCCTATCCGTTGACTCCCATGCTGCAAGCCGCTGGCGCGATCGAGCTGATCGCCGGCGCGCTGATCGCCATCGGCCTGTTCACCCGCCCCGCGGCATTTATTGCCAGCGGCATGTCGGCGGTCGGTTACTGGGTCGCGCACGGGATGCAAAGCCCCTTCCCGATTGCGAATGGCGGCGAGACGATCGCGCTTTACTGCTTCCTCTTCCTGTTCATCGCGACGCGCGGGGCCGGGATCTGGAGCGTCGATGGGGCCACGAAGAAGTAAGCGGGGAACAGGCGAGTGCGCCGATCCTTTCTGGTTGGCGTTACTCTGGGTGCGGCGCTGGCTTTGGGCGGCGTCGCCATCGCTCGCTTTTGGATGAGCGACCGCCCGGAGCCGCTCTATCTGCGGATCGCGGATGACAATTTCGGCGAGACGCTCGCACCCGGCTCGAAGGATGAGCATGGACCGACGAGCGTTCGGCTAATCCGCAGTTGCGGCATTGATGCGTTCACGACCGACTCGATGAATCCGGACCACGCCGGGTCATCCTTCGTTCGGATCGATACGACGCCACCCGCGAATCTAAATTGCCTGATCGGCGAAGCAAGAGCTCATTCTATGTCGCTCGCCTTGGCACGCGGCGTTGATACGACGACAATTGCGTGTTTACCCGGATGGCCGACCCGGTTCCGAAATGATCCGCCAAGTGAGTATGAGTTGTGTCGCGGGAAGAATCCGCATCCAATCTTTGAAGAGCAACACGGCACCGCTGCCGCGCTACCTTTCCCGGCAAAATAGGGGGCGGCCCTTTCGGACCGCCCCCGGTTCCGGGCTTCACAGGGTGAAGGTCGTCAAAGCTTGCGGGTATTCGCCTCGATCAGCTTTTTCGCTTCGGCGATCGCCTTTGCGGTGGTCAGCTTCTTGTCCTGAACTTCATCGGCCATTTCGAGCAGGCGGCCGCTGATCACGGTGCCGGTCTGCGCTTCCTCGTTGATCGCGATACCGCCCTTGGTGGCAGCGACGCGATCCCATTCGGCGCGCACCGCGGCCCAATAATCCTTCGTCGCGCCCCAATAGTCGTCGGCCGCCTTCACGTCATACTGGTCATATTTGATATAGGTATTGAGGACATATTCCTGGACGATCGGGACCAGCTTGCCGTCCTTCGTCCCCATCTTGGTGTTGTCCTGCCAGTGGACCCAGCCGTCGGGGCTGGGCTGGTGGCGGTTGATCGACAGGTAGCGGTCGTAAACGGGGTTGCGCACCGCATCGCGGCGCGCGAGCGGGCGCCAGGTCCAGCTCGACCGCCAGCGGCGGACGCCGCCCTGTGCCTCGAACTGACCCCAGCCGCCGTAGCGCGGACTGTCGTCGACCTGATACACCGTCTGCGACCAGCGGCCGGTACGCATGCGTTCGGGGACGTCTTCCCAAGTCCAGGCGTTGCGATCCGAATAGACGAGCACCTTGGCAGGCTCATATTCCCAATCCTGCCGCCAATGCTTGATGATCATGCTCTTGTCGTCGTCGGTGGTGATGACGAGCATATGCTGGAGCACGATCTTGCGCCCCGTATCCTCGATCACACGCACGACCTCGTTACCGCCCGAGCGTTTGGGTTCCAGCACTTCGTAGCTCGGATCCCAGCGCGTCGATTCCTGCATGTTGAAGCTGACGCGGTAATTGCCCGCCATCGCGAGGATGTCGGCACGGTCCTGTTCGAAATTGGCCGCGGCGGCATCAGCAGCGATTGGCGGATGGGCGGAGGTCGTGACGGGCAGTGCAGCCGACAGCAGCAATGCAGCGGCGAGATTGCGGATGGTTTTCATGGGGTGCAGTCCTTCGGTTGATCAGAAACGGAAGCTGAGCGACACGGACGCGTTGCGGCCGGGCTGGGTATAGGCGTCGGTGACCGCCGAGGTGGACGCGAGGCCGCGGACATCGCTCCACCAGGCATATTTTTTGTCGAGGATGTTGAAGACCCCGGCGCGCAGCGTCAGCCCGTCGACGATGCGGGCGAACGCCGTCACATCGAGGATCGTGAAGGCATCGGGGCGGAAGCAGTCGGGGGTGCAGATGCCGGTGGTGCGTGATGCGCCGACGCGGGCGCTGTGCGTCATGATCAACTGCCCGCCAAAGCGCCCTTGCGCTTCGCGATAGCCGACCCCGGCGACGAGCTTGAGCGGATCGATCGTGGACAGCGGCGCGCGCGCGCCCGCGGGATCGATAACGTCCCCCTTGGCATAGGACAGGGCGAGCGTCGCATACAGGCCGGACGACGCTCGCCCCTCGAACCGCGCCTCGGCGCCTTTGACGCGGACGCGATCGAGATTCACGAATTGATAAAGGATGGGGTTGGCGATCGTCCCGGCGCCACCGATCTGTTCCTGGCTGATGAAATCCTTGTAGCGCGCCGAAAAGCCGGTGACGTCGAGGCTGACCGCGTCGCTGGCAAAGCGGATGCCGCCCTCGACGCTTTCGCTGCGTTCGGGGCCAAGATAGGGATTGGGGATCGACCGGTACGAAAAGAACGGCGAGGTCAGATTCTCGAAGAACTGGTTGACCTGCCCCGGCTCGGGCGCCTTGAAACCGGTCGCATAATTGGCGAACAGCCGCACCTGATCGGTGATTTTCCACACCGCGCCGAATTTCGGCGACAGGCGCGAGCCATTCTGCTTGGCCCCGGCAAAGGTCGGCAGCAGCGGGTCGTTGTCGGGCGACAGGTCGTACCAATCGAAACGCAGCGCCGGATAGAGCAGCAGGCGCCCATCGGCGATCGCGATTTCATCGCCGACGAACAACCCGGCACGGGTGAAGTCGGTGCTGGGAAAGGCGCGCGTCGGATAGGTCTCGCCTGCCGGCGGCACCGTGCCGCCGCGCAGGCCGCGCTGGCGCGTCTGGCTAATGTCGCCGCCGAACACCACACGGTGGGTGATCGCGCCGGTGGTGAAATCGGCGCGCGCGTCGGCCGAGGCGCCGAAGACGCGGTTCTCGAAGGTGTTGAGGCGGGTGCGGTCCGGGAGGGTGGTGCGATCCTCGTCGGTATATTGGCGGTCCTCGCCGTCCTGCCAGTAGAGCGCGACGCGCGCGAAATCGATCGCCCCCTCGCCGTCCCAGCTCCAGTCGAGCGAGACGCGATTGCGGGTTCCGCTGTCGAAGCCTTCGAGCCGATCGACCGAGGCGCTGAGGCCCGAGAGGCCGTTGGTGTAGAGGTGCGTGTCGAGATATTCGCCGGTCAGGCGCAACTTGTGCCCGTTTGCCGGGTCGTAAACGAGGCGCGCCAGTGCCGCATCGGAGCGGC
The DNA here is from genome assembly GCA_016463225.1 of Sphingopyxis sp. Taxonomy (GTDB): domain Bacteria; phylum Pseudomonadota; class Alphaproteobacteria; order Sphingomonadales; family Sphingomonadaceae; genus Sphingopyxis. The sequence continues at coordinate 25,418 of JAEMRT010000037.1, read as the reverse complement.
CGTCCTGCAGATTGGGCCGCGTCCGCGCAGCGCCGGTACCGCCGACCGTCCCCTGATTGTCGAACTCCTGATAATCGCGGCGGGTGTAGGCGGTCATCGCCGACCAGTCGCCGCTGCGCCCGGCAAGGATCGCGGTTTCGCTGAACTCCTCGTCGGCGCTGCCATACGCGGCGCGCAGCAGGCCGCCGACCGCCTTGCCCTCTTCGAGAAAGTCCGCCGGGTCGGAGGTGATGAAGCTGACCGCACCCGCCAGGCCGTCGCTGCCGTACAGCGCCGACGAGGGACCGCGCAGAATTTCGACCGATTTGACGAGGCCAAGATCGACATAATCGCCGCGCCCCGACGCCTGCGCGCCAAAGCTGAAACCGTCGGGGACGCGGACGCCGTCGACCTGGATCAGGACGCGATTGCCGCCGATGCCGCGGATGTTGAAGCTGTCATTGCCAGCGCGGCCCGTCGCGCCGAGCGCCGCGCCAAAACGCGCGGGCTGGCGCTGGACGCTGACCCCCGGCTCGAAGCGGACAAGGTCGCGAATGTCGGTGACCAGTTCGTCGGCGATCTGTTCGTCGGATTTGACGGTGACGGTCACCGGAATATCCTCGGCCTTCACCGCGGTGCGCGTCGCGGTGACGACGATCTGGCTCTTGCGCGCCGCCCAATAATCGCCGTCATTGTCCTGCGCAAAAACCGGCGGCGCGATTGCGGCGAGCGCGAGGCTCAGCGCGGTGCCGGCGGCAAGGCGGAGGACGGACGGCGGACGGTCGTTAGTCAAAATGCTTCCCCTGTTTGATTGCTAGTGATTCGCAATAGCTGCGCTCTAGGCGCGCAGAATCAGAGGGTCAAGTTTTATGGTATTGCGACTCGTTTGCGCTTATATTGGAATTTGCTCGCAGAACGACGCGCGGTGAGGCGACAGCGGTCCTCCCCGTAACGAGGCCATGGGAGGTGGAGCCCCTTCGACTGCCTTGCAGGCGCTCAGGATAAACTGTGCCAAAGGCGTAGCACTGACGGAGGGGCAATGGAGCAGCCGTCGCCGCCCCTCCACCATTCGCTGCGCGAGTGGTCCCCCTCCCCACGGCTTCGCCACAGGGAGAATTTAGGGATTAAGCCCCCGGGCCCTCATAGGCATCGACGATCCGCCCGACGATCGGGTGGCGGACGACGTCGGCGCTGGTGAAGTAGCTGACGTTGATGCCTTCGACGCCTTCAAGGCGGCTCACCGCATCGGCGAGACCCGAACTGGCGGGGATAGGCAAATCGACCTGCTTTGGATCACCGCACACAACCATGCGGCTGTTCGCGCCAAAACGCGTCAGGAACATCTTCATCTGCGGGATCGTGGTGTTCTGCGCTTCGTCGAGGATGATGAAGGCGTCGGCCAGCGTCCGGCCGCGCATGAAGGCGAGTGGCGCGATCTCGATCTCGCCGCTCGCGATGCGGCGCTCGACCTGTTCGGCGGGCAGGCAGTCGTGGAGCGCGTCGTAGAGCGGGCGCAGATAGGGATCGACCTTTTCCTTCATGTCGCCGGGCAGGAAGCCGAGCTTTTCGCCCGCCTCGACCGCGGGGCGCGACAGGATCAGGCGCTGGACGCTGCCGGTGATCAGCTGCGCGACCGCCTGCGCCACCGCGAGATAGGTCTTGCCGGTCCCCGCCGGGCCGAGCGCAAAGATGATGTCTTCGCGCGCCAGTGCCTGCATATAGGGGATCTGTGACGGCGCGCGCGGAACGATTGTTTTCTTGCGCGTCCGGATCATGATCGGCGGCGCTGCTTCCTTGTCGTGGCGGATGATGCCGTCGAGCGTTGGCTGCGCCGACATCGCGATCACGCCTTCGACCATACCTGCGTCAACTTCCTGCCCCTGTTCGATGCGGTTATACAGGTCGACGAGCACGTCGCGCGCGCGCGCCGCCGCTTCGGCCTCACCCTCGATCTGCACCCGGTTGCCGCGCGCCGAGATGTAAACGCCGAGCCGGTTTTCGATGCCCACCAGATTGCGGTCGAACTCGCCAAACAAAATGCCCAACAGCTGCGTTCGCTCAAATTCCGCGGTCAGTCGGACGCGGTCGCCGGGTTCGGCGGGGGTCGAGGCGGTCAGCGGGCGTTTGGACATATGGGCAGAGCTCCTAGGCTAAGGCATATCCTGTGTACTCCCGCGCAGGCGGGAGTCCATCACCGATAGTTTCGGAATTCGACGGAAGGCGACGGAGTGTGTCTTCGTGGAGACAGCTTCCGCCAGTCGCACTAGGCGACGGCTTCCATCAGCGGCTCGGCGGCAACGCTGTTCGCACCGGCCGATACGATCCGCACATCGATCATGTCGCCGATCGCGAGGCCGGGCGCGATCACATGCGCCGATTGCAGCCACGGCGTCTTGCCGATCAGCTGCCCGTCGAGCTTGCCCTTGCGCTCGAGGAGCAGCCGCGTCGTGCTGCCAACGCTCGCTTCATTAAACGCCTGCTGCTGCTCGTTGAGCAGCGCCTGCAAGCGCTGGAGGCGATGGTTCATCACCTCCTCGGAAATCTGGTCATCCATCGTCGCGGCGGGGGTACCGGGGCGGCGCGAATATTTGAAGCTGTACGCCATCGCGTAGCGCGTCTGGTGGATCAGATCGAGCGTCGCCTGAAAATCCGCTTCGGTCTCACCGGGGAAGCCGACGATGAAGTCGCCCGAGATCGCAATGTCGGGACGCACCGCGCGAACGCGTTCGATGACGCGCAAATAACTCTCGCTGCTGTGGCTGCGGTTCATCGCCGCGAGGATGCGGTCGCTACCCGCCTGCACCGGCAGGTGGAGAAAGGGCATCAGCTTGTCGACCTCGCCATGCGCGGCAATCAATCCCTCGGTCATGTCGTTGGGGTGGCTGGTGGTGTAGCGGATGCGTTCCAGTCCATCCTCTCGCGCCAGTGCGCGGATCAGCCCGTCGAGGCCGATGGCGCGGCCCTTGTCGTCCTCACCGTCCCACGCATTGACGTTCTGGCCGAGCAAGGTGATCTCGCGCGCGCCGCCCGCAACCAAGGCGCGTGCCTCGGCGATCAGGTCGGCGAAGGGGCGGCTGATCTCGGCACCGCGTGTGTAGGGGACGACGCAATAGGTGCAGAATTTGTCGCAGCCTTCCTGTACGGTAAGGAAAGCGGTCGGGCGCTGACCCGCGCCGCGTTTTGGCAAAGCGCCGAACTTGCTGGCGGCTGGCATGTCGAGGTCAACCGCTTTCTCGCCGCGCGCGGCGCGGGCGAGCAAGTCGGGCAGCCGGTGATAGGCCTGCGGACCGACGACGACATCGACGGTGGGCGCGCGGCGCGTGATCTCAGCGCCCTCGGCTTGGGCGACGCAGCCCGCGACCGCGATCGTCGGGCGGCTGCCGTCAGGACGTTTCAGGCGGCCAATATCCGAATAGACTTTCTCGGCCGCTTTCTCGCGGATGTGGCAGGTGTTGAGTACGACCAGGTCGGCGTCGGCACCATCGGCGGCGGCGACATAGCCTTCGGCGCCCAGCATCTCGGCCATGCGTTCGCCGTCATAGACGTTCATCTGGCAACCGAAGGATTTGACGTGGAAGGTCTTGGCAGAATTGGTTGGGGAGTCGGATTTCATCGGCGCGCTATAGGCGATGCCGCGGCGTGGCGGAAGCCGCCGCGATTTTGGCGGCGATCGCGGCGCGGGCGGCCTCGTTGATCGCCTTGCGGTCCTGCTCGGCTTCGTCGGGCAGCGGGTCGAGATAATGGATGGTCAGCGCGATCGGCCGCTTGCGCGCCAGCAGCCGTTTGAAATTGTCGAGCCCCGATTCGGGATCGAGCCAGGCAATATCGCTTGCCTCCGGACCGTAATCGAGCAGCACCGGCTGGACCCGCAAGTTGGGCGGGGTCGGGATCACTGCCTGGAACAACGAGGCGCGAAACGGCAGCAGGCCGTCGCCGGGACCGGTCGCTCCCTCGGGAAACAGTGTCACCGGGCGTCCATGCGCGAGGGCGTCGCGCAGGCTGTTCGCCTGGCTGTGGATGTCGCGCTTCGCGTCGCGCTGGACATAGATGGTGCTGTTCTGATCGGCGAGCCAGCCGACGACAGGGGTTGTTTTCACTTCCGCCTTTGACACAAAGGCCGAACGCGCCGCGCCGCCGAGCGCGAGAATATCGAGCCAGCTGACGTGGTTCGAGACGAACAATACGTCGCGGCGCAGCCGGGTGCCGGTGGTGCGGATGCGCAGCCCCGCGATCCAGCCCGCGGCGTTGAGAAACGCCATGACCATCGGCGAAGGCCGACCCACGGCGCGGTAGAGCAGGTGCGGGACGATCAGAAACAGGAGCGCCAGCACCATCAGGGTCAGGCGGGCGACCGTCCGCCAGGTGATCGCGGCGCGATCAGTCGCGCTTGCGATCGAGGGCGACACCATAAAGCTCCATGCGATGGTCGACGAGGCGGAAGCCCAGCCGTTCGGCGATCACCTTTTGCAACGCTTCGAGTTCGGGATCGACAAATTCGATCACCTTGCCCGTTTCGACGTCGATCAGATGGTCGTGATGCGCCTCGGGCGCGGCTTCGTAGCGCGAGCGGCCGTCGCCGAAATCATGACGGTCGAGGATGCCCGCTTCTTCGAACAGGCGGACAGTACGATAGACGGTGGCGATCGAAATACCGCTATCGACCTTTGACGCGCGTTCATACAGCGTTTCGACGTCGGGATGATCCTCGGAATCCGAGATGACGCGCGCGATGATGCGGCGCTGCTCGGTGATGCGCAGCCCCTTTTCGTGGCACAAGGCTTCAAGATCGATGGTACCGGACATGCTGGCCTTTCCTGCAAGATGCAGCCGCGTCTTTCTTATAGTCACTGTATAGGGTTCCCCCCGCGAGAGGACAAGGGCGGCACCTTGCGGCACCGCCCTTCCCTTATCTTCGCGGTTGGTCGGCGACCAAGGGGTCAGGCTTTAACCTTGCGCTTGCGCCCGCCGCCACGGCCCTTGGTGCCAAGGCCGATTTCTTTCGCCAGCGCGCGGCGCCGTTCGGCGTAGTTCGGCGCGACCATCGGATAGTCGGCGGGCAGGCCCCATTTGGTGCGATAATCGTCGGGGGTCATACCATAATGCGTCATCAGGTGGCGGCGCAGCATCTTCAGCTTCTTGCCATCCTCCAGGCAGGTGATGAAGTCGGGTTTGACCGAGGTGCGGATCGACACCGCGGGGACCAGCTTTTCCTCGACGACCGGCGCGGAGCCAAGACCCGTCAGAGCGGCGTGGACATTGTTGATGAGCAAAGAAAGATCGGAAATTGCGACGCTGTTGTTGCTGACGTGCGCGGCGACAATGTCCGCAGTCAGTGTAATGAGCATCTCGTTGGTATCGGCTTGGTCGGACATGAGACTATTCCTTATTGTTTTGACCCAGAAGCTGGACGGCGAACATTGGAATTCTTGTTGCGCCACTTACAATGTTGCCACTTTGCAAGCGATTGCGCAACAACCGATCAGTTGCTACCGGTTACCAGCGACGTTCGCCGCATCGTAATCGCGTCGCGCATCTTGCCGTCGTTGCCGCGATAATAGGCTGCGCGCCGGCCAACTTCCGAAAATCCGGTCCGCAAATACAGATGAACCGCATCATTGTCGGCGCGCATTTCCAGAAAATACTCATCGGCGCCTTGCGCGGTCGCCCAGGTCTGCCAATCGTGTATCAACAACCTGCCGATCCCGAGCCCGCGCCAGTCCGGATCGACCGCGAGCAACAAAAGCTCGCTTTCGGGGCCGGCGATGCGCGCCGCCGAAAAGCCGCACGGCTGGTCGCCATCCCAGGCGATGCAAACGCGCGCCGACGGCAAGGCGAACAGGGTGAGCAGCTGGGCGCCGCTCCACGCTTCGCCATAGGTCGGCTCGAACGCGGCATCCATCACGCGCATCACTGCGGCAAGATCGGCGACGCGCGCAGTGGCGAGGCGGATCTCCCGCGTCATGCCGGCGCCATCGGCTTGGCGTCGGGAGCGCGGCCATAGATCGGGCTGGGCTGGTCGAGCAGCGCCGCGATCGGCAGACGCAAGAACGCGCGCGCGTCGGGCAGCGTCGCCAGCGCGCGGCCCGTACCACGGCGCGCAGCGAATTGTTCCGCGCGGTTACCGACGACCAGTTCGTCGGTCAGCGCAACGGCTTCTTCGGGCAACAGCGAGCGGAGATCCGCGCGCGGCGAAAGATCGGCGGCAAAAGGCTGGACAAACCATTGGCCATGTCCACCCTCCATCACGACGAGCGCCCCGCCCCCCGCCGCAATCGCGTCGGCGGCGCTGGCGGCGACCAGCGCGAGCGTCGAAAACCCCCGCACCGGCACCTGCCAGCCCAAAGCCAGTCCGCGCGCCGCCGCAACGCCGATGCGAACCCCGGCAAAGCTGCCCGGTCCGCAGCCGACAGCGATCGCATCGGCTTTGCCGCCGTCGATGAGTTCGGCAATCAAGGGAACCAGCCGCTCAGCATGGCCGCGGCCGATGACCTCGTGACGATAGTCGACAACGTCAGCGCCCTCCAGCAGCGCCACCGAACAGGCTTCGCTCGCCGAATCGATCACCAGCTGGCGCATTGAAGTGAAGAGTTTCCGGCTCAGGCGATACGGTTGAAACGGCCGAAGTCCGGGCGCGGGCTGCGCTCGAAAATCGTCGCCGGATCGCCATAGCCGAGGGTCGAGATGAAATTGCTCTTCACGCTCGGCTGGTCGGCAAAAAAGGCTTCGTCGACCGCCGCGTTGTTGAAGCCCGACATCGCCCCGCTGTCGAGCCCGAGCGCGCGCGCTGCGAGGATGAAATAGCCACCCTGCAGGCTGGAATTGCGAAACGCCGTCGTCTTCGCCAGCTCGTCATTGCCGACGAACCAGCTGCGCGCGTCGGTATGCGGAAAGAGTTCGGGCAGATTTTCGTAGAATTCGAGGTCCATGCCGATGATCGCGGTGACCGGCGCGGTCAGGATCTTTTCGGCATTGGCGGGCATCGCCAGCGCCGCGAGCTTTTGCTTTGCGGCATCCGAGGTACACCAGATGATCCGCGCCGGCAGGCAATTGGCGCTGGTCGGGCCGAATTTCATCAAATCCCAGATCGCGTGCAGCTGCGCTTCCGAAACCGGCGTGTCGAGATAGCCGTTATAGGTGCGCGCGGTGCGAAACAGCTGGTCGAGAGCGCTGTCGGATAGCGGCTCGCTCATGGGCTTACTCCTCGGTAAAAATCGGTCAGACGGCGTGGACTGCCGTTACCTCGGGCACATAATGTTTCAAGAGCGATTCGATGCCGTTCTTGAGCGTCGCCGACGAGGATGGGCAACCGGCGCAGGCGCCCTGCATCTTCAGATAGACATTGCCCTTGTCGAAGCCGCGATAAACGATGTCACCGCCGTCGTTGGCGACCGCGGGACGGACGCGCGTTTCGATCAGTTCCTTGATCTGCTCGATGATATCGGCATCGGCGGGATCGTCGGCGAAACCCGCTTCATCCTCGGGCGGGACCGCAAAGCCTGCGCTTGCGGCGTTGAACAGCGGCACGCCGGCAAGGAAATGGTCCATCAGGATGCCAAGCACATCGGGCTTGAGATCGCTCCAGCCGACGCCGGGCGCTGCGGTGACCGACACGAAATCGCGGCCAAAAAATACGCCGGTCACGTCGCCGAGCGAAAACAGCGCGCTGGCGAGCGGCGATGCCTCAGCCTCTTCGGGGCTGGCGAAGTCGCGGGTTCCCGCCTCCATCACCGCCTGGCCGGGCAGGAATTTGAGGGTCGCCGGATTGGGCGTCGATTCGGTTTCGATCAGCATGGGGTGCATGTGGGACGCCAATGCCCTTTGTGCAAGCCGATTGGGCGCGTTAGACGCCGGGGATGCGCCGCTTTACTCACTTTGCCGCCCTCGACTGGTCGGGCGCGCGCGGACCGCGGCAGCGCGGGATCGCCTTGGCCGTGGCGAGCGGCACCGGTGCGCCCGCGCTGGTGCGCCCCGGCCATATCTGGTCGCGCGCCGAAATCCTCGCATGGTTGCAGGATGTTGCGACATCGGGCGCCGACATGCTGATCGGTTTCGATTTTTCGGCCGCTTTCGCCTTCGCCGATTTGGGCGCCTATTTCCCTGAATGGACGGATAGCCCGGCCGACCTTCCCCAGCTCTGGGCGCTGGTCGAAGATTTGGCGGAGGCCGACCCGCATTATGAAATCGGCGGATTTCTGGCGCACCCACAGGCACGGCGGCATTTTCGTCACGCGCAGGGCGATGTCGGCGATCTGTTCGCGCCGGGCGCGGGGCGCCTGCGGATCGTCGAGCAATATCAGCGCGCCACCAAACAGGCGGCGAGCGTCAGCAATTTCAACCTGGTCGGTGCAGCGCAGGTCGGCAAGGCCAGCCTGTCGGGGATGCGCCTGCTCCACCGACTTCACCCCCGACTGCCGCTATGGCCGCTTGATCCCGTCCCCGCCCATGGCCCATTGCTCGTCGAAATCTACACCGGCGTCGCGGCGCGGACCGCAGGCGTACCGATCGGGCGCAGCAAGATCCGCGACGGCACAGCACTCGATACCGCACTTGCGGCATTCGGCTCTCCGTCCGCAGGGTTCGCCGGCCCGATCAGCGACCACGCCAGCGACGCGCTGCTGACCGCCGCATGGCTTCGCGCAGTCGCAGAGGACGCGGCGCCATGGTCGCCCCCGCCGCTGACCGACACCCTCGCGTGCACCGAAGGCTGGACCTTTGGCATAATATGAAGCAAGGGGCTTTCCGCGCCGGCTTAGCTCAGTTGGTAGAGCAACCGCCTTGTAAGCGGTAGGTCGTCAGTTCGAGTCTGACAGTCGGCACCACCCTGTTCGACATGCCCCCAATGGAGCGCGGCGTCGCGGCTTCAACGGCGCACTTAACTTTTTTGAAGTTGATTTGTTGGCTTTTGTCATAAACTTGGGTGAGATGGCATGACGTTGGGGCACGATTGGACAAGCGACGGGCGCGATGGGGCAGCGGGCGGAACCGGACTGGGACGAAATATTCATGCAGGCCGCGCTGCAGCCCGACATGTGGCTGGATGCGCTGAATGTGCTCGCCAGTCATACCGGATCGGGCCATGGCCAGCTGATCGGGGTCGGCGGCGCCCGCGAAATCCCGTTCAACATCGTCACCAACTTCGGCACCGATCTGATCGATCATTTTGCGGCGAGCGGCTGGGGTTCGGAAACGCATAATTTCCGCGTCGCTGCGTCGAACCGGCATATCGAACGCGGCTTTTACGATCCTGTCCTGCACGAAGATCATTATGACCAGGTCATCCCGCAGCTTGTTTCGCGCGACTATAGCGACTGGTGTGAAGCGATTGGCATTCCCTTCGGATGCCAGACCAATCTGGTGATCGACAATTTCGGGATCGTTGGGCTCGCCACCCTGCGTGACCGCAAGGACGGCCGGACGACGGCCGCGCAGCGCAAGGTCTTCGCCCAAGGCGCCCGGGCGGCGCGCCGCGCGGTGCGTTTGCAGGAAAAGCTGGAGGGCGAGCAGGCAAAACTGCTCGCCGGCGCTTTCGACGCGATCCAGGTCAGCGCCTTCATCATCGACGTCCGCGGCCAGTTGCTTGCCCATAGTATCGGCGCCGAAGCGATGCTCGAGGCCGGCGACGTCCGGCTGTCGGGCCGGTCGATCGATGCGGCGGGCGCGCCGTTCACGCTGCGCCAGACGGTTCAGGCGCTGACCGCCGAGGGCGGTCTCGACCATGTGCGGACGCGGATCGCAACCGCGGAGGATCGCCCGCAACTGATGATCGAGGGTTTTCGCTTGCCCGAACGCGAATGGTCGCTGGGCAAATTGCCGCATGCCATCCTGATTGCCAACGGCCCCAAGCGTGATCGGGCGGGCGTAGCGCACTATTTGAGCGCGATCTACCGCCTGAGCCCGGCCGAGGCCGACATTGCGGTGCGATTGCTCGAAGGCAAGCCGCGCCCACAGATCGCCACCGAGCGCGGCGTTACCGCCGAAACGCTGCGCGGACAGATCAAGCAAATCTACCTGAAATGCAGCGTCGAGAGTGAGGCCGGATTGATGCGGCTGCTCGCGCCGATCCTCGGCTGATTACCCCCCAACAGGGGGATGACCCTCTTGGGGGTCCCAAATAAGGGTCGTTTTGCAAGGACTAAGGGGGGCCATCCCTTCGACCGCATCGCCCCGGATTCGCGTCCGGCCAACGGTGATGCGTCGAAGGGACCGGGCTCAAGATATTCCTGTCGTTCGACGCGACCCCGAGCGACAGGGCGAGGGTCCTCGCCAGTAAATTGCTGTGTGCGGCCTGGAAGGGCTCCGTCGAACCTCGGCGGAGCCCTTTTCAGTTGGCGGGGTCAGGCAACCTCGGGCAGCTTGTCGAGCAGTTTGTCGAGGGTGATCGGGTAGTTGCGGGTGCGGATGCCCGTCGCGTTATACACCGCATTGGCGACCGCCGCGGCAACCCCGCAAATGCCGAGTTCGCCGACGCCCTTTGCCTTCATCGGCGACGTCGTCGGATCGGTCTCGTCAAGAAATATGACGTCCTGATGCGGAATATCGGCGTGGACGGGGACTTCATAGCCCGCGAGATCGTGGTTGACGAAAAAGCCGAAGCGCTTGTCGACCGCGAGTTCCTCCATCAGCGCTGCCCCTGCCCCCATCGTCATCGCGCCGATCACCTGGCTGCGCGCCGCCTTGGGATTGAGGATACGCCCCGCGGCACACACCGCGAGCATGCGGCGAATGCGGATTTCGCCGGTCGCGGCGTTGACCCCGACTTCGACAAAATGCGCGCCAAAGGTCGACTGCTGATATTTTTCGGCAAGATCGCCATATTGCATCACGTCCTCGGCGACGAGTTCGCCGTCTTTCGCCGCATCACCGAGCGCTGCTCTGCGGCGTCCGGCCTTGACCTTGCCATCGGCGAACACCGCGTCGATCGGATTCATGCCGAGCTTTTGCGCCACCGCTTCGCGCAGCTTGACGCAGGCGGCATAGACGCCGGCGGTCGAACTGTTCGCGCCCCACTGGCCGCCCGATCCTGCCGACACGGGGAATGCCGAGTCGCCCAGCTTCACGACGATCTTGTCGAGCGGCAGGCCCATCATTTCGGCGGCGGTCTGGGCGATGATCGTGTAGCTGCCCGTGCCGATGTCGGTCATGTCGGTTTCGACCGTCACCACCCCCGATTTGTCGAGCCGGACGCGCGCTGCCGACGGGCCGTTGAGGTTGTTGCGGAACGCCGCGGCGACCCCCATGCCGATCAGCCATTGCCCATCGCGGCTCGTTGCCGGTTTTGCGCCGCGCTTGGCCCAGCCGAATTTTTCGGCGCCGATCGTCAGGCATTCGTTCAGCTGACGCTGCGAAAAGGGTCGGCTCGGTTTTTCGGGATCGACCTGGGTGTAGTTGATGACGCGGAACTGGATTGGGTCGATCCCCAGCTTTTCGGCCATCTCGTCCATCGCCACCTCGAGCGCCATCAGCCCGGGCGCTTCGCCGGGCGCGCGCATCGCATTGCCCTCGGGCAGGTCGAGCACCGCCAGCCGCATCGCGGTCATCCGGTTCGCCCCCGCATACATCAGCCGTGTTTGCCCCACTGCGGTTTCGGGGCCGCCGCCCGGCAGGTCGCCCGACCAGCTTTCATGACCGATCGCGGTGATCTTGCCGTCCGCCGCCGCGCCGATGCGGATTCGCTGGATCGTCGCCGGGCGGTGCGGCGTGTTGTTGAACATGAAGGCGCGCGGCAGCGCGACCTTGACCGGCCGGTTCGCCGCTTTGGCGCCCAGCGCGGCGAGGATCGCATCGGCGCGGATGAACAGCTTGCCGCCGAAACCGCCGCCGACATAGGGCGAATCGAGACGGATATTCTCCCGCGGGATGCCGAGCGTCTTCGCCATGTCGCCGACGGACCAGGCGATCATCTGGTTCGACGTCCACAGCGTCAGCTTGTCGCCCGCCCAAGCCGCGATCGACGCATGCGGTTCCATCATCGCATGCGCATGATCGGGGGTGGTATAGCGCGCGTCGAGTTGCACCGGCGCCGCGGCAAAGGCGCCCGCGAAATCGCCGACGCTGCTGTCGGCCTCGGTACCGAAAGACGGCGGTGGCTTGATCGCGCCGTCAAGCGCAGCGGCGAGTTCGAACGCGCCCTTGCCGCGCGCATATTCGACGCGGACCAGCGCCGCCGCGGCGCGTGCCTGTTCGAACGTCTCGGCCACCACCAGCGCGATCGCCTGATGATAATGGTCGACCGCCGGGCCGCCGAGCAGCTTGGCGGTGTTGAAATTGCCCTTGCCGAGCTTGCCGGCGTTGTCGGCGGTGACGATCGCCAGCACGCCGGGCGCGGCTTTCGCGGCATCGAGGTTCATCGACGAAATCCGCCCCTTGGCGATCGCCGATCCGACGACATAGCCATAGGCCTGGTTCGCCGCGACATCGTGCCGTTCATAGGCATAGGGCGCAAGACCTGTCGTCTTGAGCGGGCCGTCGATGCGATTGGTGGGTTTGCCGATGACCTTCAGCTGGTCGATCGGGTTGGTCGTGGCGGGGGTATCGAACTTCATGGCTCAGCCCCTTGCTTGTGCCAGCACCCCGGCGAGCGTGCGCTCGATCAAGGGCAGCTTGTAGGCGTTTTCGTGACTTGGCCTGGCACCGGCGAGCAGCTTGGCGGTGACCGCTTTGGCACCGCTGGGCAGTTCGGCGTCGGCGGCCTCGACCCGCCAGGGCTTGTAGCCAACCCCACCCAGCGCGACGCGGCCCGACCCGTCCTTGTGGACAATCGCTGCGACCGAAATCAGCGCGAAGGCGTAAGAGGCCCGATCGCGAACCTTTTGATAGATATGCGTGCCGCCCACCGGTTTCGGCAGCGTCACCGCGGTGATCAGCTCACCCGGTGCGAGGACGGTGTCGAGATGGGGTGTAGTACCGGGGGCGCGGTAGAAATCGCCCAGCGCAATCGTCCGTCCTTTGCCGTCCGCCGCCACCGTTTCGACGCTGGCGTCGAGCGCGCGCATCGCGACCGCCATGTCGCTGGGATGGGTGGCGATGCAGGCATCGCTGGCGCCCACGACAGCGTGCAGCCGGCTGAACCCGCCGATTGCCGCGCAGCCGCTGCCCGGCTTGCGTTTGTTGCACGGCATGTTGGTGTCGTAAAAATAGGGGCAGCGCGTGCGCTGGAGCAGATTGCCCGCGGTCGTCGCCTTGTTGCGCAGCTGTCCCGACGCGCCCGCGACCAGCGCACGCGACAGCAGGCCATAGTCGCGCCGCACGCGGGTATCCGCGGCGAGGTCGGTGTTGCGGACCATCGCACCGATGCGCAGTCCGCCGTCGGTCGTGGGTTCGATCGTGTCGAGCGCAAGCCGGCTGACGTCGATCAGATGCGCCGGGGTTTCGATCTCCAGCTTCATCAGGTCGAGCAAATTTGTGCCGCCCGCGATAAAGCGCGCACCCTTGACCTTTGCGAATGCCGCGGTCGCGGCAGCGGGTGTCTCGACTCGCTCATAGGTGAAGCTTTTCATGCCTTCACTCCCGCCACGTCGCTCATCGCGTCGATGATGTTCGAATAGGCGCCGCAGCGGCAGATATTGCCGCTCATCCGCTCGCGCAGTTCGCTCGCAGTGACTTTCGGCGCTTTGGTCAGGTCGGCGGTGACATGGCTCGGAATGCCCGCCTCGATCTCGTCCAGCACCGCGACCGCCGAACAGATCTGGCCCGGCGTGCAATAACCGCATTGATAGCCGTCATGTTCCACGAAGGCGCTCTGCATCGGGTGCATCTTGCCCGGCGTACCCAACCCCTCGATCGTGGTGATCGTATCGCCGTCGTGCATCACCGCCAGCGTCAGGCAGCTGTTGATCCGCCGTCCGTCGACGATGACGGTGCAGGCGCCGCATTGGCCATGATCGCAACCCTTTTTGGTGCCGGTCAGGTGCAGATGTTCGCGCAGCACGTCGAGGAGCGAGGTGCGGGTGTCGAGTTCCAGAGCGTGCGGCGCGCCGTTCACTTCGAACGCGACTTTAGCGGTCGGCGGCGCGGTTGCGGCCTTCGTCGGCGCTGCGCTGGCGCGCGTCGGCACGACGGTCACTGCCGCCACCGAAGCGCCGCCGGCCAGCACGCCGCGCCGCGAAAAATCAAGATCCCCAGGCGTTTGCATCGGATGTCCTCGATTCTGTTTCTGATTGCCGTCGGGCGGGCGCCCCACGGGAAGATCAGGCAGTCAATGCCGCGCATGCATTATGGTTTGCCGCGTCGGCGCAGAAGCTTTCGGATTCGGGAATTAGATTAACATACCGATCGGTCAGCTACCAGCCGAACCCGCAGGAATGGCGGTAAGTTCGCCGCGCGCCTGGCGGAATACTTCGATACTACCCCAGATCGCGAGCGTCGCCATGATCGCCGCCACCGCGAGGTCGGGCCAGCTTTGCCCGGTGCCGAACACGCCGAGCGCGGCGCCCATCACCGCGACATTGCCGATCGCGTCGTTGCGCGAGCAAATCCACACCGACCGCATGTTCGCGTCGCCGGTGCGATAGCGATAGAGCATCAGCGCGACCGCGACATTGGCGGCGAGCGCGAGCGCGCCGATCAACCCCATCGTTTCGGCATGCGGCGCGGAACCGCTGATAAAGCCCCACACCGCCGAACCCAGCACCCACAGCCCGAAGGCGAGCATCGTCACCGCCTTGACCTGTGCGGCACGCGCGCGCCACGCCAGCGCCATGCCGGCCACGCCCAGGCTGATCGCGTAATTGGCGGCATCGCCGAGGAAATCGAGCGCGTCGGCCTGGAGCGCGCGCGAGTCCGCCGCGACCCCCGCGACGATCTCGACCCCGAACATCGCCGCGTTGATCAGCAGCGCCGCCCACAGGATGCGGCGCCAGCGCGGGTCGTTGAGGGCGGTCTTGCCGCTGGCTCCGGCACAGCAATGATCGGACAAGGTCAAGGCTCCTTCCTGCGTCGAACCGGTTTTCACAGAAAAGCCTGCTTGGTTCTGCGAGTCGAGACCCTATATGCACCCTGTAGCAACTACAGGGTCAAGTCATGAAAATCGGCGAACTGTCGCGGGCGACCGGGACCAATATCGAAACGATCCGCTATTATGAACGCATCGGGCTGTTGCCCGAGCCCGATCGGACTGCGGCCAATTACCGCAGCTATGGCGATCCGCACCGCGCGCGGCTGACCTTCGTGCGCCATTCGCGCGACTTGGGCTTTACGATTGAGGAAATCCGCTCACTTCTCGACCTGTCGGACGACCCAGGGCGCGATTGCAGCGAGGCCGACCGCATCGCGAGCCGCCATCTGGAGCAGGTCGAGGAGAAGATCGCGCAGCTCACGCTGCTGCGCGACGAGCTGACCCGCATCGTCGGGCGGTGCCGCGGCGGGGTCGCCGCCGATTGCCGGGTGATCGAGGCGCTGGGCGATCATCGCCATTGCGAGAGTGCACATTAAACAGGGAAAGGTGGGACGATTCTGTTGCCCGGCTCGTCCCCAGCCGCTGGTATCCGATTCTGTTGCCCGGTTCGGTCCGAACCGCGCTCTCTTTGAATAACTTTCGGCCGTGAGGCCTAAAGGTTACGCAGCCAGAGCGAGTGCTTCGTTATCGTTAGCACCTATTGGTTTTGAGCCTTGAACGGGTTACTCAGCCCGGGCAAAAATATCGTCTTTGAACACACGTCGATCCTGGTTCGGCCCCGTCAGAAGCCCGCTTTTCCTTACGGATCGGCAGGATTGTGGTGGAGCCGCCGGGTACTGCCCCCGGGTCCGCTGTATCTATTTCACGACACCATTTATCACCATAGTCGGCCGAAACCGACTTGGCCTATATAGGGTGCCTGCCCGCCGAATGAAAGGGCGCAGCGACCCTTTCATCGCGCAACGGTCACGGACGCTTTTTCAACTCGTCGCGGATTTCGGTTAGAATATCGATCTCAGTCGGACCGGCCGCCTCTTCCGTCGGCTTGATGAACTTGCTTGCCTGCCGCACCAGCAGGAACACGACGAACGCGAGCAGAACAAAATTGATGATCGCGGTGACGAAGCTGCCGAGCGCCATCACATTGGCGCCGCTCGCCTTGGCGGCAGCCAGCGTCATCCCGGCGGTGACCTTCTCGCCGCCTGACAGGATCAGATATTTGTTGGTGAAATCGACCCCGCCGCCGGTGATCAGCCCGATGAAGGGCATCAAAACATCGTCTGTCAGCGATTTGACGATCGTCCCGAATGCGGCACCGATGATGACGCCAACCGCCAGCCCCATCACGTTGCCCTGATTGAGGAACGCCTTGAAATCCTTGATCATGTTCTAACCCCTTTGGTCGCCTCGATTACAGGCTCCAGACTGCATGACACGATTATCGGCGTCAATGATTGCGGGTGGGCGGGCGTCTTACTATATTAAGGCAGTTGGCGCGGCGCCGTGCCGCGCGGAGGGAGTGTCTGACCCATGACTTTGCGTTCTGCCCGTTGGCTGATTATCCCCGTCGCCGCCGTGTCGCTGTCCGCGTGCGGCATCAACAGCGTTCCCACCAAGGAAGAAGCCGCCAAGGCGAAATGGGCGAATGTCGAGGCCGCATATCAGCGGCGCGCCGACCTGATCCCCAACCTCGTCGAAACCGCCAAGGGCGCATCGCAGATCGAGCAATCGACGCTCGAAGGCGTCATGCAGGCGCGGGCGTCGGCGACGCAAATCAAGCTCAGCACAGACGACCTCAACAGCCCTGAAAAGGTGCAAGCGTTCCAGCAAGCGCAGGGACAGGTAACGGGTGCGCTCGGCCGGTTGATGGCCACCGTTGAAGCATATCCGACTCTCGCAAGTCAGGCGCGCTTTGCCGACCTGATGACCCAGCTTGAGGGCACCGAAAACCGCATCAACGTGTCGGTTCAGGATTATAATGGCGCGGTGCAGGATTATAACACCACGATCCGCACCTTCCCCGACATCATCGGCGCCAAGATCGTCCATGGCGCCAAGCCGATGACGCCGTACAAGGCGATCACCCCGAACGCCAATCAGGCGCCGAAGGTCGATTTCGGGACGTAAGATGCGGTTTGCCGCCTTTGTCTGGCCGCTCGCGATCCTGTTGGTCGCGGGCGGCTGCAAGGCGGCGTCTGCTCCCGAATCTGCAATTTGCGTCGGGGTGCCGAATATAGCGCTCGAAGGGCGCGTGACCGATGCCGCGAATATCCTGAGCGCAGAGGTGGAGCAGCAATTGTCCGAACGTCTCGCCGCCTATCAGAAACGCACGGCCCATCAGATGGTGATCGCGACGACGAGTGCGTTGAACGGCGCGGACGCAATGGAATTCGCGACCTGCCTTGGACGGCGTTGGGCGATTGGCGATGCCAAGCGTGACGACGGCATCCTCATTCTTGTTGCGCCGAATGAGCGCCAATCCAGCGTCGCAGTTGGCTATGGCTTGGAAAAGGCGCTGACCGACGTGGAAGCGAAAGCGGTGATCGAGGACATGATTCCTAGTTTCCAAAAGAGCGATTATGCTGGCGGCTTAAAAATCGGCGTCGATGCCATCGCCGTGCAAACGGGAGATCCCAAATGAGATCGCTTTTGCTCTGCTGGGCGCTCGGCCTTTCGCTGCTGGCCGCGCCGGCGACCGCGCAAAGCTTCCCCAAGCTGACCGGCCGCGTCGTCGATCAGGCGGACATCATTCCAGCCGCCGAAGAGGCCAATCTCAATATACAGCTTGAACAGGTCGAAAAAACTAGCGGCCATCAGTTTGTCGTTGCGACAGTCAACGACCTCGAAGGCAATGAGATCGCCGACTATGGTTACAAGCTGGGCCGGGCATGGGGGATCGGCGACGAAGCCAAGGACGATGGCGTCGTCTTCCTGATCGCGCCAAACGAGCGACGCATGCACATCGCAGTCGGCCTCGGACTCGAACCCGTGCTCACCGACGCACTGTCGGGGCGGATTATCCGTGACGTCGTGACACCGAAATTCAAGGCAAGCGACATGCCCGGCGGGATCCAGGCCGGCGTCAATGCAATCGCCGAGCAGATCCAGCTGTCGCCCGAGGAAGCGGCGGCGCGCGCGCAGGCGGCCGCGGCGCAGGAACGCGACCGCGCCGACGACGGCAATTTCGGCGGCTTGTTCTTCGTCGGCTTCATCATCTTCATTTTCTTCATCCTGCCGATGCTGGCGCGGATCGGGCGGCGCGGCAAGAAGCGCCGCAAGGGCCGGCCTTGGGATGCCCCGATCATCATCTGGGGCGGCGACGACTGGGGCGGTAGCAGCGGCGGATCGTCATGGGGCGGCGGCAGCTGGGGCGGCGGCGGTGGCGGCGGCTTTGGTGGCTTTTCGGGCGGCGGCGGCTCCTTCGGGGGCGGCGGCGCCTCCGGCGGCTGGTAGGGGACACAGATCGTGCCAAAGAAAATCAGCCATGTCAGCGCCGCCGACCATGATGTCGTCACCGTCGCGGTCGCCGCGGCGGAGGCGCATACGAGCGGCGAGATCGTCACCGTCGTCGCGGCGCAATCGAACGACTATGACGATGTCGCGCTGGTGTGGGCCAGCGTCGTCGCGTTCATCGCGATGTCAGCGATCGCGCTGTTCCCCGAATTTTATCGCGGGCTTTACGACCGGCTGACCGGCGGCTGGGGCTATGAGCTGACCGCCAATCAATGGCTTGGGACGGTGATTGCCGTTGGTGTCCTCAAATGGATCGCCATGTGGCTGATCCTGCTGTGGCGACCGTTGCGGCTGGCGCTGACCCCGCGCGCGATCAAGGCGCAGCGGGTGCGCGCCCGCGCCGTCGACCTGTTCAAGGTCGGCACCGAGGCGAAGACATTGGGGCGCACCGGGGTGCTGCTGTACCTCAGCCTGAAAGAACATCGCGCCGACATCGTCGCCGACGAGGCGATTGCGGCGAAAGTCGCACCCGAGGTGTGGGGCGACGCGATGGCAGCGCTGATCGAGCGCGTCCGCGCCGGGCAGCCGGGCGCAGGCATGGCGGCGGCGGTGACGCAGATGGGCGCCGTGCTGGCGCAACATTTCCCGCGGGGTAGTGAGAATCCAAACGAACTGCCCGACCGGTTGATCGAGATTTAGGACCTTAGTCGATGACCCGCCCCGCCTCTGACCCTCCCATCGAGACCCGCTGGGAGGGTCGCTTCATCACCGTCAAACAGCAGGGAACGTGGGAATATGTGTCGCGCTCGCGCGGCATCCATGCGGCGGTGGTCCTGGCGATCGACGATGCGGCCGATGGCCGCCACGTCATTCTGGTCGAACAATATCGCGTGCCGCTCAAGGTGAATTGCGTCGAACTGCCCGCCGGGCTGGTCGGCGACGACAGCGCGGGCGAAGCCGCCGAGGTTGCGGCCGAACGCGAGCTGGAAGAAGAAACCGGCTATCGCGCCGCGCATTGGCAGGTCGTCGGCGAATTCTACAGCTCGCCGGGGATGGTCAGCGAGAGTTTCACCCTGCTCATCGCTACCGGGCTGACCAAGGTCGGCGCCGGCGGCGGGGTCGATAGCGAGGACATCATCGTCCACCGGGTGCCGCTGGACAGGATTGCCGATTTCGTTGCGGCGAAACGCGCCGAGGGGTGCGGGATCGATGTGCGGGTCGCGATGCTGCTGGCGGGTGGGCTGCTGGCCAACCTCTGACTTAGGGGAGGACTACCGCGCCCCGAACCGCCAACGCAGCAAGGGCCGCGCGAGCAGCAATCCGGCCAGAAACCCGCCGACATGCGCCCAGATCGCGATCGCGCCGAACCCGCCGCCGCCCGCGAAACCGATCAGCAGCTGCACCCCAATCCACGCCGCGGCGAGCCACAGGGCGCGCACCCAATGCGCCGGGATCGGGCCGATCGCGGGCGCCTGCGAGCGGCTGAAGATCAGCGCGAACACGGCGATCACGGCCGAGATCGCGCCGCTGGCGCCGATCATCGGCACCGCCGACTGCGGATCAGCCAGAAACTGCGCGAACGCGCCGGCATAGGCGCCCGCGACTAACAACACCGCCATCGCCTTCGCGCCGAGCGGCGCTTCGAGCTGGCGCCCGATGAACAGCAGCACGACGATGTTGAAGACGATGTGCAGCACCCCGCCGTGCAGGAAGGCCGAGGTCAGTGGAGTGAGGAAGAACGGAACCATTGTGCCCGGCGGGACGATCAGTTCGGACTCGAACCGCGCCGGAATGAACCCAGCGCGTTGAATCGCGTCGACCTGGAACCCGGTGATCCACAGCAGGACAAAGACGATGACGCACGCCAGCGCATAGCCTGTGACCAGCGGCGCTTCCTGCGGCTTCATCGTCATCGACCCATCAGATGAATTCGATTTTCTTCACCAGATAATATTTGTCGCCCGCGGGCACGGTGACTTCGATCTCGTCATCGACGCGACGGCCGATCAGCGCGCGGCCGAGCGGCGAGTTGTAGCTGATCTTGCCGTCCTTGGCATCGGCTTCGGCCTGCCCGACGATCTGGTAGCGCACCGGCTTTTCATCCTCGTCGGCGAGCGTGACGGTCGCGCCGAACACGATGCGGTCGCCCGACAGCATGGTCGGATCGATCACTTGGGCGCGCGAAAGCTTGTCCTCAAGGTCGCCGATCGTCGCTTCGACCTGGCCCTGGCGTTCCTTTGCGGCATGATATTCGGCATTTTCCGAAAGGTCGCCGTGCGCGCGTGCTTCCTCGATCGCATCGACGATCAGCGGTCGCTCGGCTTTGAGCGCGGTGAGCTGCGTGCTCAGCTTCTCATAGCCTTCTGCCAGCATCGGCACCTTTTCAACGCTTGCCATTATCCTGTTGTCCTTCGTCAATAACCCGCCGCCAGCGAAACTTCGCCGGGCGGCTGCGCCGCTGTTCCGTCAATGTCGGGGGGTGGAGCGGTCCTTTAATAATAGTCTTGAAGCGGCTTTACTTCAAGAGAGTGCGAACGCAACGCGCCGATCGCGTGAGTGGCTGCATCGCTGCCCGCCGCCGTCGTGTAATAAGCGACGTCGCCGGCGAGCGCCGAGGCGCGGATCGACTGCGAATCCTGGAGCGATTGCCAGCCCTCGGTGGTGTTGAAGATCAGCTGCACATCGCCATCCTTGATCCGGTCGACAATATGTGGGCGGCCTTCGGCGACCTTGTTGACCCGCTCGACATGGATCCCCTCGCCCGCCAGATAATCGGCGGTGCCGCCGGTCGCGATCACCTTCCAGCCCCAGCCGGTGAGGCGGCGGACCGAGTCGAGGATGCGCGGCTTGTCGCTGTCCTTCACCGACACGAAGACACGCCCGGTGGTCGGCAGGCGGTCGCCCGCACCCAGCTGCGCCTTGGCGAAAGCGAGATTGAAATTGCGATCGATTCCCATGACTTCGCCGGTGGATTTCATTTCGGGCGACAGCACCGGGTCGGTGCCGGGGAAACGCGCAAAGGGGAACACCGCTTCCTTCACCGCGACATGTTTGATGTCGCGGTTGATCTTGGGCAGGTCAGCCAGCTTCTCGCCCGCCATCACGCGCGCCGCGATCTTGGCGATCGGCGAGCCGACGGCCTTGGCCACGAACGGCACGGTACGGCTGGCGCGCGGATTGACCTCGATCAGATAGACGTCGTCGCCCTTGACCGCGAACTGGATGTTCATGAGGCCGCGGACTTCGAGCGCGCGCGCGAGCAATTCGGTCTGGCGCTCGATCTCGGCGATGATCTCGGCCGACAGGCTGTACGGCGGGATCGAGCAGGCGCTGTCGCCCGAATGGACCCCGGCTTCCTCGATATGCTGGAGCACCCCCGCGACGACGACATCGGTGCCATCGCACAACGCGTCGACGTCGACCTCGATCGCGTCGCGCAGATAACGGTCGATCAGCACCGGCGAATCGCCCGACACCTGCACCGCGGTCTCGATATAATTTTCGAGCTGCGCCTGATCGTCGACGATCTCCATCGCGCGGCCGCCGAGCACATAGGACGGGCGGGTCAGCACCGGGTACCCGATGCGCGCTGCGACCGCGATCGCTTCCTCGCGGCTGCGCGCAATGCCGTTTTCGGGCTGCTTGAGGCCAAGCTTGTTGACCAGCGCCGCAAAGCGCTCGCGGTCTTCGGCGAGGTCGATCGCGTCGGGTGAGGTGCCGAGAATCGGAATGCCCGCATCCGAAAGCGCCTGCGCGAGCTTGAGCGGCGTCTGACCGCCAAACTGGACGATCACGCCGACGAGGGTGCCGTTCTGCTGCTCGACGTGCAGAATTTCGAGCACATCCTCGGCGGTCAGCGGCTCGAAATAGAGGCGGTCGGAGGTGTCATAATCGGTGCTCACCGTTTCCGGGTTGCAGTTGATCATGATCGTCTCATAGCCCGCCTCTTCGAGCGCGAAGCAGGCGTGGCAGCAGCAATAGTCGAACTCGATCCCCTGTCCGATCCGGTTCGGGCCGCCGCCAAGAATGACGATTTTTTTGCGGTCGCTCGGGTTCGCCTCGCACTCTGGCTCGCCAAAGGTCGGCGCTTCGTAGGTCGAATAAAGATAGGGGGTCTGCGCCGCGAATTCGGCGGCGCAGGTGTCGATCGTCTTGAACACCGGGCGCACGCCGAGTTTGTGGCGCAGCTGGCGTACCTCCATTTCGGTGACGCCGCCGGTCATCGCCTTGACCGCTTCGTGGATCAGCCCGCGGCCGCTTGCCGTCGCGCGGCGGGTGCCGGGCTGCAGGTTCGCCGACTGGAGCGCGAGGTACGCGAGGCGCTTGTCCGAAAAGCCCATCGCTTTGAGCTTGCGCAGCCCCTCGGCATCGCGCGGCAGGCCGTCGCGGCACACTTCCTTCTCGGCCTCGACGATTTCCTCGATGCGTTCGAGAAACCACATATCGTAGCCCGCGATGCGGTTGATCTCCGACAAGGGCAGCCCCTCGCGGATCGCCTGCGCCGCGTTGAGCAGCCGGTCGGGGGTCGCCTTGGCGAGTTCGCTCCGCAGCTGATCGTGCGTCGCGCCCTTAAGGCGGTCGACGAAGTTGAAGCCCGACAGACCGGTCTCCAGCCCGCGCAGCGCCTTTTGCATACTCTCATGGATGTTGCGGCCGATCGCCATCACCTCGCCGACCGACTTCATCGCGGTCGACAGCACCGCCTCGGCGCCCTTGAATTTCTCGAACGCGAAGCGCGGGATCTTGGTCACCACATAATCGATCGTCGGTTCGAACGACGCCGGGGTGACCCCGGTGATGTCGTTCATGATCTCGTCGAGCGTGTAACCGACCGCCAGCTTCGCCGCGACCTTGGCGATCGGGAAGCCCGTCGCCTTCGACGCGAGCGCCGACGAACGCGACACGCGCGGGTTCATCTCGATCACGATCAGGCGGCCGTCCTTGGGATTCACCGCGAACTGGACGTTCGACCCGCCGGTCTCGACCCCGATCTCGCGCAGGCAAGCGATGCTCGCGTTGCGCATGATCTGATATTCCTTGTCGGTCAGCGTCAGCGCGGGGGCGACGGTGATGCTGTCGCCAGTGTGCACGCCCATCGGATCGACATTTTCGATCGAACAAATGATGATGCAATTGTCCTTGCGGTCGCGCACCACCTCCATCTCATATTCTTTCCAGCCGAGGAGCGATTCCTCGATCAGGACCTCGGTGGTCGGCGAGGCGATCAGGCCGCCGCGGACGATATGCTCGAACTCCTCGCGGTTATACGCGATGCCGCCGCCGGTGCCGCCCAAAGTAAACGACGGGCGAATGATCGACGGCAGGCCGGTGCGTTCGAGCACCGCCAAGGCTTCATCCAGTGTGTGCGCGATTCCCGAACGCGCGCTCTCCAGACCAATCTTGGTCATCGCGTCGCGGAACTTGATGCGGTCCTCGGCCTTGTCGATCGCCTCGGCATCAGCGCCGATCATCTCGACGCCATATTTGGTCAAGGTGCCGTCGTTGAACAGCGCCAGCGCGGTGTTGAGCGCAGTCTGCCCGCCCATCGTCGGCAGCACGGCCCAGCCGCCCGGATGCAGCGCGACCTCTTTCGCGATGATCTTTGCGACGATCTCGGGCGTGATCGGCTCGACATAGGTCGCATCGGCCAGGTCGGGATCGGTCATGATCGTCGCCGGGTTGGAGTTGACGAGGACGATGCGATAGCCCTCTTCCTTCAACGCCTTGATCGCCTGCGTCCCCGAATAATCGAACTCGCACGCCTGACCGATAACGATCGGGCCGGCGCCGATGACGAGGATGGATTTTATGTCAGTTCTTTTGGGCATTAGTAGGGCAGCTTCTTTTCGAGAAAAACGGCTTCGATCATTCCCGGCAACTGTCGCTGATCGATTTCGAAATCAGAAAAATATTCGCATTCCGGGTTCGGACTCTTTGGAGGGGACCGAAAGGCTTGGTTGAATGATTTTGCTATGCTTTCTTTCGAAGCTCCGGGCTTCAGACGAACAAAGACATCGATCGATTGTGTATATTTTCGTTCGTACTTCTTCGAAAAGCAGTTTCCCAAAAACGTCATCTGCATCCCGCTATCGCTCCGCTCCACGCTGAAGGGGGCGTCATAATGCTTCGCGCGGCACAGAGGCTGGCCATCAGCGCCAATCCGGTCTGTAGGACAGGAAAATCCCCATTGCGCCCGCAGCACATAACCCGATGTTTTCGGCTCCTGCTGAACAGCTTTGGCCGGTGCGTTTTGTATCAACATCAACGCTGCGAGGCTGTTCAAGACAAGGCTCACTTCAACCCACCTACAAACTTCTCAAACAGATAGAAGCTGTCCTGCGGCCCCGGGCTCGCCTCGGGATGATATTGCACGCTGAACGCATTCTTGCCCGTGATCGCGATGCCGCAGTTCGATCCGTCGAACAGGCTCTTGTGCGTCTCGACCACGCCGCCCGGCAGGGTCGCGGCATCGACCGCGAAGCCGTGGTTCATGCTGGTGATCTCGACGATGCCGTCCGCAAAATCGCCGCCAACACGCTGCACCGGATGGTTCGCGCCGCGGTGACCCTGATGCATCTTCACGGTCTTCGCCCCCGCGGCGAGCGCGAGCAGCTGGTGGCCGAGGCAGATGCCGAAGATCGGCACATTGCGTTCGAGCAATCCCTTGATCACCGGCACCGCATAGTCACCCGTCGCCGCCGGATCGCCCGGGCCGTTCGACAGGAACACCCCCGCGGGGCGCAGCGCGACAATCTCTTCGAGGCTGGTCTTTGCGGGTACCACGGTAACGCGCGCACCGGCCTTGACCAGGTTGCGGAAGATATTGTCCTTGGCGCCATAATCGATGGCGACGACGTGCGGCGCGGCGTCGGCTGCGCGCTTGTGCTCCGACACGTCATAGCCCGAACCCAGATGCCAAACCCCCGCATCCCAAGCGCCCTGCCGCTCGCGCGTCACGGTCTTGGCGAGGTCCATGCCCTCCAGCCCCGGCCAGCCCTGCGCCAGCATCAGCAGCTTGGCGAGGTCGAACTTGCCCTCCGGGTTATGCGCGACGACGCCGGTCGGCGCACCGCCATCGCGGATGCGGCGGGTC
>JAEMRT010000128.1 GCA_016463225.1 Sphingopyxis sp. | reverse complement strand
CTGGCCGCCATGTTCCTGCGCCCAGCGCAGCGCGAGCGCCATTGCGTCGCCGTCGATGCGCGCGCTCGAAAACAGCCCGCGCGCGCCTGCGAGCATGTCGGCAGGGATCGTCATCGCGCGATTGCGGTCGAACTCACCCATCATCGCGGTGATTGCAGCACCGTCGCGACCCGACAGGTCGAAAAGCAGGCGTTCGAAGTTGCTGCTGACCTGAATGTCCATGCTGGGTGTCGCGGTCGCGGTGACCGTCCCCGCACTGTAATCGCCGCGGGTCAGCGCGCGGTGGAGGATGTCGTTGACGTTGGTTGCGACGACCAGCCGCGCGATCGGCAGCCCCATCTGCGCCGCGACATAACCCGCGAACACATCGCCGAAATTGCCCGTCGGCACGCTGAACGCGACCGGACGGTCGGGACCGCCAAGGCGGACCGCAGCGTAGAAATAATAGACGACCTGCGCCATCAGCCGCGCCCAGTTGATGCTGTTCACCGCCGACAGGGTCAGCTGGCCCCGCGCCTCTTCGTCGCCGAACAGCCGCTTCACCATCGCCTGCGCATCGTCGAAACTGCCGTCGATCGCGATATTGTGGACGTTCGGCGCCAGCACCGTCGTCATCTGGCGCCGCTGGACGTCGCTGACCCGGCCTTCGGGGTGGAGCATGAAAATCTGGATATGCTCGCGCCCCGCGACCGCCTCGATCGCCGCCGATCCGGTGTCGCCCGACGTCGCGCCGACGATGGTGATATTGGTGTCGCCGCCGCTCAGGAATTTCTCAAACAGCTGGCCAAGCAGTTGCAGCGCAACGTCCTTGAACGCCAATGTCGGACCGTGGAACAATTCGAGCAGCCAGTGGCGATGGTCGAGCTGAACGAGCGGGGTCACCGCATCATGGCTGAAACTGCCGTAGGCGGCGCGGCACAGGCCGCGGAGCTCGTCGTCGGACAGCACACCCGCAACGAACGGGCGCATGACGCGCACCGCCGTTTCGGCATAGTCGAGCCCGGCGAGCCCACGGATATCGTCGACCGCCACCTGCGGCCAGTGCGCGGGCAGATAGAGGCCGCCGTCGCTGGCAAGCCCCGCCAGCGTTGCGGCACGAAAGTCGAGGGTCGGCGCAGAGCCGCGGGTGCTGATATATTCCATGGCGGCCCAGCGCCTAGCGGGCCAGCCTCAAGGCCGCAAGCGGCGACGGACAGCCAGGAAGTAGATCACCAACGCCGCAATGGCGAACAGGAACCACTGCCCCGCATAGGCCAGGTGATTGTTCGGCGTGTTGTCGGCGGAGGGAACAGCGCTCGCGCGCAGCCCGGCGGCCGGTGTGTCGGCGATCAGCATCGCCCGCGTCGGGGAAGCGTTGCCAGTAGCCCGCGCCATCACCGACGGTTGGTCGGGGCCGGGAACGATCGTCCCCTGCACGATCCCGCCGGTCCATTTCGGCGGGGTGAAATCATCGCCGATACCGACATCGACCAGCACCCCCGGACCTTCGGCGCCGGTGCGGCAGTCGGCGATCATGCGGATGCCGGCTTTACCTTTCTGATCGGTACCGCTGCGCGGATCCCAGCGCACAGGTTCAAGGCAGACGACGCTGCTCTTGCGAAACAGCAGGGCGTCGGCGACCGGCGGCAATTCCGGATAGGTGACCAGTGACGACATCGCCATGTTGCGCTGATAGAGCGCGACCAGCGCTTCCTTCTCGCCCTTGCGCTGCAGCTGCCAGACGCCGAGCGCGATCATCACCACGACCGCGGCAATCACAATGATCGTCGGGATCAGCGGCCAGCGCCGCGTCGGAGGCGTTACAGGATCAGTCATGCGGTTCGTCCACCTTGCGGCCCTCCGCGGCCTGCCGCTGGTGCTCGCTCGCCAGCAGCGCGCCCTTGGCGACGCGCAAGCCATAGACCACCGCAGCGGCGGTCAGCGGCACCCAGAGCAGGACGTGGCCCCACAGCGGCGGCTGCACCGCGGCATCGAGCGTCAGCGCCGCCGCGACAAGTAAGGCGCCGATGATCAGGGTCAGGAACGCTGCGGGACCGTCGCCGACATTATAACCGCCGTAGTCGAGCCCGCAGGCGTCGCATGTCGCGCGGAACTGTATGGGACCGTCGAACAACGTCTTTGCCCCGCATTCGGGGCAAAGGCCAAAAAGGGCAGCGCGCCAGACCGGCGGCTGCCCCTTTGAGATGGAATCGCCGTCGGGCAAATTAATGCGCGGCGACCGGCGCGCCCCAGCCGCCCCAGACATAGACGATGATGAACAGGAACAGCCACACCACGTCGACGAAATGCCAGTACCAGGCCGCGGCTTCGAAACCGAAATGCTGCTTGGGGGTAAAGTGGCCCTTGTAGGTGCGCACGAGGCAGACGATCAGGAAGATCGTGCCGACAAGAACGTGGAAACCGTGGAAGCCCGTCGCCATGTAAAAGGCCGAGCTGAAATTGCTCTGGCCGAAAGCGAACGGCGCATGGGCATATTCATAGGCCTGGATCGCCGAGAAGATCGCGCCGAGGATGATCGTCGCCCACAGGCCTTTCTTCAGGCCGTCGCGGTCACCGTGGATCAGCGCATGATGCGCCCAGGTGATCGTCGTGCCCGAGCAGAGCAGGATCAGCGTGTTGAGCAGCGGCAGCGAGAAGGCGTCGATAACCTCGATGCCCTTCGGCGGCCACTGGGTGATCGCCGTCGCGCCGTCCTGACCGAACAGCGACGTCACCGCGCCATCGACATATTCTATCGGCACCGGGAACAGCGTGAAGTCGAACCACGCCCAGAACCAGCCGACGAAAAACATCACTTCGGACGCGATGAACAGGATCATGCCGTAGCGCAGGTGGAGCTGAACGACCGGAGTATGGTCGCCGGCATGCGCTTCGTTGATGACGTCCGACCACCAGCTGAAGAAGGTCAGGATGACGCCCGCAAAACCGAGGCCGAGCACCCATTTGCCAACGCCGCCAAAATAATCGTCGTGCATGAACATCACGAGCCCGAAAAACATCGTCAGCGCGGCAAACGAACCGATCAGCGGCCAGACGCTGGGATTTACGAGGTGATAGTCATGATGTTTCGCACCGGACATGGCGTTTTTCCCGTTTTGCAGCCCCGGCGTCGCGATTCCCCATCGCTCGCCGGTCCTTGAATAAGACTCTGATCGCGGCCTTAGCTCGCCTTTTTACCCTCGTCTACAGGGTGGAAGGTGTAGCTAAGGGTGATTTCCTGGATGTCGCGCGCGTCGGGATCGTCCATGATCTTGGGATCGACGAAGAACAATACCGGCATGCGCATCTGCTGCCCCGGCTCCAACCGTTGTTCGGTGAAGCAGAAGCACTGGATCTTGGTAAAATATTTGCCCGCCTGCGTCGGCGTGACGTTGAAACCCGCCGTGCCGACAACTGGTCTGGCTGAATTATTCTCGGCAATGAAGATCGCCATATCGCGCGCGCCGATGCTGACCGTGTCGGTCGGGTGTTCGGGGTAGAATTTCCACGGCAGCCCGGGCGAGACATTGGCGTCGAAACGGATCGAGATGGTTCTGGACAAAATCTCCGGCTCCGCTGCGGCGGCCACCGGATCATAACGCTGCGTCGTACCGCCGAAACCAGTGACGCGGCAGAACAGATCGTAGAGCGGCACCGCAGCAAAACCCAACCCAACCATTGCGAGCGCAAGGGCCGAAGCAAGGCTCGCGGTCTTCGCTTTGGGGGACAGGCGCGCGATCATGCGAATAGCTGTATCTTGGCGATGGTGATGAAGAAGAACAGGATCGCCAGCCCGCCGAGCATCCACGCCATCATGTTCGCGCGGCTGCGCTGGCGGCGGCGGTACTCGACCTCGTCAAAGGGTTCGAGGGCCGGGGGTACGTCAGAATTTTCGTCGGTCATAAGGGCCACCAATGGTCGGCAACCACGGCGCCGAAGAGAATGAAAAGATAAGCGATAGAATAAGCGAACAAACGCTTTTCGGGCTGCATCAGATCGCCCTTGCCGGTCGTGCGGGTGCCGACCTGCACCGACAGCACCACGAACAGCGCCGACAGGATGGTCGCGGTCCAGCCGTAAAGCGCGCCGGTAAGGCCAAGCGGCCAGGGCGCAATCGCCGCCGCCGCCATGATCAGCGCATAGAAGAGTATCTGACGCCGCGTCGATTTCTCGCCCGCGACGACGGGCATCATCGGGATGCCCGCGGCGGCATAGTCCGAGCGCATGAACAACGCGAGGGCCCAGAAATGCGGCGGGGTCCACAGAAAGATCAACAGGAACAGCATGACCGGCAGCGGCGCAACACTGCCCGTCGCGGCGACCCAGCCGATCAACGGCGGGAACGCCCCCGCTGCGCCGCCGATAACGATATTCTGCGGCGTCCGCGGCTTCAGCCACATCGTATAGACAAAGACGTAAAAGAGGATCGAGACCGCCAGCAGCAGCGTCGCCTGCCAGTTCGACGCGAACAGCATCAGGAACAGCGAGAAGGCAGCCAGTCCGACGCCGAACTGCAGCGCCGTCTGCGGGTCGAGCCGTCCGGCGGGCAGCGGTCGTCCGGCGGTCCGCTTCATCTTGGCGTCGAGCCCCGCCTCATACCATTGATTGAGCGCGCCCGACGCCCCTGCCCCCAGCGCGATCGCAAGGATCGAGGCAAAGGCGAGAACGGGCGGAATGCTGACCGGCGCCGCGAGCAGTCCGCACAGCGCGGTGAAAACCACCAGCGACATGACGCGCGGCTTCGTCAGCGCGAGCAGGTCGCGCCAGTCGGCCGGCAGGGCCGTTTCACCGTGGGTCAGGCTCTGCGCCATGATAACTCCAGCCCGGGACGCGAACGCCCCCTGCCGAAACCAGCAGGGGGCGGAGCGCGATCAGGCGATACGCGGCAGTTCGTTGAACTGGTGGAACGGCGGCGGGCTCGACAGCGTCCATTCGAGCGTCGTCGCGCCTTCGCCCCACGGATTGTCGGCGGCCTTTTTGCCCGCGAACAGCGAGTAGAGGACGTTCACGAAGAAGAAGATCATGCCGACGCCCATGATCGCGTAACCATAGGACGAGACCAGATGCCAGAAAGCATAGGCTTCCGCATAGTCGGGATAACGGCGCGGCATGCCCTGCTGGCCCAGGAAGTGCTGGGGGAAGAACATGACGTTCACGCCGATGAAAAAGATCCAGAAGTGCAGCTGGCCGAGCGCCTCGTTGTACATCCGGCCCGACATCTTCGGGAACCAGTAATAGAAGCCGGCGAAGAGCGAGAAGACCGCGCCCAGCGACAGCACATAGTGGAAGTGGGCGACGACATAATAGGTGTCGTGGAGGTTGGTGTCGACGCCGCCATTGGCCAGCACGACACCGGTGACGCCGCCGACAGTGAACATGAAGATGAAGCCGAGCGACCAGACCATCGGGGTCTTGAAGCTCATCGATCCGCCCCACATCGTCGCGATCCAGCTGAAGATCTTGATGCCCGTCGGGACCGCAATGACCATCGTCGCGGCGGTGAAGTACATTTTCAGGTTCACGGACATGCCGACGGTGAACATGTGGTGCGCCCACACGATGAAACCGACGACGCCGATCGCGACCATGGCATAGGCCATGCCGAGATAGCCGAACACCGGCTTTTTGCTGAAGGTCGAGATGATCTGGCTGACAATGCCGAAGCCCGGCAGGATCATGATGTACACTTCGGGGTGGCCGAAGAACCAGAAGAGATGCTGGTAGAGCACGGGATCGCCGCCGCCTGCCGCATCATAGAAGGTGGTGCCGAAGTTGCGGTCGGTCAGCAGCATGGTGATCGCGGCAGCCAGAACCGGCAGTGCGAGCAGCAGCAGGAAGGCGGTCACCAGCACCGACCACACGAACAGCGGCATTTTGTGGATCGTCATCCCCGGCGCGCGCATGTTGAAGATCGTGGTGATGAAGTTGATCGCGCCCAGAATCGACGCCGCGCCCGCAAGGTGGAGCGAGAAAATCGCCATATCGACCGCCGGACCAACCGAACCGCTGGTCGACAGCGGGGCATAGACCGTCCAGCCGGTGCCGGCGCCATTGCCGCTGCCGCCGGGGACGAACAGCGAACCCATCAACATGACGAACGCAACGAACGTCAACCAGAAGGACACGTTGTTCATGCGCGGGAACGCCATGTCGGGCGCGCCGATCATCAGCGGCACGAACCAGTTGCCGAAACCACCGATCATCGCGGGCATGACCATGAAGAACACCATGATCAGGCCGTGCGCGGTGATCATCACATTCCAGAAATGCTTGGCCGCGGTCAGATCCTGCGCCCCGCCGAGCGCCTGCGCCCAGGTACCCAGATACTGGATGCCGGGATGCGCGAGCTCGAGGCGCATCAGACCCGACAGGCCACCGCCGACGATACCGGCGACGATCGCGAAGATCAGGTAGAGGGTGCCGATGTCCTTGTGGTTCGTCGACATGAACCAGCGGACGAAAAAGCCCGGGGTATCGTGATCATGATCGTCATGCGCGTGATCGGCATGGCCATGGGCGGGTGCAGTTGCGGCGATATCGGTCATCTGTCGGACCCCTTATTAATTTTTGGCGACCGGGGCGGCGACGGGCGCCGCTGCCGGAGCAGCTTCGGTCGTGGTGGCGGCCGGCGTCGCAGCAGGCGTTGCCACCGCGGCGGCAGGAGCCGCGGCGGGTGCCGCAGCTACCGGGCCGGCCGGGTTGCCGCCGCGCGAGCGGACCCATGCCTCCCACTTGTCGACCGGCAGCACCTCGACGGCGATCGGCATATAGCCGTGATCGACGCCGCACAGTTCCGAGCACTGGCCGTAATAGACGCCGACCTTGTTCGCCGTGAACGTCGTTTCGTTGGCGCGGCCGGGAACCGCATCCATCTTGGTCCAGAAGGCCGGGACCGAAAAGCTGTGGATCACGTCGGCGCCGGTGATGATCAGCTTAACCTGACGACCGACGGGGACGACCATGCGGTTGTCGACGGCGAGGTGATAGGGCTCGCCAGCGGCCTTGGCCTGTTCTTCGGTCAGGATCTTCGACACATATTCGCCGATGCCCTGATCGGGGTAGGCATAACCCCAATACCACTGGTAGCCGGTGACCTTGATCGTCAGCGCTTCCTTCGACGGCGGCTCATATTGCTGCGCGAGCAGGCGGATCGAGGGCACCGCGATCACCGCGAGGATCAGCACCGGAATGGCGGTCCAGATGATTTCGATGAACGTATTGTGCGTCGTCTTCGACGGCACCGGGTTCGCCTTGGCGCGGAAGCGGAACATCGCCCACAGCATGAGGCCAAGAACGATCAGCGTGATGATCGTGATGACCGGCAGCAGGATGACATGATTGAACCAATAGGCCTGCTCGCCGACCGGGCTGACCTGCGGCTGGAAATCGATCCCCGCGTCGATCGGCTGCCCAACCCCGGGGGTCGGTTTCATCGGCACATAGGTGGCGTCGCCCGCCGGGACGGCGGCTTCGGTTGCCACCGGTGCCGCCGTCGGCGCGGCCACATCGGCGGCGGCCGGGGCCGGATTCGCCGCAGTCGTCGCGGCAGGCGCTTCGGCCGGGGCCGCAGCGGGTGCTTGCGCATGCCCGGCGCCCACCGCGCCCAGCGACAAAGCTGCCGCAATTACAAGGGTTTTCAAGCTCTTCATAAGGATAGTGCCGCCCGTTGCCTGTTGTTCTTTATCACGCTTCACCCCCTCTTCTGCAGCAGTCGGACAGGCGTCGCGACAGCCGGAGGATGGGCTGAATCTCGCGGGCGCTATAGACCCGCTTGCCGCTTGCCTCAAGCATCTCTAACACTATTTTACGGCTGGATAATCTTCGCCGCCAAAACCCGGTCGCCCGCACAGGGCGACGCACTGGATAAAAGAACAATTCTCCCATGACCGATGATGAAATCCTGGCCGAATTCCGCGCCGCCGACGCCCTGCTTCAGGGGCATTTCCTGCTGTCGTCCGGCCGCCACAGCGAATATTATCTGCAATGTGCGCGCGTTCTGATGGATACGGAGCGCGCCGGGCGGCTCGCGGTCGCCCTCGCCGCCAAACTGCCCCGCGACCTCAAACAGGCGATCGACGTCGTGGTGTCGCCCGCGATGGGCGGGGTCATCATCGGCCATGAAATGGGCCGCGCGCTCGGCAAGCCGGCGATTTTTGTCGAACGCCCGACCGGCACCTTTGAATTGCGCCGCGGCTTTACCATCGAACCCGGCGCGAAAGTGCTGATGGTCGAGGATGTCGTGACCACCGGCCTGTCATCGCGCGAAGCGATGGCATGCGTCACGGCGGCAGGCGGCGAAGTGATCGCCGAGGCAGCACTGGTCGATCGCTCGGCGGGCAGCAACGTCGACCTCGGCGTCCCCTTCTATCCCCTCGTCGCGATCAATTTCCCGACCTATGCCCCTGACGAACTGCCCGAAAATCTGGCTGGCAGCGAAGCGATCAAGCCCGGGAGCCGCGCGAATTGAGCGCCAATCAATCCCTTGGCCGCCTGCGCCTCGGCGTCAACATCGACCATGTCGCGACGATCCGTAACGCGCGCGGCGGCGAGCATCCTGACCCGGTGCGCGCGGCCGAAATCGTGGCGGCGGTCGGCGGCGACGGCATCACCGCGCATCTGCGCGAAGACCGGCGTCATATCCGCGACGACGACCTCGCGCGCATCCAGGCCGCGACCGACCTGCCGCTGAATCTCGAGATGGCGGCGACCGACGAGATGGTCGCGATCGCGCTGCGCCACAATCCGCACGCCGCGTGCATCGTCCCCGAAAAGCGCGAGGAACGCACCACCGAGGGCGGGCTCGACGCCGCGGGGCAGCACAACCACCTTGCCCCCATCGTCGCGCGGTTGAACGATGCGGGCATCCGCGTCAGCCTGTTCATCGAACCCGATCCGCGCCAGATCGAGGCGGCGATGATGCTGCGCGCGCCCGTCGTCGAATTCCACACCGGCCGTTATGCGCATTGCGAAGGCGAAGAACGCGCGGCGGAACTGCGCCGCCTCGCCGACGCGGCGGCGTTGGCGTGGAAGAACGGCATCGAACCGCATGCAGGCCATGGCCTGACCTACGAAAACGTCGTCCCCGTCGCCGCGATCCCGCAGTTCGCCGAACTCAACATCGGCCATTATCTGATCGGCGAAGCGATCTTTACCGGGCTGGACGATGCGGTGCGCCGGATGCGCGCGTTGATGGACGAGGCGCGCGGCGCGTCATGATCATCGGCCTTGGTTCCGACCTTTGTAATATCGAGCGTATCCAAAACTCGCTCGACCGCTTCGGCGAGCGCTTCGAAAATCGCGTCTTCACCGATGTCGAGCGCGCCAAAGCGGCGCGGCGACCCTTCACCCGCGCCGGCACCTACGCGAAGCGCTTCGCGGCGAAGGAAGCTTTCTCAAAGGCCGTCGGCACCGGCTTCAAGCGCGGCGTGTTCATGAAGGACATTGGCGTCGTCAACGCTCCGTCGGGCGCGCCGACGCTGGCGCTGACCGGCGGCGCAGCAGCACGGCTTGCCGCCATGATCCCTGCGGGTCACACCGCGCATATCCACCTGACGTTGACCGACGATCATCCCTGGGCGCAGGCGTTCGTCATCATCGAAGCGATCAAGGACTGACCGGATAATGGCGAAGAACAAGACGAAGGACGACGGCAGCTGGGGCAAACTCATCCGCGACATCGTGGTGATCCTGCTGCTCGTGCTCGGCATCCACAGCTGCGTCGCCAAGCCTTTCTATATTCCGTCCGATTCGATGATGCCGGTGCTGCGCAACGGCGACCGGCTGATTGTCAGCAAATATCCCTATGGCTGGTCCTATTCGTCGGTCAGCTTTCACCTCGCCCCCAAAACCGCCGGGCGCTGGTTCGCCAAGCTGCCCGAACGCGGCGACATCGTCGTGCTCGAACATCCGGTGACGCGGATCGACTATATCAAGCGCGTCATCGGACTGCCCGGCGATACGATCCAGCTCACCAACGGTGAACTCAGCATCAACGGCAAGCCGGTGAAGCGCGAAGTCCAGCCGCTGCTCGCAATTCCGGTCGATCCCAATCTGCCCAGCGGCGAGAGCAGCCTCGATCGGTTCATCACCCGCGGCGCCGACGGGCGCGAGATGCTCGAACTGCCGATCGTGCGCGAAACACTGCCCGGCGGCGCGACCTTCGACACCATCGATATGGGGCCGGGATACACGACCGACGATTACGGCCCGATCAAGGTGCCCGCTGATCACCTGTTCCTGATGGGCGACAACCGCGACGGCAGCGCCGACA
This sequence comes from Sphingopyxis sp., assembly GCA_016463225.1. Classification (GTDB taxonomy): domain Bacteria; phylum Pseudomonadota; class Alphaproteobacteria; order Sphingomonadales; family Sphingomonadaceae; genus Sphingopyxis. Next base: position 2,454 of record JAEMRT010000128.1, on the reverse strand, counting down.
GCCGCGTCGCGACCGAACTCAAAGGCCTTGGCGGCCCCGTCCCGTTCGACACCATCGCCGGACGCGCCGAAATCATCAGCTTTTCGACCGACGGCACGGCGATATGGTACAACCCGCTGAGCTGGTTCAACGCGCTACGCTCCGATCGCGCGGGAACCGACTTGCGGCCCGAACGTAGCAGCACAGCAAAATAGGGAGCGAGTTCATGGTGGAGCGGGTCGAGCGAAAAGAGCGCGCTCAGGCGCGCGCCAAGGCCACCGCCAACGCCCCCGGCCCCACCGAGATTCGCAGCCACCTCGTCCGCACCGAATTGCTCAAGGCGAGTGTCTGGCTCGGGCTCGCGCTGCTGATCGGCGCGTGCATCGTGTTGATCCAGCCGATCCTGCTGATCTTTGCGGCGATCGTCATGGCCGCCATCCTCGACGGCGGCACCCGTTTGCTCGGCCGCGTCCTGCCGATCGGACGCAGCTGGCGCCTTTTGATCGTCTGCCTTTCGGTTCTTCTCTTCATGATCTGGACCGCGATGTTCGCCGGATCGCAGATCGCGTCGCAGGCCGCGTCGCTGCAAAGCGTCGTGATGGGGCAGATCGAGCGCCTCGCCGCATGGGCCAGCGATCATGGCATGGGCAGCTTCCAGCTCGATACCAAGACGATCTCGGACAATTTCGCCGGCACCTTCGGCCGCGTCACCGCCGCGGTCGGCTCGGTCGTTGGCGCATTCACCAGTCTGGTAATGATCCTTGTCCTCGGCGTGTTCATCGCGATCGAGCCGCGGCTGTACGAACGCGGCGTCGCGTGGATGCTGCCGATGAAGAACCGCGAGAATTTTTATATCACCACCGCGCGGATGGGATTCACATTGCGGCGGTTGATGGCGGGCCGCCTGCTCGGCATGCTGGTCGAGGGGATAGGGACTTGGCTCGCCTGCATGGCGGTCGGCATCCCGATGGCGGCCCTGCTCGGTCTGCTCACCGGCCTGCTCGCCTTCATTCCCAATATCGGCGCGATCGTGTCGGGCGTGCTGCTGGTGCTCGTCGGCTTTTCGGCCGGGACCGACGCCGGGTTGTGGGCGATCGTCATCTATCTCGTCGTGCAGACAGTCGACGGCTATCTGATCGTCCCGATGGTCGCCAAAAAGACCGTCGATCTCGCCCCCGCGCTGGTGCTCGGCGCGCAGATCCTGTTCGGCGCCTTGCTCGGCATCATGGGGCTGTTCCTCGCTGACCCGATCGTCGCGATGATCAAGGTCGCGCTGGAACGCGAAGCCGAGCGTAATGCGGCTGGGGCGCCGAAGGTTGGGAACGCGGCAGCGAACTAGAACCGTCGTCCCCGCGAAAGGCGGGGGGCGCCGTGGGCTGCCTTACACGGCCCCCGCCTTCGCGGGGGCGACGTCATGTTACGGCTGCGGCGCACCCGGCGGTGGACCGCCCGGACCAGCGGCACCCGGCGCGCCCTGCATCATCTGTTGCTGCTGCATCATCTGCTGCTGTTGCTGCATCTGCTGCTGCATCGCGCGGACCTCGGCCTCCGAACGGAAATCGAGCAACGTCACGGTAAAATGGAGAGTGCTGCCGGCCGGGATCGGTCCCGTCGCACGGTCGCCATAACCCAGCTGCGGCGGGATGGTGATCTTGTACTCGCCGCCCTTTTTCATCCGCGTCAGTGCTTCGGAAAAGCCGGGAACGACCCCGGCGACCTGCATCGGGGCCTGTTCATTGGCGTCAAAAACGGTGCCGTCGTCGAGCTTGCCTTCATATTTGACCAGCACGACGTCAGCCTTGGTCGGGCTGTTGCCGGTGCCTTCCTTGACGACTTCAAACCCGATGCGCGGGGTCATGTGCCAGGCAAAGGCGGCACCCGCCACGAGCAGCGCCAGCAGGCCGAACCACATCAGCCACAGGCCGCTTTTGCTCACCGGGCGCAGGGGAACCGTCGTCACGCTCATTGTCGCTGATCCTTACCGTTGCTCCGCAGAGCAAAATTGTCGCGCCCGCCTATAGGCGGAGCAGCGCGGGGCGGTCCAGCGTGAATTGCGCGCGGGAGGATCGCGGGCGCCGATGTGGTAGGCTGCGTCGACTTTCCCACTATCGTCATCCCGGACTTGATCCGGGATCCATAGCCACCTCGGTCGCTTGGACCCCGGATCAAGTCCGGGGTGACGAAGAAAGAAGGGGCGCAACGAAAAAGGCGCCGCGGTTGCCCGCAGCGCCTGTTTCACGATCCGAATCCCTAAAGGAAGGACGGGTCTTACTTGATCCCGTCGCGTTCCATGCGCTTGCGCTCCATCTTGCGGGCGCGGCGGACGGCGGCGGCGTGCTCACGCGCGCGCTTTTCGCTGGGCTTCTCGTAATGACGGCGCAGCTTCATTTCGCGATACACGCCCTCACGCTGCAGCTTCTTCTTGAGCGCGCGAAGGGCCTGGTCGACATTATTGTCGCGAACGATGATCTGCAT
>JAEMRT010000036.1 GCA_016463225.1 Sphingopyxis sp. | reverse complement strand
CCCCTAACCCCTCCCTTTCAGGGAGGGGAATTGAGTCACAGTGACGCCAGCATCCCCAGCACCGCGGGTACATTCCCGTTCGCTTCGGCGTTGCGCAGCGGCAGGACGTTCTGCACCAGTATCTCCTCAGGAGTCGGTTCGGCCGCGAACAGCGCCATCACCTCGTCGGCGAAGTCATCGAGCGGCATGTAGTTCTCGCGCGTCGACTGACCGGGGGTCAGATCGGTGCGCACCGCGGGCGGCGCCAGTTCGATCACTTCGACCTTGCCCGCAAGCTGGATGCGGAGCGCAATCGAATAGCTGTGCATCGCCGCCTTTGTGGCTGAATAGGTCGGCGCCTTGGGCAGCGGCACGAACGCCAGCCCCGACGTGACATTGACGATGGCGGCATCGTCCTGCGCCGCCAGATGGTCGACCAGCGCGTCGGTCAGCCGGATCGGACCGAGGATATTGGTCACGACCGCCGCTTCGGCCTCGGCCAGATCGCGCTTCGCGCTCGCATCCTCGCTGCTCATGATCCCGGCGTTATTGACGAGAATGTTCAGCCCCGGATGCCTGACGACGACCTCTTTGGCGAAAGCCGCGATGGCGGCGGCATCGGTGACGTCGAGCGTCATCGCGGACATGTTCGGGCGTCCGGCAATCGCGGCGTCGAGCTTGGCAGCGTTGCGGCCGGTGACGATGACCGTGTTGCCTGTGTCGTGCCAGCGCTGCGCGAGCGCCAGCCCGATGCCCGACCCGCCGCCGCTGACGAGGATGGTGTTGCCTGTGGTTTTCATGGGTCTTCTCCGTGGGGGATGGTGAGAAGGCGGAAATAGCCCTATACTCTCCAAAAGAAAGTAGGCACCCGAAAGTGCTATAGTTACCAAAAAGAGAGAATTGGATTTCCCGAGATGTCGGCCCCCGAAAAATATGCCTACGACCCGAATGTGCCCGTCGATCCGCGCGTCGAGACGCTGGTCAACGAACTGATCGGCCGAGTCGCCGACAAATGGACCTTGCTCGTGCTCGAAGAGCTGGAGGATCATGGCACCTGCCGCTTCACGCGACTGTCAAAGCTGGTTCCCGGGATCAGCCAGAAGATGCTGACGCAAACGCTGCGCGCGATGGAGCGCGACGGGCTGGTCCTTCGCACCGTCCATCCCGTCGTGCCGCCCAAGGTGGAATATTGCCTGACCGCGCTGGGGCAAAGTCTGGGCGAGGCCTTTTGCGGCGTGTGGCAATGGGCCGAGGCGAACCTGGCCGATGTCGAAAGCGCGCGTACGGCCTTTGACGGGCGCGGCTAGCCAATTGGCCCCCTTGAACCAGTACATTATCACGGCTGGCAGGGGTTGCCGCGCGCCCTAGACTATCGACAGACGCCTGAAGGATTATCCACATGCACCGCATAATTTCGCTGGCCGCAATCGGTCTGGCCATGACCGTTCCGCAAACCGCATCGGCGGCGCCGGGGCAGAAAATCTGCACCCGCCATTCGACGATCGTGCTGGAATCGGGCGAAAAGGCAGAGGTCAACGGGGCCGGGTCGAGCGGGGTCGAATTGCTGATCTCGGGACCCGCGGGACAGTGGATCTTCACCGATTACAACGGGCTTTCGGCTCCCGGCGCGGGCGATGTGCAGGTTGCTTCAACCAAAACGCAGACGATATTTCGCCGCGGGCACGCACCGCAAATCTACGCGATTTATTCCAAATCGTCGCGCCTGATCGAAGGCAAACAGCTAACCGCGTTCATCAGTGGACTGTATCTCGACCGGCGACCGCTCGCCAAGCCCCGGATCAAGGGCACCGATGCCGACAAGAATGTTTGGGATCGTGTCCTGCTGGGTCAGACGGCCAGCTGCGACCTGCGCTGGGTGCCGGGGCAAGGGCTGGTGAAATAGGCTTGTCGCCTTTCGCCAGCCGACATCGCCCCGGCTCCGCCGATCATTTGCGGATCGAGCTGACGCGGATCGCCTGATTGCGCGTTGCGCCGGCGATCGCCAACTCGGCCTGCGCCGCGGCGGTCAACCGCGTGTCGGCGCGGCATTGCCGAACATCGTTCTTGCCTTTCAGATCGAAGTCCGATGCGGTGCCGCACACTTCGACAACCGCGCGCCAGATGCGGCGGTCGAGGCTCTTGGCACCGGCCTCGGTTCTAAGGTCGAGGTCGCGGTGCTGGACGGCGACGCTCGGGTTCGTGGGCGCCGATTGGGCGAGGGCGGGCTGGCCAACCGAGGTGGCGGCCAGCGCGGCGAGGATCAGAAGCTTTTTCATCTCATGTCTCCATCGGCCGGCTGTTGGGGAGGGGAGGAAGCCGGTAATCAGCAGATAAGCGATCGTTGGTGGCGGCAGGAGCAACGATGTTGCGCAACCATTCTGCAAAATTGCAGAATGCTGCAAAGGCGCCTATGAAGCACAAGACGCCATGTATGACTGGAACGACCTCAAAGCCTTTCTGGCCGTCGCCGAAACGGGCAGCACCTTGTCCGCCGCACAGGCACTGCGCGTCAGCCAGACGACCGTCGCCCGGCGCATCGCGGCGCTGGAGGCCGCGACCGGGCTCAACCTCTTCGAACGGCGGCAGGCGGGTTATGCGCTGACCCCGGTGGGGGAGGCGATGCTGGGGAGCGCGGCCGCGGTGCGCGAAGCCGCCGATCGTTTTGGCGAAGCGGCGGGCGCGTCGTCGCGCGATGCCGGCGGCACGGTCAGCTTGACGACGATGGAAATTTTCGCGGTGACAATCCTGCCGCCGATCCTGCGCGATCTGCGTGCTGAACATCCGGGCATTCACATCCAGCTCGACACATCGGACGAGGCGCGCGATCTGGCGAGCGGGGCCGCCGATATCGCGATCCGTAGCAGCAAGCAGCCGACCGGCGCGGGACTGGTCGGGCGGCGCATCGCCGACAATCCGTGGACGGTCTATTGCAGCCGCGATTATGCCGACCGCCACGGCATCCCGCACAGCCGCGAGCAACTGGCGGCGCATCCCTTTATCGGCGGCGGGGGCGGGGTCTGGAAACCCTATCTGGCCTGGCTCCAGCAATATGGGCTCGAAGAGTCGGTGGTGATGCAATATGACAGCGGCACCGGGCTGCTTGCCGGGGTGCGCTCGGGCATGGGCCTGACCATATTGCCCGCCTTCATCGCCGATCGCGAACCCGATCTGATCCGTTGCATCCCGCCCAAGAGCGAAGATACCACCGGGTTATGGCTGCTAACCCACGAACGGTTGCGGCATGTGCCGCGGGTGCGGTTGGTGCTGGATTTCTTGGCGAAGGAACTGACGAAGCGCGCTCGCGAAGATTAGGCCTTAGCCTAGTCGCGCGCAGCCCAGTGCCGCGGCATCGATCGCCGTCGCGGCACCGCGCAGCCGGTACGTGTCGGCGATCGCGCCGCCGCTGGCTGTGCTGCTGGAAACGCTCATGCTCGGCGCCGACCGCATCGCGGCGACGATCGCGGCGTCCATCCGCGCGTCGCTGGCCCAGCCATGCGCGCCGCTGCCGGTCAGGATGAAGCGGCGACCGCCGATGGTGAGGCGCAGGTCGCGTCCCGGCGCGCGCGCTTTCGACAGGCGGACATAAAATTGACCGCGGATCCTCGATTTGGGCCAGTAACCGACGCTGGCATAGGCCTTGACCTGCGGGGTGCCGATCGTCGCCGAGGGCGCGGCGAGGGCGTAGCAGCGCGGGGTCCCAGGATTGCGGAATGCGCCCCAGCCATCGAAAACGCCGAGCGCCGTCGGGGCGGCAGCGATCGCTATGGCGGGCATCGCCGCCAGCATGAGGAAAAGGGAGGCCCGGCGCTGCATCGGCCCTCGTTCGCGCGATTGGGGATGCTTTGCAAGCATGGCTTGCACCCGCCGACGCGTGCGTTAAGGAAGGTGGGCATTTTCAGGGGCCGGGAATCGGGGCAACGAATCGCCTTCGATGGCGGCCCTTTCAGGGACTTCTCCCGCGGAACACAGGGATGGCGGATTAGAATGAAAGCGACGATCGAACGCGCAGTGTTGTTGAAGAGCCTTGGCCACGTCCAGTCGGTGGTCGAGCGGCGCAATACCATTCCCATCCTGTCGAACGTCCTGATCGAAGCCGATGCATCGGGCCAGCTGAAGCTGATGGCGACCGACCTCGATCTGCAGGTCGTTGAAACGATCGCGGCCAAGGTCGAAACCGCCGGGACGACCACCGTGTCGGCGCACACTTTGTTCGAGATCGCGCGCAAGCTGCCCGAGGGGGCCGAGGTCAGCCTCGCGGCTGCCGAGGGCAAGATGCAGGTCAAGGCCGGCCGCTCGAACTTCAACCTGCCGACGCTGCCGCGCGACGATTTCCCGGTGATTGCCGAGGGTGACCTGCCGACCAATTTCGAACTGCCCGTCGCCGAGCTGATCCAGATCATCGACAAGACGCGCTTTGCGATCTCCACTGAGGAAACGCGCTATTACCTCAACGGCATCTTCCTCCACGTCGCTGAAGATGCGTCGGGTCCGGTGCTGAAGGCCGCGGCGACCGACGGCCACCGTCTCGCGCGCTACACCGTCACCCGCCCCGAGGGCGCCGAAACGATGCCCGACGTCATCGTGCCGCGCAAATGCGTCACCGAAATTCGCAAGCTGCTCGACGAGGCCGAAGGCAATGTCGAAATCAGCCTGTCGGCGAGCAAGATCCGCTTCCAGCTCGGCAACGCGATCCTGACCTCGAAACTGATCGACGGCACTTTCCCCGACTACAGCCGCGTCATCCCGACCGCGAACGACAAGCTGCTCAAGGTCGATCCGAAAAGCCTGTATCAGGGCGTCGACCGCGTCTCGACGATCGCCAGCGAAAAAACGCGCGCGGTGAAAGTCAGCCTCGACAAGGACCGCATCACGCTCAGCGTCACCAGCCCTGAAAACGGCACGGCGGCCGAAGAGGTTGCGGCGGTTTACGACAGCGAAGCGATCGAGATCGGCTTCAACGCGCGCTATCTCAGCGACATCCTGGGCCAGGTTGATGGCGACACCGTTGAGCTGCATCTCGCCGACGCCAACGCCCCGACGCTGATCCGTGAGAGCGAAAAGAGCCCGGCACTGTACGTGCTGATGCCGATGCGGGTTTAAGGCATTGCGGCTGTTGGCAGGCACTCCGCTCGCTATTACAGCAGCCGTTGTACTTGCCCTACCTGCCGCGGCGGCGGAGCCATTTGGCTTCTCTGATCAGGACCGTGCCGACGTCAATTGCCTTGCCGCGAGCAGTATTGCGTTGGGCAACTCTATCTCGAGCGGTGCGCCGGACTCGGCAGAGACTGTCGGGATAACGACCGTTCTCACCTATTTTCTAGGAAAGTTGAAGGGCCGCCACGCTGACTTACGTGTAGCAGATGTTTTGACGCCCGCCGTCTTGCAGGCGCTCAGTCCGATATTGGCGACCGAAGCACAACGATGCGGCGCCGAAGCCATACTAATTAGTGGTGAGCTAGAGCAGGCGGGAAAGCTCCTGACAGCGGCGGAAAATGCTGCTGCAACAAGGCGCAACGGTACTTAATTGTTGCGCGACAGGTCAGACCCCTTTTGCTACCCGCCAGATCACCCCGCCGGTATCGTCGGCAACCAGCGCACTGCCGTCCTTCGCCACCTTCACATCGGCCGGGCGGCCACGTGTCGTCTTGCCATCTTTGCCCAGAAACTGATCGAGCAGGGTGACGGGCAGCGCGTCGACCGGCTTGCCATTGGCGCCGAACTTCACGAACACGACGCTGTAACCCGCGACCGGCTCGCGGTTCCATGACCCGTGCAGCGCGATCAGTGCGCCGTTCGCCCAGCGGTCGCCAAGATCGAGACCTGACGTGAAGGTCATACCCAGCGGCGCGACATGCGCGCCCAGACCATATTCGGGGCGCTTCACATATTGGCGGCGATCTTCGGCCTCGGGATCGACGCGCGGGTCGACGAAACCGCCCCAATAATACCAGGGCCAGCCATAGAAATCACCCTCGGTGACGTCGGTCAGATAGTCGGGGACCAGATCGCTGCCCAGCATGTCGCGTTCGTTGACCACGGTCCACAGCCGCTCGCTGCCGGGATAAAAGCCCAGTCCGACGGGGTTGCGGATGCCCGCGGCAAAGGTGCGGACATATTTCTGCGCGGGGCGCACTTCGAGGACGCTGGCGCGGCGAAATTCGCGGGCCATGCCCTTTTCGCCAATATTGCTGTCGGCGCCCACCCCGATGTAGAGCCAGCCATTGGGTGCTGCGACCAGGCTTTTGGTCCAGTGACGGTTGGAGCCTTTGGCGGGCAGGTCGACGATCTTTTCGCCTTTGCCGCTCATTTTCGTCTCGCCCGCGACATAGGGAAAGGCGAGCAGCGCGTCGGTGTTGGCGACGTACAGCGTATCACCGACCAGCGCCATGCCATAGGGCGAGTTCAGCCCGGTGAGATAGGCGGTCTTGACCTCGGCCTTGCCGTCGCCGTCGGCGTCGCGCAGCAGGGTGATGCGATTGGCCGACGGCTTGCGGCCGGTGCCGCCCTTGCTCATCAGGTTGCCCATGATCTTGCCCTCGACACCCGACGTGTCGCGCGGCGGGCTTTGCGCTTCCGCCACCAGCACGTCGCCATTGGGCAGCACGAGCATATTGCGCGGATGGTCCAGCCCTTCGGCAAAGCGTGCGACGGCCAGGCCCTGTGCGGCGCGCGGCGCCTGTCCTGCGGGCCAGCTTGTCGCTTCGGGTACGTTGATGGTCGGGAACGTCTCGGTTTTCTGCGACGCCATCACCGGCACCCGGCCGCTGAGTTCGGCGGTCGAGAAGCGCGCCACGTCGGGGCGCGACATGACGTACAGCGTCACGCCGCCGACGATGATCAGCAGCAACAGGGCGAGGGCGACATATTTCAGGATCTTGCGCATCGCTCTTACCTACACGGACGAAGCGCGGCGGCAAAGAGGCGAAACGCGCGGCACGACGCAGCAAAGGGTTAACCGCAGGCGCGCCACAATTAACCTTACCCGGATCTTCATCACGGTTGGGAACGGCGCGGTGAGGCGCGCGCTTTAGGACAACGGCTCCAAGGCAAAGACGGGGACTCCATGCATCTGCCTGCACCATTTCTGACCGATCGCGCCGCGGTCGAGGATGCCCATGCGCTGATCCGCGTGCATGGCGAAGAGGCGGGATTCGCCGCCGCCGCGCGCGCCGAGCAATATCGCGTGCTCGGCAACCACGTCCATTTTGCGCGCTGGCGCCAGATCGAACGGCTGATCACCTATCTGGCGGTCGAGGATATTCTCGACACGGTGCACTAAGCGCTAAAGCCGCAGGCCCGCAGTTTCGGGCAATCCCGCCATGATGTTAAGATTCTGGACGCAGGCGCCGCTCGCGCCTTTGCCCAGATTGTCGAGCCGCGCGACGAGGCGCGCCTGGCTGGCGTCGGCATTGGCGAACATAAACAGCTCGATCCGGTCGTCGCCCGCGTCCGATGCGCGGAGCAGCATCTCGCCGTCCGACGGCGCTTCGCCCATCACGACGATCGGGCTGGCGGCATAAAAATCGGCGAGCGCGGCGCGCAGCGCATCGGGAGCGCCCGCATTCGGCATCGCGGCAAGCGGCAGTTGCACATCGACCACCATGCCGCGATGTGCGGGGATGACCGATGGCGAAAACAGCGGGGCGATCGACAGGCCGCAGCGCGCCTGCATCTCGGGGACATGCTTGTGGCCGAGCCCCAGCGCATAGCCGCGCCAGGCGATATCGCGATCCTGCTCGAACCGCTCGATCAGCGCCTTGCCGCCGCCCGAATAGCCGCTGACCGCGTTGCAGGCATAGGGCCAGTCGGCGGGGAGCAGCCCGGCGCGGACGAGCGGCGCGATCAGCGCGATAAAGCCGGTCGAATAGCAACCGGGGTTCGATACCCGTGCCGCGCTGGCAACGGCGTCATGCCCGCTGACTTCGGGAAAGCCATAGACCCAACCGGGCGCGACGCGGTGCGCGGTTGATGCGTCGATAACGCGGGTGCGGTCATTGGCAATCATTGCCACCGCTTCGCGCGCTGCATCGTCGGGCAGGCAGAGAATGACGAAATCGGCGTCGTTCAGCGCTTCGCGCCGCGCGCTCGCGTCCTTGCGTCGCGCGTCGTCGATCGCGAGCAGCGAAAACTCGCTCCGCCCCGCCAGCCGCTCGGCAATTTCCAGGCCCGTCGTTCCCGCCGCGCCGTCGATGAAGACCGTCTGTGTCATGATTTATCGCAGTCGTTTATATCCGCTCACCGGCGGATTATGATCCTTGGCAGCCGAACGTGCGATGACGTCGGCCAGCGGTTCTGTCTTTACCGCCATCCATCGTCGGCTCGCGTGGATGATGTTTTGGCCGTCGGCCATGATCCCGACATGGCCGGGAAAGAATACCAGATCGCCGCGCGCGAGCGCCGCCGGATCGACATCCTTGTCTGCCCCCAGTGCTGCCAGCTGCAAATCGCTGTCGCGCGGCAACTGGACTTCCGCGGCGGCCCAGCTAAGCTGGACCAGCCCCGAACAGTCGATGCCCTTCGACGTGCGGCCGCCCCACAGATAGGGGGTGCCGATGAGTTCTTCGGCGCGCCCGGCGGGATCGCGATCTTCGGCGCCGACCTCGACCAGCGCCGCGAGCGGCAGATAGCCGTGCGCGGTCGCGAGCCACTCGCCCTCGACCTCGCCCATCACCAGCGCGCCGCGCGGCAGGACGGCGGGGCCGCCGCTCGCAGCGTCGGGCGCGCTATGGAGGATCGCTTCGATCATCTCGACGCGGTGGGTCGGCGCAATCGGTGCGGCGAGCGCATCGGCGGACAGATAGCCGACATAATGGTCGGCGAGGCAATAGCCCCACGCCCAGCCGCCCGTCAGGTCGAGCAGCGCAAAGCCTTCGCCGAACAGCAATTCACTCGTCTGGTCGGCATCGAGCGAGGGTGATCCGCGCAGCACCGCGGCGGGCAGCACGCCGCTGCGCATCATCGGCGCCGCATAGTGCGGGGCGAAATGCTGACCGGCGACGGCGATGTCGGCGAGGTCGGGACGGATCGCAACGATGCGCGGGTCATAGGCCTGCGATGTGCCGCTCAGGCCAAAACGGTCGCGGCCCGCGCCGACGGCGCCGGGGCGTCCCATGCGGACGCGGTTTGCCGCTGAATTATCGCCGCTTTGAGCTGTCACTTGCCGTCCCGTAAATAGCTGGTCCGCGCCCCCGGCGGACAATCGCGCGCCATTAGACCAGCAGGAGGGGCTTTATCAAGAATGTTCAGGCTTTCGCGCGGCGGTCGTAGCGCGCCTGCAACATCGCCCAGGCGGCGCGCAACCCCAGCGCTGCGCCGCCCTTGGACCGCCCTGGCTTTGCCGACGGGCGCCAGGCAAAGGTGTCGAGATGCGCCCAGGCCACGCCTTCGGGCACGAAGCGTTTGAGGAACAGCGCCGCGGTGATCGTCCCGGCAAAGGCCGAGCTGCCGGCATTGCCGAGGTCGGCGATGTCGGTTTCGAGCAGATCGGCATAGCCGTCCCACAGCGGCATCCGCCACACCGGATCGTCGCGTTCGATCCCGGCGGCCAGTAACGCATCGGCGAGCGCGTCGTCATTGGTGAACAGCGGCGGCAGATCAGGACCGAGCGCGACGCGCGCAGCGCCGGTCAGTGTTGCGAAATCGACGATCAGTTCGGGCTTGTCCTCGCCAGCCCTGGCCAGCGCATCGCCCAGCACCAGCCGTCCCTCGGCGTCGGTGTTGCCGATCTCGACGGTCAGCCCAAGGCGGCTTTTCAGCACATCGCCGGGGCGAAACGCATCGGCCGAAATCGCATTTTCCGCCGCTGCGACCAGACAGTGCAGCCGCACCGGCAGCCCGCTCGCCATCACCAGTTCGGCGAGCGCCAGCACATGCGCGGCGCCGCCCATGTCCTTTTTCATCAGTCGCATGCCCGACGCCGGCTTGATGTCGAGCCCGCCGCTGTCGAAGCTGATCCCCTTGCCGACCAGCGCGACGCGCGGATCGCCGTCCTTGCCCCATTCGATCTCGATCAGGCGCGGGGCGTGATGCTTGGCCGCGGCCCGTCCGACCGCGTGAATCATGGGATAGCCCTGTTCCAGCGCCTCGCCCCTGGTGACGGTCAGCTTGCCGCCGTGCGCCTTGGCGATGCGCTCGGCCGCCTTTTCGATCGCGGCCGGACCCATATCGGCGGCGGGGGTGTTGACCATGTCGCGGACCAGCGCGGTTGCGCGCATTTCCGCCACCAGCGGCGCGATCGCGCCGACGTCGCTGGTCAGCAGCACGCGCGGCCCCTTGGTCTCGACCTTCGACCGATAGGTATCGAAGCGATATTGCGCGCTCATCCAGCCGAACAGGGCTTTGCCCGGTTGCTGCCCCTCAAGCCGATAGCGTCCGGCGGGCAGGATCTGTCCCAGCTTGGCAAGGCACCAGGCCGACAGGCTATCGACCTTGGCCACCGTGGTCACGACAGCCCATTTGTCAGGATCGTCACCGGGCAGGATAGCATGGACATAGGCGTCGGGTTTGAACCCCACCGCGGCGAGGTGCGCGCGTTCGCGGGCGCTGCGGCCCTTGAGCCATTCGTCATAGCCCTTTTTGTCGACGAGGTGGATCGTGCGGGCGTCCTGCCCCTTGTCGGGCTGGATCAGGTCGGAATAGTCGGTCATGCGGCAGTGCTAGGCCGCCATGGATATTTTGTCGATTCCCGGCGTTATACTGGCATGACGACCGCAATACCGCTTCGCACCGCGCTGCTGATCCTGACCGGCGCCGCGCTCCTTTCGGGCTGCGCCGATGACCCGCCGACTCCGGCCGAGAAGGCAGCGGCCGCGGCGGTGCGGGGTGCGCCGCCAAGCGCGGTCGCCGACGTGGTGGCCAGCAATGCCGTGGCGTCGAACGTCAAGGAAAGTAATGACCTCGTCGAATTCGCTTATGCTTATCCGCGCCAGGCGGCGGCGATCCCCGAGCTTGCTGCATGGCTCGACAATGATCGCGCGATCAAGCGCGACGCGTTGATCGCAGCAGCCCGGCGCGACAAGGCTGCGGCAGAGAAGGCGGGTTTCCCCTATCGCGCGCATAGCCATTCGCAATCGTGGCAGCGGGTGTCGAATACCCCGCGCTTCCTGAGCCTGTCAGCGGAGATCCAGAGCTATACCGGCGGCGCTCATGGCATGACGAACTTTGCCACGCTGTTGTGGGACCGCAATCGGGCGAAGCAGCTCCAGCCGCTCGACCTGTTCACCAGCGGTGAGGCGTTCGACGACGCGATCCGCGAGCCTTTCTGTGCAGGGATCAAGCGCGCCAAGGCGGCCAAACGCATTGTCGCAGAGGAGGCGCCGGACAGCCCGTTCGCGCAATGCCCGCCGGCGTCGGCGCAGACGGTGTGGCTCGGCTCATCCGACGGCCGCTATCTCGACCGCATGACGATCGCCATCGCGCCATATGAAATCGGCGCGTTTGCCGAGGGCAGCTACAAGATCAACGTGCCGGTGACCGGTGCGCTGGTCGACGCGGCAAAGGCCGAATATGCGCGGGACTTCCTGCCGATCAATTGACGCGGTCGGACGATCGTTGGCGCGATCCGAAACGCTCTATTCGGCCGCTTCCAGCTCGGCGGGTGCCGAAGCCACCGCGCGCGCATTGCCGAACGCCAGTACGCCGTCGTCGATCGCGCCGGTTTTCATGTCGATGCGGTCCTGGATATAATTCTGGTTGAGCCGCCAGGGCAGCTTGTCGGCATTTTTCGGCATGATGTGCAGCGAGCGCTGGATATAGCCCGATGAGAAATCAAAGATATTCTCTTCGGTCAGCGTCGCGGGGTCGGCGAGCGCCGGGGTCGCGACGGTCGTCCCGGTCGTGTCCATATGGTTGAGTACGCGGCAGACATATTCGGCGACGATGTCGGCGCGCAGTGTCCAGCTGGCGTTGAGATAACCGAACACCGCCGAGAAGTTCGGGACGTTCGAGAACATGCACGCCTTGTAGTAAAAATGCTCGCTCCAGTCGACGAGCGCGCCGTCGACACGCACTGGAATCTTGCCCGCGACCGCAAGCTTCAAACCGGTCGCAGTCACAATGATGTCGGCGTCGAGATGCTTGCCCGACTTCAACTTGATGCCGGCTGCGTCAAATCGTTCGATATGGTCGGTGACGACCGAGGCCTTGTCGGCCTTGATCGCTTCGAAGAAATCGGCGTCAGGGACGAGGCACAGCCGCTGTTCCCACGGGTTATAAGGCGGGGTGAACGCTTCGGCATCGTAGCGGTCGCCAAGGCTCTTCTTGATCTGCTTGGTCAGGAAGTCGCGCACTTTTTCGGGTTTCTCGCGCGCCTTGCGGAAGACGATGTCCTGCATCTTCACATTCTTGAAGCGCGTAATTTTATAGGCCAGCTTCTCGGGCAGGATCTTGCGCAGGAAATTGGCGAGGCCGTCCTTGGCGGGGCGGATGGCAAACCAGGTCGGCGTGCGTTGGAGCATCGTAACATGCGCTGCCTTGTCCGACATCGCCGGGACGATCGTCACTGCAGTCGCGCCCGATCCGATCACCACGATCTTCTTGTCCGAATAATCGAGATTCTTCGGCCAGAATTGCGGATGGAGGATCTGGCCCTTGAAATCCTCGCGGCCAGTGAAAGTGGCATCGAAGGGTTCGTCATAGTCGTAATAGCCGGCGCCAAGATAAAGCCAGCGTGCGGTTGTCGTCGACGTCCCGCCCTTTTCATCCTCCAGCATCACCGTCCAGCGTGCGGCAGCGCTGTCCCAGTCGGCGCCGACGACCTTGCGGTCGAAACGGATGCGTTCGCGGATGTGGCGTTCGTCGACGATGCGATTGAGATATTCGAGGATCGCCGGACCATCGGCGATTGTCTTTTCATGCTTCCACGGTTCGAATACGAACCCCAGCGTGTGCATGTCGCTGTCCGACCGGATGCCCGGGTAGCGGAACAGATCCCAGGTGCCGCCAAGGTTAGCGCGGCGTTCGACGAGCGCGAAGCTGCGGTCCGGGCTATATTGTTGCAGGTGGACCGCCATGCCGATGCCCGAAATCCCGGCGCCGACGATCAGCACATCCTGATCGACGGGTGCAGCGTTCGTTTCTGCGGCGCGTTCCATCGTCGCGGTGCCTGCCATCATCCTGTCTCCCGACTATGTTTGACGGCAGCTTACGCACCGCGTTGCATTTTGCAATCGAATTGACGTTTACGGAAAGCAGCGCCGGGTGAAGCCTGCTTGTCGCTGTCACAATATTGTCATAGGGGCGTAACGCTTTTGTCACCCTGGGCCGCCGCGCCCGCGCTTGCAGGAAAGGATTGAGCCCATGCGTCAGATCGCCGTCCTTCCTTATCGCTTCAGCGGTCCCGCCCATGATGGCCCGACCGAAATCCTGCTGATCACGTCGCGCGAAACGAAACGCTGGGTGGTGCCAAAGGGCAATCCGCTGACCGGCATGACGCGCCACGCCGCCGCGGCTGTCGAAGCCGAGGAAGAGGCCGGCGTCACCGGGGCGGTGTGTCCGACCCCGATCGGCAGCTATGAATATCGCAAGCGCCGCGCGAACGGCGCGGCGATTATGTACAATGTCGAAGTGTTTCCGCTCGCCGTGACCAATGAGCTCGCCGAGTGGAAAGAAATGGATGAGCGCGAGCGCAAATGGTTCTCGTTTCGCGATGCCGCTTCGGCGGTCGAAGAGCCGGATCTGCAAGCGCTGATCCGTTCGTTCGGCGATGGCGGTTTTCGTGCCGTCGCCGCGCCGCGCAGCGCTGTTCAGAATGTTGCAGAAAAAGCAGGGGTAAGCCGAATGTTCGCATGGTTTCAGCGATTGCTGCCGCGACAGGGTAATTTCTTTGAATTGTTCGAAAGCCATGCCGCGACGCTCGTTGCGGGCGCGAATGCACTGTCGCGGATGTTGCAGGGCGGCGAGGGGATGGCCGATCATGTGCAGGAAATCATCGAACGCGAGCATGACGCCGATGCGATCACGCGCGAAGTGCTGCAGACCGTCCGTCGCACCTTCCTGACCCCCTTCGACCGCAGCGCGATCACCAGCCTGATCGCGTCGATGGACGACGCGATCGACGAGATGCAAAAGACCGCGGGCGCCGTCGATCTGTACGACGTTACCGAATTTGAACCCGAAATGCGCGACATCGGCGGTATCATCGTCGACGCCGCGCGGCTGACCGCCGAGGCGTTGCCGCTGCTCCGCAATATTTCTGCCAACGCCACACGCCTTCATGAGCTGACCGAGCGGCTGGTGCGGATGGAAGGCCATGCCGACGAAATCCACGCCGCGGGCCTCAAGCGCCTGTTCAAGGAACATGGGCAATCGAACAGCGCCCGCTTCCTGATCGGGCGTGAACTCTACCGTCACCTTGAACGCGTCACCGACAGTTTCGAGGATGTCGCGAACGAGATCGACGGCCTGGTCATCGACCACGCATAAGCGGGGGCGCAAACCATGCACGAACTCGCTTTCCCACTGCTCGTCGGCCTGGTCATCCTGGCGCTGGCGTTCGATTTCCTGAACGGGCTGCACGACGCCGCGAACAGCATTGCGACGGTCGTCGCGACGCGGCTGCTGCGCCCGGTGCAGGCGGTGGTCTTTGCTGCCTTCTTCAACTTCGCCGCCTATTTCCTGTCGGTGATCTTTCCCGAACTGCACAAGGTTGCCGAGACGATCGGCAAGGGCATCATCGACAAAGATCTGGTGACGCCCGCGGTGGTGTTCGGGGCGCTGGTCGGGGCGATGTTCTGGAACGTCGTCACCTGGCTGAAGGGCATCCCCTCGTCGTCGAGCCACGCGCTCGTCGGCGGGATCGTCGGCGCCGGCGTCGCGCATGCGGGGTTCGAGGGGATCGAGTGGACCGGGCTCAACAAGACCGTCATCGCAATCTTCCTGTCGCCGATGCTCGGCATGTTGCTGGCGATGATGGTGATGCTGGTCAGCAGCTGGGCGCTGCACCGCGCGACCGCCAAATTCGCCGAAAAGACATTTCGCCGCCTCCACTTGCTGTCGTCGGCGGCTTATTCGATCAGCCATGGGCTGAACGATGCGCAAAAGACGATGGGGATCATCGCCGTGCTGCTCTATTCGACCGGTTATCTGAAGGGTGAGTTTCACGTCCCGCACTGGGTGGCGTTCAGCTGCTATGTCGCAATCGCGCTCGGCACGCTGTCGGGCGGGTGGAAGATCATCGAGACGATGGGCGGGCGGATCACCAAGCTGTCGCACCATCAGGGGTTTGCTGCGTCGACCGGCGGGTCGATCATGGTGTTCACCGCCAGCCTGCTCGGCATCCCGGTGTCGACGACGCATACGATCACCGGCAGCATTATCGGCGCCGGCGTCGCGCGCCGCGCCAGCGCGGTGCGTTGGGGTGTCGCGAGCAATGTCGTCGCGGCGTGGTTCATCACCATCCCGGCGAGCGCGATCGTTGCGGCGGCCTTCTATGGTCTCACCCGCCTGTTCTGATCATTTCGCTGGGCGATAATCGACGCTGGCCCCGCCGACCATTCGCACCGGCAGGTACAGGCCGTTGCCATAGGCCTTGATCTGGCCAATCTCGAAGCCATCGACGCGGGTGCGAATGACAAAGGCGCCTTCGCGCCGCTGATCGACCGCGCGCTTGATCTTGCCCTGTAACTCGCCGAGGTCGCGCGCGAAATTCTGCGTCAGCGCATCGGCGATCAGCGGAGCAAAGCCGGGGCTCTGGCCGAGCGTGATCAGCAGGTCGCCGCCAACCCCGTCGGTGTCGCCGTTGATCGATAGATTGGTGAAATGCACCTCGGCCGAACCCGGCTTGTTGACGGGAACCGCGGTCATCCAGATGCGGCCGCGGGTCGGCTCGCCGGTGCGGCTGGCGAGCCGCATGGCGACATCGACGCCGACCGCGATGCGACCATCGGGCGCGCCATAGATTGTCGATTTGCCAAATTTGACCGTCATCGGTCCGACCTTGGGCAAGACAAACGGCCGCGCCGACCGCTTGAGCAGCGCGCGATCGACCACGGGCTGAAGCTGGGCATAGTCGGCGAGTACCGGTACCCGCACGTCGAGGTGCGGCGTGGGCGCCTCGCGGACCATATTCGGCAACGGGGTCGGCGTCGGATCGGTGGGCCGCCCCGAAACAAAGGTCTCGGTGATCGCTTCGAGCCCGAGATTGAGCCGCATCTGCTGCCCCTCCATCCGGTATCCGCCATACAGGATGCGCTGCGGGGTGACGCGCATCCACACGGGCGGCTTGTCACGATTGAGTTCGAGCGCGGTGAAGCTCTGCCGCCACACCTCGGACGCCTGTTTGCGGACGTCGATGCGGGCGATCTCGCGGTTCACCTCGCGCTCGACGTCGCGCACAACGGGTTTCAGCTTGGCGTCGGCCTCGTCGGTAAAGGTGATGCGTTTACCGAGGAAATCGATCCCCGGCGCCCTGGTCCAGCCATAGCTGATCCGCGCCGTGCCGCGGGTGCGCCAGTCGGGGGTGATGTCGATCTTGACCCGCGCGTGCGCCATTGCGGCGCCGGTCGCGGTCTCCCCCTTGAGCACCCCACCGACGTCGCGTGCGGCGATCATGGCGTTGAGAGGGACATCGACGATAATCTCGTCGCCCACGCCGCGCAGCCGCAGCGGCCCGCGTGTGACGCGCCCGACGATGGTGCAAGGGATGGGCGGCGTGACCTTGACCTTCTTGCCAAAAACCTTGACCTGCTGCGGCTTGACGCACGCGCGCTCGCGCCGGTTGATCGTCCACAGCGTCTTCGGCACCGCGCGTTCCAGCGCTTGTTTGAGCGCGGTGGTATCGGCGTTGATCGGCACCGCAATCAGCGACGTCTGCGTGGGCGAAGGCGCCTTGTCGGTGGCACGGGGCGGCGCTTCTACCTTGGTCTGGCGGTCGCAGCCCGTGAGGGATCCGAGCAAGAACAGAGTGGCAAGTGCCTTGATTATTCGCATGGTACGGCCCCTGTTCGATGCCTTCCATTAACATCGAACAGTAAAAGCCGTTCCAACAAATCAACCGTTCAGCCGGTTACGACCCCAAACAAATCATGCTCGTCCGCATCCTCGATCGCGACATCGACGATGTCGCCGGATTTCAACGTCCCCGCCACGTCGCGCAGATAGACATGGCCGTCGATTTCGGGCGCATCGGCCTGTGAGCGGCCCGTAGCGCCGATGCTGCCGTCCTCGTCCGCTTCGCCGACTTCGTCGATGATCACGGGAAGGGTGCGGCCGATCTTGGCTTCGAGCTTGGCGGCGCTGATCGCGGCGGTTTTTTCCATGATGCGCTGGTAGCGCTCTTCCTTGAGCTCTTCGGGAACCTGGTCGTCGAGCGCGTTGGCCTGCGCGCCTGCGACGGGTTCGAAGCGGAAGGCGCCGACGCGGTCGAGCTGGGCTTCGTCGAGCCAGTCGAGGAGATACTGGAAATCACTCTCGGTCTCGCCGGGGAAGCCGACGACGAAGCTGGAGCGGATCGCGATGTCGGGGGCGATGGTGCGCCAGTTCTTGAGGCGTTCGAGCACCTTCGCTTCGTTCGCCGGGCGCTTCATGCGCTTGAGGACGCTTGGGCTCGCGTGCTGGAAGGGGATGTCCAGATAAGGCGTCAGAAGCCCTTCGGCCATCAGCGGGATGACCGCGTCGACGTGGGGATAGGGATAGACATAGTGGAGACGCACCCATGGGGCGCGGCCTTCGCGGGTCTGGAGCTGGCCGAGTTCGCGGGCGAGGTCGGTCATATGGGCGCGGACTTCGCGGCCCTTCCACTGGCGCGGGTCGTGGCGGGTGTCGACGCCGTAGGCCGAGGTGTCCTGACTGATCACCAGCAGTTCCTTGGTCCCGGCGGCGACAAGCTTTTCGGCCTCGCGCAGCACCGCGTCGATGCGGCGGCTGACGAGTTTGCCGCGCAGGTCAGGGATGATGCAGAAGGAGCAGCTGTGGTTGCAGCCTTCGCTGATCTTCAGATAGCTGTAGTGCCGCGGCGTCAGCTTCAGCCCGCCTTCGGGAACCAGATCGACGAACGGACCCTGCGTCGGCGGCGCGGCTTCGTGGACGGCATCGACGACCTGCTCATATTGATGCGCGCCGGTGACCGCGAGGACGTTCGGGAAGCGGGCGCGGATGACGTCGGCCTCATTGCCCATGCAGCCGGTGACGATGACGCGGCCATTCTCGGCCATCGCTTCGCCAATTGCCTCGAGGCTTTCTTCCTTCGCCGAGTCGAGGAAGCCGCAGGTGTTGACGAGCACGACGTCGGCGCCCGCATAATCGGGCGACAGACCGTAGCCGTCGGCGCGCAGCTTGGTCAGAATCCGTTCGCTGTCGACGAGCGCCTTGGGGCAGCCGAGCGAAACCATGCCGACCTTCGGCTGGGTGGGGAGGGTTTTGACTGTCATGATTGGCGGCGCCCCTAGTCTATTTTTCGGGGTTTGTCACGCCTGCCAACGTATTCGCGACGATCCGCCATACACGCGGGTTGATCCCAAGGCCCAGATGCGTGCTGTCGACCTTTATGTTGCGCGCCTGCGGATTGTAGATGTCGACCGCAATATCCGGCCCGACGATGCCGTCGCGGTCGGAGTAGATGACGGTGAGCGGCTGGGTCAGACCTTTCATGTTGCGCGCATGGATCTCGCGCTCGATCGCATCGAAGTCACGCCCCGCAAAGCGCTGCGCGAGCGCGGTGTATTTGGGGCCGCCGATGATCGGGGTGCCCATGGTGATGATCTCGCGCACGAGCTGCGGGTAAGTGCGCGCGGTTTCGCGGGCGATGACGCCGCCGAGGCTCCAGCCGATGAGGGTGAGCGGGGCGCCGTCGGTTTTGACCCACTCGGTCGCCTGCGCGGCAAAGCGTTCGACGTCGGCGGCGACGCGGCCCTGATTGCGGCCCATGCCCCAGTCGCGGACATGATAGCCGAGGTGGCGCAGATACGCCTCGAGCGGCCGCATCGAGAGTTCGGACGCGCCATAGCCGGGGAGCAGTGCGACCGACCGCCCGTCGCCGCGCGGCGCGCCGAGAAGGTGATAGCCGCCAAGGCCGTAGCGCAGCAGATCGAACGGCAGCACAAGTTCGCCGAGCTGCGCAAGCCGACTTGGCGGCTTTAACCCTTGCGGAAGTGGAACGTCGCGGGGCATCGCCTTCTCCCTGTCATCGGTTTACAGCTTGGCCGATTGGTGCGGCATTGCAAGCGGATAGGGTGACGGATGAGCATAGGCGTATTTGCGGCAGTTTCAGCGGCGATCGCGGTGGCGGCGGGCGCGTTCGGCGCGCACGGCGCGGCGGGGCAGCAGGAGGCCGAATGGCTGCGCACCGGCGGGCTGTATCAGCTGGTTCACGCGGTCGCGGCGCTGGCGATCATGGGTGTGGCGCGCGGACCGGCGATTATGCTGCTGGTCGGCGCGGCCGTTTTTGCCATCACATTATATGCCATGGCGATGGGTGCGCCGCGTTGGCTGGGGGCGGTGACGCCGGTCGGCGGCAGTTTGCTGATCGTGGGTTGGCTGTGGGCAGGTTGGCTCTTCTGGCGGGGCTAGCCGCCGGGCACGCTCGCTTCGCATTCTTCGCAGCGGATGACTTCGACGATCATGTCGCCGGGGGCGAGGCTCTGGGCTTCGGACTCCCAAAAGCCGAAGGGCTTGCCGCCGCGATAGATGCGCAGCCCGCGGCCTTCGCTGGCGAGCTGGTCGATACTGCGCCCGACCTCTTCGGCCGCGACCGGGCGTTCGCGTAGCTGGACGCGGCCGCCGATGCTGGCAAGGTCGG
This sequence comes from Sphingopyxis sp., assembly GCA_016463225.1. GTDB lineage: Bacteria > Pseudomonadota > Alphaproteobacteria > Sphingomonadales > Sphingomonadaceae > Sphingopyxis. The sequence goes on along the minus strand of JAEMRT010000036.1, from coordinate 23,542 downwards.
CCATATAGTCGGCGACATGCGCGCCCTGCGCCGATCCCGCGAGCAGCAGGCCGGTGAAGCTGACCGGGTTGATGACATTGTTCGCGCCCGCCTGCCGCGCCAGCAGCTCGTTATCCTGAGCGCGGATCACGACGCTGATCGGCACTTTGGGCGACAGGTGGCGGACGGTGAGGACCATCAGGATCGACGTGTCGTCGCGCCCCGCCGACACCAGCACCGCCTGCGCCCGCGCGATATGGACGTCGATCAGCGTGTCGTCGTTCGATGCGTCGCCCTGCAATACATTGCAGCCCATCGCTTCGGCCTCTTCGATCCGCGATGCCGACTGGTCGATGACGACGATGCAGGTCGGATCGGTACCGCGCGCGATCAGTTCGCGGACCGCCTCGGCGCCGCTGGTGCCATAGCCGAGGACGACGATATGGTCGGTGAGCTTTGCCTGGATGCGGGCCATACGCCATTTTTCCCATGTGCGTTTGAGGACGAAATTATAGGCGGTGCCGACGAAGATGAAGAGCACCATGATGCGGATCGGGGTGACGATCACCGCCTCGATCAACCGCGAGCGGTCGGACACCGGGGCGATGTCGCCAAAGCCGGTGGTGGTGACCGAGATCATCGTGAAATAGACGACGTCGAGGAAGCTGATCTGGCCGTCGTGGCTGTCCTTCAGCCCGGCGCGGTCGATCCAGTGGACGAGTACGACGATGCCGATCAGGAAGAAGGCGAGGCCGAGCCGCGCGATGACATCGGCCCAGATCGGCCATTTGCTGGCGCGTTTCAGCGGCTGGAAGCGGTGATGCAGCTTCAGCTTGGCCGGTTTGCGATCGCTCATCGGGGCGGGAGTTGCTTCATCGGATCGACGGGTATGCGATTTTTGCGCAGCTGGAAATGGAGTTGCGACGTCTGGACCTGTCCGGTCGCACCCGCGCGGCCGATGACGTCGCCCATCCGCACCGCCTGACCGCGCTGGACGTCGATGCGCGCGGCATGGCCATAGGCGCTGACCCAGCCGCCGCCGTGGTTGATCAGGATCAGCCCGCCATAAACGCCAATCTGGTCGCCGGCATAGGCGACGACGCCGTCGGCGGCGGCGCGGATCGGAGTTCCTGCTGCGGCAGCGATGTTAATCCCGTCGCTGACTTTGCCCGGCGCAAGCGGTCCGAAGCGCGCGAGGATCGGGCCATTGAGCGGCCATTCGAAGCGGCCAGCGAAACGTGCCGGTTGGGCGATGGCGGTGGTGACTGGTTGGCGCGGCGCGACGCTCGCCACCGTCGGTCGGCCGCTTTCGGAGAGCGCGGGCTGGCTGCCGGTGGCAATGTCGTCGATGTCGAGGGTGAAAGCGGCGGCGCGGGCGCCGACATTGACGGGACCGGGTGGCACAGCGCGCGCATCGGCGGGCAGGCGAAGCCGCTGGCCGATCCGCAGGATATAGGGTTCGGACAGCGCGTTGATCGTGATGATCTCGCCCCAGTCGACCCCGTAAGCGGCCGCGATGCCAATCCCGGTCTCGCCGCTGCCGACGCGATGGTAGAGGCCGGCGGGGATGCGGAGTGGCTGGCCCGCGCGCAGGGTGAAGGGCGGGGTCAGATCGTTTTCCATCGCGAGCGCTTCGGACCCCGCACCGGTCATCTCGCCGATCGCGCGCAATGTGTCGCCGGGGCGGACGGTATAGGCGCCTGCGCTTACTCGCACGGCGTTGGTTGCGACGGGTTTCAGCGTCCAGGTCGGCCGGGCGTCGCCGCCGACGACATCGCCCACAGGGCGCCGTTCAAAGTCGAAGCTGTCGGGGGCAGGGATCGGAGCAGACGCCGGGGCGACGGGCCGTGATGGTGGAGCCGGGGCGGCCGGGATACAAGCGGCGAGCGGCAGCGCGCACAGCAAAGCCCCGAGATGTCGTCTGATTTCCCCCACGCGGCCTCTTTGCCAAAGCAAAAGGGTGGTGGCTAGACTTCTGTCTCGCCACGGCACAGATTTCTTGTTTTCCGCCGGGATGACGAGGTTAGCGTGTTTCGCTCCCATAAGCCGCGCGCAGTGCTGCCAGCGACGCACCGTGGGTCAGGTCGAGCTGGAGCGGGGTGACCGAGATATAGCGGTCGTCGATCGCTTCAAGGTCGCTGTCGTGCCCCGGCGAATGTTCGATGCCGTGCAGGCCGAACCAGTAATAGCGATAGCCGCGCGGGTCGGTGCCTTCGACGATCGAACCGCGGCCATAATCGTGAAAGCCCTGGCGGGTGACGCGGATGCCCTGAACCTCGGCGGCGGGGATCGCCGGGAAGTTGACATTGATCAGCGTGCGCGGCGCCATGTCCATGTCGATCAACGGGCGCAGTACCTTGGCGCCCCACACTTCGGCGGGCTCGAACGGCACCGTGTCGCCCATCCCTTCCTTCGCGTAAACCTGGCTGAGCGCGATCGAGCGGATGCCCGCGAGCGCGCCCTCGATCGCTGCCGAGACGGTGCCCGAGTAAGTGACGTCGTCGCCAAGGTTGGCGCCGCGGTTGACCCCCGACAGGATCAGGTCGGGTTTGTCCGGCATCAGCTTGCTGATCGCCATCATCACCGAATCGGTCGGGGTGCCGCTGCACGACCAGCGCTGCGGGCCATGGTCGCGAATCCGCACCGGGCGCGAGAGGGTCAGCGAGTGGCCGGCGCCCGACTGTTCCTCGGCGGGGGCGCAGACCCAGATGTCGTCGGAGAGCTGGCGCGCGATCGCTTCGAGCACCGCAAGGCCAGGGGCGTGATAGCCGTCGTCGTTGGTGAGGAGGATGCGCACTTTGATCTTTCCTTCTTCGTCACCCCGGACCTGATCCGGGATCCATGACGCCACCGCCGCACTGGACCCCGGATCAAGTCGGACGAGTCTCGTGCCTCGTCCGAGGGTGACGATGGTTTAGTGGATCGGGGTCAGGCGCGTGATGCCGCCCATGTACGGCAGCAGCGCATCGGGAACGATGACACTGCCGTCGGCCTGCTGATAATTTTCGAGCACCGCGACCAGTGTCCGCCCGACCGCGAGCCCCGACCCGTTCAGCGTATGGACGAACTCGTTGCCCTTCGCGCCGTCACGCCGGAAGCGGGTGTTCATGCGCCGCGCCTGGAAATCGCCGCAGTTCGAGCAGCTCGAAATCTCGCGATAGGCGTTCTGGCCGGGCAGCCACACTTCGAGGTCATAGGTTTTGCGCGCCGCAAAGCCCATGTCGCCGGCGCAGAGCAGCATTTTGCGATAGGGCAGCTCTAGCGCTTCCAGAATCGTCTCGGCGGCGCGCGTTTTGCGTTCGAGTTCGGCGTCGCTGTCCTCGGGACGGACGATCGACACGAGCTCGACCTTCCAGAACTGATGCTGGCGGATATAGCCGCGGGTGTCGCGCCCCGCCGACCCGGCTTCGGAGCGGAAGCAGGGGGTGAGCGCGGTCATGCGGATCGGCAGATCGGCCTCGGGCAGGATTTCCTCCCGCACCGCGTTGGTCAGGCTCATCTCGGAGGTCGAGATCAGCCAGCGGCCATCGGTGGTCTGAAACAGATCCTCGCGGAATTTGGGGAGCTGGGTGGTGCCGAACGCGGCTTCGTCGCGCACCATCAGCGGGGTGGCGCATTCGGTGTAGCCCGCGTCGATCGTCTGCCGATCGATCATGAACTGGCCGAGCGCGCGTTCGAGCCGCGCCATCTGGCCACGAAGAAACGCAAAGCGGGCGCCCGACATCTTGGCTGCCGTTTCGAAATCGAGTCCGAGCGCGGGGGCGAAGTCGGCGTGCTCCTGCGGCGCGAAATCGAAGCTGCGCGGGGTGCCCCAGCGCGCGATTTCGACATTGCCGTCTTCGTCCTCGCCATCGGGGATATCGGCGGCGGGCAGGTTGGGCAGCGCGGCGAGGATGTCGTGCAGCGCCGCAAGCTGTTCGCGTTCGGCGTTTTCTTTTTCGGGCAGCGAGGTCTTGAGCGTGGCGACCTCGGCCTTGAGCGCTTCGGCCTTGTCCTTGTCGCCCTGCGCCATCGCCTGGCCGATCAGTTTCGACGCCTCGTTGCGGCGCGCCAGCGAGGCCTGAATCTCGGTCTGCAGCGCGCGCACCGACGCGTCGGCGGTCAGGATGGCGGCGGACAGGGGTTCGAGGCCGCGGCGCGCGAGGCCGGCGTCGAAGGCTTGCGGGTCATCCCGGATCAGGCGGATATCGTGCATGGGCGCGCTATGGCGTCGCCATTCGCATGGCGCAAGCCTGATCGCGGCCACGAAAAAAGGGCCGCCCCGAAAGGCGGCCCTTCAGTGTGGTGGTCCGGGTTAGCCCCCCGACCTCCAGTGGATCGTTTACGCCGCGTCGGCGTCTTTGTCGTTGCGGTTGGCAGCGCGGCGACGCGCGACGAGCGCGACGGCCGCGGCGCCGAACAACAGCATCATCGGCGGCGCCGGAACCGGGGTCGGGGTGCCCGACGAGCTGCTGGTGCTGCCGCCCGAGCTGGACGAAGAGGAAGACGAGCTGCTGCTCGACGATGAAGACGAACCCGTGCTGCCCGTGCTGCCGGTCGAGCCCCAGCTGCTGCTGCCGCCGGTCGCGCCCGACGAGGTCGCGCCGCTCGATGTGCTGCTGCTCGACGACGACGAAGAACTGGACGACGAACTGCTCGAACCGCCCGAGCTGCTGCTGGAGCCGCCCGAGCTGCCGCTCGAACCGTTCGAGCTGCCGTGCGACGAGCTGCCCCAGCCCGAGCTGCCATGCGACGAACCGCCCTTTGACGAGCTGCCGCCCGACGAGGACGAGCTGGACGAGGATGAAGATGACGACGAGCTCGACGACGAGCTGCTGCTCGACGATGACGTGCTAACGTTGCCCGACGAGGTGCTGACATTGCCCGACGAGGTCGAAACGCCGCCGGTGGAAGTGCTCACGCCGCCTGTTGAGGTCGAGACACCGCCCGTCGAAGTCGAAACACCGCCGGTGGAGGTCGAGACGCCGCTCGAGGTGCTGACGCTGCCGGTCGATGTCGACACGCCGCCGGTCGAGGTCGAGGTGCTCACGCCGCCCGTGGAGGTCGAGACGCCGCCCGAGGTGCTGCTGGATGTCGTGCTGAGGCCGCCGGTGGTCGTCGAGGTGACCACGATGCTGCCGCTGCTGCCGCCGCCGCTGCTGCCGCCAAAGAAGCCTCCGAAAAAGCCGCCGCCGAAACCGCCGCCAAAGCCGCCACCGATCACGGCGACGCCGCCGCCGCTGCCGCCGCCTTCAAAACCGCCGCGCGGGAAGGGTGCGTAAGGGATCGGGGGCAGGGGGATCGTCTGCGTGACCACCTGCGTCTGCGGGGTCGCGGTGCGGATGATACGCTTCGTCGTCACGACGCGGCGGATCCGCTTGACCGGCTTGCGCGCCGCGTGGCGTTTGCGAACAACCTTTTTGCCAACGCAGGGCGAGCAGGACTTGACCGTCTGGGCGCGCGCCTTGGGCACGTCGGTGATCTGCATCGCGCCGGTACCGATCAGCGCACCGCCGCAGGTGCAGGCGCAAAGCTTGGCGAGGGCCATTCGGACAGACATAGGTTTCTCTTTCTTTCCCGTTGCAGGTGCAAAGCGCCATCCACCGACACCCGTTTCACCTTCGCTATACCTTAAAAGGTCAAAGCTTTGCGAACGCGGCAATTGCGTTAACCGCGTTTGCCTGTCCGACAGCGGGAAAAGGACACCGGAATCAACCCCAATGGCGGTTCTTGTCCCAAAATAGCACGGAAACCACAATGATTCTATGCGATTGGTTAACCTTCGGCCCTAAATCGGGTTCGGCGAAGGGGCGCAGTGGGTTGCGATCCATCGGCGGGAATCATCCTGGAGGTGTTCTCCGTTCAGCCGCGCTTCACGCCCTGTCGCTATCGGCTGCTTAGGCGCTTGTATCGAAACCGGCGGCTGGTTATAGGCGCGCCACTCCCTGCACCGCTTGGCGGATCGCGGGGTGACAGGAAAGGACGCGAGAGCCCCTCATGCCGACCAAGATTGCCGACGTTGGCGCCGACGCGCTTCGCGCAGCCAAATCAAATCTCGATACGGACTATGTTCCTGGCGACGACGAAGCGTTTATGAACGAGCGGCAGCAGGAATATTTCCGCGGCCTGCTGCTCGCCTGGAAAAAGTCGATCCTGTCCGAGTCCGAATCGACGCTGGCGCATCTGCAGGATGGCCCGCTGCGCGAACCCGATCTGGCCGACCGCGCGTCGAGCGAGACCGACTGGGCGATCGAACTCAGAACCCGCGACCGCCAGCGCAAGCTGATCGCCAAGATCGATTCGGCGATTCGCCGCATCGATGAGGGCGAATATGGCTATTGCGCGGTGACCGGCGAACCGATCTCGCTGGCACGCCTGCAAGCACGTCCGATCGCGACGATGACGCTGGAAGCGCAGGAGCGCCACGAGCGCAACGAACGGATTTCGCGCGAGGATTGATCCGCGCCGGGACAATTCGCCCAATTACCCGACCGCAGTTTACGTTTCGGCAATGGCTGTGCCCTAGAATCGTACCCTGATAATCAACGCGGGGAAATGGGTCGCAATGGATTCGCCTGGGCCAATATCGACAGATGAAGAGGTGGCGGCGCTGTCGCGCGGCGCCGATCGGGACAGCCTGTTCCTGCAGGCCAGTCTGATCCTGCCCGGCCGGTCTCATCCGGTTGTCGTGCGGGTGCGCAATCTTTCGCCGGGCGGTATGCTCGCCGAAGCCACGGTTCCTGTCGAACAAGGTGCGGCAGTCGACATCGTGCTCAATAATGTGGGGTCAGTACCCGGCCGCGTCGTGTGGGCAGGCGAGGGCAAGTTCGGCATCGCGTTCGATCATCAGATCGATCCGCAGGCGGTGCGTCGTCAGGTGGTGAAGCAGTCCGATCTGCCGCCGCATCTCAGGCGTACCGGGCTGGAGCGGGGGCCGCTGTACCGCCGACGCTGATGCGTCCTGCACAGGGCGGCACCAGCGGGCGGTAACGGCCGGCGATCGTCAGGCGATCGCGAGCATCTCTTCCTTGAGCTTCAGCTTCTGCTTTTTCAGTTGCGCCAGCGCCGCCATGTCGGGCGCCGGACGCCGCTCTTCATTCGCAATTTTCTCGTCGAGGTTCGCGTGGCGCGACTTCAGGGCGGAAAGATGCGACGTGCTCATGGGCCATTCTCCTTTTCGACTCGATTGGCGGGACCGAGTAAATCACGAATCGGGGCGAATGTCGTTGCGATTCGGCCAGCCGGTCCCCGTTGCGGACCAGTGGTGAACGTGGCAGGGAAGCAATGGTGAGCCCCGACGAAATCACCCAGCGCCTGGAACTGTTACGGATCGAGCATCGCGACCTCGACGCCGCGATCATTGCGCTTGGCACCGCGGCGGTCGCCGATCAGTTGCAGCTCGCGCGGCTGAAGAAACGCAAGCTGCGGCTGCGCGACGAAATTGCGTGGTGCGAGGATCAGCTCGTTCCCGATATTATCGCCTGAATCAAAACGGGACGATCGCGGGCAGCAATTTCATGGTTACCGCCATTGCATTGCCGCGCAGCCATGGCATCCCTTGCTGCATGGTCGTCCAGCAAGCCAACATGAAGACAATCGCAGCGCCGGTGCAGCGCGCGCACGTCGAAAATCTTTATGTCGAGGCCATGGTGCTTGCCGACGAGGCGCACGCCGCCTTTGCCGCGCAGCGCGATCTGGGCGATGTCCGGCGTGACGGAGTGACGCAGATCAGCCTCGCGTGCGAATCGCTCAAGACCACGACGCGGCTGATGCACGTCATCGCCTGGCTGCTCCATCGCCGCGCGATGATCGCCGGCGATCCGGGGGCGGGGCCGCACGACAGCGCGGCGCGGATCGGCGAGCCGGTTGCTGCCGACTGGGACGTCTGCGCGGGATTTGATGCGTCGGTGCGGCAGATCATCGCGGCAAGCGAGCGCTTGTTCGAACGGATTGCGCAGATCGAAGCGGGATGGAATGCGCCGGTCGCGGTGACCCCGGTGCAGCGCTTGCTGGCGCAGCTGGAGGCGCGGCTTTAGGTAGCCGGAATGTCGGTTCCGGGGTGGGAAGCCGACCTACCGTGGCGAGCCGAAAAATAGCCGCCGCATGAGAGCAGCGGATGCGAATGCAGGCAAAGCGGCAATTGAGAACGAGGCGATCACCAGGCCCAATATTCGCAATTCGAGCGAGGGCGTGCAGGGCTCTGACACACAGTCGGCAATGAACAGATATTGCAACAGTTCCATACATAGTAAGCCTAGAACGAGCCACACGACAAAGCCTGCGATCCGGTCCCATCTTGGGCTTGGGCTGTCAGAGTAACTCATCGGTCCAGATTAGCGGAATTCTCGACGTCGGCAATCGGTCGCAAACGGCCATCTACCCCAGCCACTCCACCCACGCGCCGTGCGCGTGGGCGTGCGCCAGCTTCACCGGTTCGCCGCTGTCCGGCCAGTGGCGCACAACCAGTTCATGATGATGCACGGTGCGATTGGCCTCAAGCGCGATCCATGCCAGCGGTCGCTCCGCGGTCGCGCGTGCACCCGCGGCTTCCATCGCCGCGGTGATCCGCGCTTGCTGGTCGGCGGGGACATATTGCCAGACGATCGAATGCATCAGCACCCGCGTCGTGCCCCCGGCCTGCGGCCGCGCCAGTTCGGCCTCGACAAAGTCGGCGGCATTCGCGTGGACCAGCTGCGGCGGCGCTTCGGTCGCCGCGGCAATCGCAGCCGCCATACGCTGAAAGCGGATATGATGTTCGGGCCAGATATAGGCTTTGAGCCGCAGCGCCTGCGCGGGATCGGTCAGGTCGACGGGTGCAACGTCGCAGCCTTTCAGACCCGAGAATTCGATCGCGTGCTGCGGCGGATGATTGCCGCGCCAGTCGGGGGTGAACGCCATCGCACCGGGGCGCGGGCCGACATGCACCCCGCCCAGATCATAATGATAGCGGTCGATCATCAGATTGATCCCGGCGCTTGACCCGATTTCCAGGCAGTCGAAGCGCGGCGGCAATCCCTTGTCGGCGAGCCACAGCATCGCGGCGATGAAATTCGACGAGCGCCCCGCCTCGTTGGTCTGCGGCGGGCCGTCGAGCCATGGGAGCAGCGCCGCCTCGTGCCGCGTCACCACCCCGGCGACGATCGCGGCGTCGTTGATGTCTTCAGCATCGGCATAGATCGGTGCCAGTTCGTGCGCGCTGCCCGCCAGTTGCAGCGCGTGAATGCCGCCCGCGGCGCGCAGCGGTAGCGCGTCGGCGAGCGGGGCGCCGGGCCAGTCGGCGATACGGCGGGCAAATTCGCTGGCGGGCCTGGCGATCAGCGCGCTCAGCGCGGCGACGACGCGCGCGGTGATCGGGGCGCCGTTGGCGCGGCAATAGAGTATCTGGTTGGCAAAGGCGGTGCGCACCGCCGCAGGTCCGGTTTCGGCCATGTCAACGAAGTCGTAGCGCTCGCTCATTGCCCTTTTTCCCTCCGCCGCCTATGTGCGCGACGCTTATGCCCGAACCGATCATCTTTGCCATCCCCAAGGGACGCATCCTCGACGAGGCGCTGCCACTGCTCGCGCGCGTCGGGATCGAACCCGCGGCCGATTTCTTCGACAAGAGCAGCCGCGCGCTGGTGTTCGCGACGAACCAGCCGCACATCTCGCTGATCCGCGTGCGCGCGTTCGACGTCGCGACCTTTGTCGCGCATGGCGCGGCGCAGCTCGGCATTGTCGGCTCCGACGTCGTCGACGAATTTGATTACAGCGAGCTCTATGCGCCGGTCGACCTGGGCATCGGCCATTGCCGCCTCTCGCTCGCCGGCCCCGCCGATGCGCCGCCACCGGGAATGGGCGAAAGCCATATCCGCGTCGCGACCAAATATCCCGCGACGACGCGGCGCTGGTTCGCGGCGCAGGGCATCCAGGCCGAATGTATCAAGCTGAATGGGGCAATGGAGATTGCGCCGAAGCTGGGGCTGGCATCGCACATCGTCGATCTGGTTTCGACCGGGCGGACGCTGGTCGAAAATGCGCTCGCCGAACAGAAAATCATCAGCGACGTATCGGCGCGGCTGATCGTCAATCGCGCGGCGTTCAAGCTGCGCTCGGCCGAAGTGCCGGCGCTGGTCGAGCGATTCCGTCAGGCGGTCGGCGATGCAGCGGCTTGATGCCTCCGCGCCCGGCTTTGCGGCCGAATTCGATGCACTGGTCAATGATCGGCGCGAGAGCGATTCCGACGTTTCTGCCGATGTCGCGGCGATCATCGCGCGGGTGAAGGCCGAGGGCGACGCAGCGCTCGCCGATTATACCGCGAAATTCGACCGCTTCGATCTCAACACGAGCGGGTGGAGCATTTCGAAGGCGGAATGCGCCGCCGCTTATGGAGCGCTGGCACCCGAACTGCGCGACGCGCTCAACCTCGCCGCCGACCGCATCCGTGCCTATCACGCCGCGCAATTGCCCGAGGACCGCGACTATCGCGACAGCACCGGCGCGCGGCTCGGTGCGCGCTGGAATGCGGTCGATGCGGCAGGCGTCTATGTCCCCGGTGGACGCGCCGCCTATCCCTCATCGGTGCTGATGAACATCCTGCCCGCGAAGGTCGCGGGGGTCCGGCGTATCGTCATGATGACCCCGACGCCGGGCGGAGAAATCAATCCGGTCGTGATGGCCGCGGCGCATATCGGCGGGGTCGACGAAATCTGGCGGATCGGCGGCGCGCAGGCGGTGGCCGCGCTCGCTTATGGTACGAACAGGATCGCATCGGTTGACGTCGTCACCGGCCCCGGCAACGCATGGGTCGCTGAGGCAAAGCGCCAGCTTTACGGCGTCGTCGGCATCGACATGGTCGCGGGGCCGAGCGAGATCGTCGTCGTCGCTGATGCGAAGAACGAAGCGCGCATCATCGCCGCCGACCTGCTCAGTCAGTCCGAGCATGATCCGACCAGCCAGTCGATCCTGTTCACCGATGATGCGGCCTTTGCCGATGCCGTCGCCGCGGCGGTCGATGCGATCATCCCGACTCTGAGCACCGCGGCGACAATGCGCCAAAGCTGGGATGCCAATGGCGCCATCGTCATCGTGCCGGCGCTCGCCGACGCGATCCCGCTCTGCGACCGTCTTGCCCCCGAACATCTCGAACTCGCGGTCGATGCCGCCGAGGCCGACGCGCTGTTCGCCAAGGTGCGCCATGCGGGTTCGGTCTTTCTCGGCCGTCAGACCCCCGAAGCGATCGGTGATTATGTCGCCGGTCCCAACCACGTCCTTCCCACCGGCCGCCGCGCGCGCTTTTCGAGCGGGCTGTCGGTTAGCGATTTCATGAAGCGCACCAGCTTCCTCGCGCTCGACGACGCGAGCCTCGCCGCGATCGGCCCCGCCGCGGTCGCGCTCGCGGGGGCTGAGGGGCTTCCCGCGCACGCGCTGAGCGTTCAGAACCGATTAAAGCAAAACTAGTTTAGAACCCCCATTTTCGTCATCCCGGCGAAGGCCGGGATCTCGCCGGTGCCTTATCATCCGAGGTTGAGATCCCGGCCTTCGCCGGGATGACGAATTGAGTTAGAAGCAGAAGTCATGAACAAACGCGCCCAATCCCGCTCCGCCGCCCGTCTCGCCGCCGTCCAGGCGCTCTATCAGCACGAGATGGAGGCGACCCCGGTCGCCAAGCTGATCCATGAATTCCATCAGCACCGGATCGGCGCGACGATCGAGGACGCCGAATATGCGGGCGCCGACACAGCATTTTTCGACGACATCGTGAAGGGCACGCTGGCGCGGTCCGAAGAGATTGACGCGGCGATCATCACGCGGCTGGCGAGCGGCTGGTCGATGGAGCGGCTCGATCGCACAATGAAGGCGATCCTGCGCGCGGGCGCCTATGAACTGATCGCGCGCGGCGACGTGCCGGTCGGCGCGGTGGTCAGCGAATATGTCGATGTCGCCAAGGCGTTTTTCGATGCGCGCGAGGCGGGGTTTGCCAATGGCCTGCTCGATGCGATCGGCAAGGATGTGCGGGCGAAATAATCCCTCTCCCGTCGGGAGAGGAGGGCGGATCGCACGCATCTCCTTCCCCCTAGTCGTTGGCTTCGCTAAGCTGTGCGCATGTCCGAAGCCGATTTTATCACCCGCCTGCGCGCCATCGCCACCGATCCCGCCGCGCGCGGGCTCGCCGATGACGCCGCCGAGTGGGAAGGGCTGATCCTCACCCACGACATGATCGTCGAGGGCATCCACTTCCTTCCCGACGACACCCCCCAGGACGTCGCGTGGAAACTCGTCGCGGTGAACCTGTCGGATCTCGCCGCCAAGGGCGCTGCACCGGTCGGGGTGCTCGTCGGCTACAGCCTCGGCGACGACCAATGGGACGCAGCCTTTGTCGAAGGCCTTGACCTCGCACTCCGCCGCTTCGGCGTCATCCTGCTTGGCGGGGATACGGTGCGCGTGCCCACAGGGGCGCCGCGCAGCTTTGGACTGACCGCGATCGGCCGCGCGCCGCCGGGCGGGGCGCCATCGCGGTCGGGCGCGCGGCCGGGTGATCAGCTGTGGGTCACCGGTTCGATCGGTAATGCGGGGTTGGGACTCGCCATGCGGCTGGGGCAGGAGGATGCGAACGAAACCTGCCTAGCTGCTTATCGCCGCCCGCAACCGCAACTGACCTTTGGCCAGGCGGTCACGCCCCATGTCCACGCGATGATGGATGTATCGGACGGGCTGCTGATCGACGCGCAGCGGATGGCGGACGCGAGCGGGTGCGAGTTCGTGCTGATGCTCGAGGCGGTGCCGCTGTCGGCGGCCTTGCTCGCGGTGCGCCCCGATGTCGTCGATACCCGGCTCGCCGCGGCGACGGCGGGCGACGACTATCAGCTACTGTTTGCTGCCGATCCCGGCGCGACAGGGGCGATCCGCGACATTGCGGCCGGGCTGAATGTCATGGCGACGCCGATCGGTCATGCCGGGGTGGGCGCGGGAATCGTGCTGACGCACCGCGCGCAGCGGATCGCGCTGCCCGAGCGTCTCGGTTTCATGCACTGACGCGAAATCGTTACAAAAGTGCCGAAAAACCGGGGTTGCCCTTGGCTTTCTTTCTTCCCATAACGCGGCGTCCAAATTTAGGGGCGGTCGCATCAGGGGAGAGGGCGAGCCGGCAATATAAGTCGGACGTGCTCGACTGTTCACCTGGGTCCGCCCCGTTCTAGGGGAAGGAAATTCATGATTGATCCGGTTATGATCGCGATAGCGTGCGGCCTTGTCGCCGTGCTCTATGGCTTCATTACCTCGCGTCAGGTGCTCAGCGCCTCGCCGGGTAATGAAAAGATGCAGGAAATTGCCGCCGCCATTCAGGAAGGCGCCAAGGCCTATCTGGGCCGCCAATATCGCACCATTGCTATCGTCGGTGTCGTTGTCGCGATTCTCGTCGGGTTCTTCCTCGGCGCGATTTCGGCGACGGGCTTTGTCATCGGCGCCGTCCTGTCGGGGGTTGCTGGTTTTGTCGGCATGAACATCTCGGTGAAAGCCAATGTCCGCACCGCGGCCGCAGCGCAGACCAGCCTTCAGGCCGGCCTGACGATGGCGTTTCGCGCCGGTGCGATCACCGGCCTGCTCGTGGCAGGCCTTGCGCTGCTCGCGATCTCGGTCTTTTTCTGGTATCTGATCGGCCCCGGTGGTTTCACCGTCGGCGGTGACGATCGCACCGTGGTCGACGCGCTCGTCGCGCTCGCCTTCGGCGCCTCGCTGATCTCGATCTTCGCGCGCCTCGGCGGCGGTATCTTTACCAAGGCCGCCGACGTCGGCGCCGACCTCGTCGGCAAGGTCGAAGCCGGAATCCCCGAGGATGACCCACGCAACCCCGCGGTGATCGCCGACAACGTCGGCGACAACGTCGGCGACTGCGCCGGCATGGCCGCCGACCTGTTCGAAACCTATGTCGTCACCGTCGGCGCCACCATGGTGCTGATGGCGCTGCTGCTGAAGGGCGCGGGCGACCAGCTGCTGCCGCTGATGAGCCTGCCGCTCCTGATGGGCGGCGTCTGCATCATCACCTCGATCATCGGCACGTACTTCGTCCGCCTTGGTGGCGGAAAGAATGTCATGGGCGCGATGTACAAGGGCTTCCTGGTCACCGCGGTCCTCTCGGTCCCCGCGATCTGGTTCTCGACCAGCTATGTGCTCAAAGGCGACATGGCGACCGACATCACCGGTCAGACGTTCAACGGCTGGGATCTGTTCTATTGCTCGCTGCTCGGCCTGATCATCACCGGGCTGATCATCTGGATCACCGAATATTACACCGGCACCAACTATCGCCCGGTGCGCTCGATCGCCAAGGCTTCGGAAACGGGCCATGGCACCAACGTCATTCAGGGCCTCGCTATCAGCCTTGAATCGACCGCGGCGCCGACGCTGGTGATCTGTGCCGGCATCATCGCTGCGTTCCAGATCGCCGGCATCGTAGGCATCGCCTTTGCGGCCACTGCAATGCTCGCGCTCGCGGGCATGGTCGTGGCGCTCGACGCTTATGGTCCGGTCACCGACAACGCCGGCGGCATTGCCGAAATGGCGGGTCTCGACGATTCGGTTCGCGAAAAGACCGACCTGCTCGACGCCGTGGGCAACACGACCAAGGCAGTGACCAAGGGCTATGCCATCGGTTCGGCGGGTCTGGCGGCGCTGGTGCTGTTCGGCACCTATACCGCCGACATCACCGAATATTCGGCGAAGCTCGGTCTGACCGAGCCGCTGACCTTCTCGCTGTCGTCGCCTTATGTCATCGTCGGTCTGTTGCTCGGCGCGCTGTTGCCGTATCTGTTCGGTGCGTTCGGGATGACTGCGGTCGGCCGCGCGGCGGGTGAAGTCGTCAAGGATGTTCGCGACCAGTTCAAGAACAACCCGGGCATCATGACCTATGAGAGCAAGCCCGACTATGCGCGGACGGTCGATCTGGTGACCAAGGCGGCGATCAAGGAAATGATCATCCCGTCGCTGTTGCCGGTGCTCGCACCGATCGTGGTGTTCTTCGTGATCCGTGCGGTTGCGGGTCCGGCTGCGGCGCTCGAAGCGCTCGGTGCGCTCCTGCTTGGTGTCATCGTCAGCGGCCTGTTCGTCGCCATCTCGATGACCTCGGGCGGCGGTGCATGGGACAATGCGAAGAAATATATCGAAGACGGCAACCACGGCGGCAAGGGCAGCGAGGCCCATAAGGCCGCGGTGACCGGCGACACTGTCGGCGATCCGTACAAGGATACCGCGGGTCCGGCGGTCAACCCGATGATCAAGATCACCAACATCGTGGCGATCCTGCTCCTCGCGGCGCTGGCGCACGGCGCGGTCTAAGGCCGCCCCGCCTGCGGGGACAAGAAAAGCCCCGCCGGAGCGATCCGGCGGGGCTTTTTCTTTTCGCCAGGCCCTACTTGCCCGTCGCCAACCTCACGACCGTAGCTTGCGAGCAACTGTCGTCATTGCCTGCCTTGCACGATTTTTCGTAATATTGCAGCGCGCGGGCCAGATCCTGTGGCAGGCCGTCGCCGCTTTCATAGGCTGCGGCCGCGAAGTGGCAGGCGTAGCTGCCATAGGGGTCGTCGCTTTTGCTGATGTCGCAGGCGGTCCGGTACATCGCGACGGCGCGGTTGCCGTCCTGCGGCGCGCCATTGCCGTCGCGATACATATGACCGAGCGTCAGGCAGTCGATCGCCGCGCCATCGTCGCAACCCTGCCGCATGGCTTCGAAGGTGACCGGAGCCGGGTCTGACGGATCGGCTTCGGGCTCCGCTGCCGCCTCGGCCGCCGCAACCGCTGCGGCCTCGGCCGCCGCAACCGCCGCACTGTCGGCCTCCGCCGCTGCACCGTCGGTCTCCGCCGCTGAAGCCATGAACGCCTCAACCTGCTCCACGGCGTCGCATGCGGCGGCGTTGCCGAGGTCGCAGCCGCGCCGGAAATATTCGAGCGCCCGGTTCATATCGGGCTCCACGCCGCGCCCCTCGCGCGTGTATTTCGAACCGAGCAGGGCGCAGGCCGCGCCGTCATCCATGCCGCATGCTTGCCGGTAAAGCTCTGCGGCGCCTGCAGGGTCGCCCGCCTCTTCGGCCTCGACGCCGGCTATACCGGCTTCGGTGCTCGGTATCGCCTCGGCCTGCGCCCGGCCGGGCTGACCCCAGCCAAGACAGGCGAAGGCCGATACGGCCGACAAGATGATCCTTCTGTACATCCTTTGCCCTCCCGCTCCCCAAACAATCCCGGTGAACGGCAGGACGCGAACGATGTCAACGGCGGGCGTTCATCTGCTGCGCATAACCTGCCTGGACCATCGCGCTCATCCGGTCGAACAGCGCGTCAGGATCGCTGCGGCGCAGCGCCGCGATCGCCGCCTCGGCGCCCTCGGCAACGACCAGTTCGCGCGTCCCGGCGTCGACCGCCGCCAATATCTGCGCGGCGGCGAAATCGGGCGACAGGCCGTTGTCGATTGCGGCGTCGCTTTCCCCGCGGACGCTGCCGTCGGCGTTGAGCGCGTTGCGGCTGACGTTGGTCTGCACCGATCCCGGTGCCACCACGAGCACCCTCAATCCCAGATGCTCATTTTCGGCGCGCACGCTGTCGTGATAGCCGATCAGCCCGTGTTTGGCGGCGCAATAGGCGCTGCGCAGCGGCACCCCCGCGATGCCCGCGACGCTGGAGATCGCGACGATCTGGCCCCCGCCAGCGCCGACCATGCGCGGCAGCAGTTGCTGGGTCAGCGCGATCGGGGCGAGCAGGTCGACCGCGACAATCTGTTGATAGACGGCAAAGTCGGTGTCGATCGCCAGGCTGCGCTGCGAAATGCCGGCATTGTTGACGAGGCCATCGATGCGGCCCTGCCAGCCCCACGCCTGCGCGGCGATGGCGGGGAGGGCGGCATAGTCGGTCGCCTCGAACGGCAGCACCAGCGTCTCGGTCGCGCAATCCGCGGCAACCGCCTCCAGCGCGCCGACATTGCGTCCCGACAGGATCAGCTTCGCGCCGCGGGCGCCGAGCGCGCGGGCCAGCGCCGCGCCGATTCCCGACGAGGCGCCCGTAATCCACCAGATTTGACCGTTCATACCCGCTCCCATTCCATGCTTTCGTTGCAACCTGAAACGGGTTCACGCAGCCGTCAAGGCGCCGTCCCCGCGCATTCCCGTACGGGGGTGGCAATTTTGTTGCGAATCTGTTATAATTAATATCAACGCGCTGACATTCTGCCTCTTCCCGTCTCGGGCTGGGGCGTTTCGCGGCGTTCCGATGGAGCCATATCCCTTGTCACTCTGACTGGCTAGCGCCGAGCGACTGTAGATCCCCCTTGGCTAGAGGGCGGGATGCGCCGTTGTTGTCGCACTTTCAGATCAGGGTCAAGGCACAACAAAAGGAATTTGCATGTCCGTAAGCACGCTCTTGTTCGAAGTCGGTGATTATGTCGTTTATCCCAAACATGGCGTGGGGCGCGTCATCGAGTTGCAGAAATCGGAAATCGCCGGGATGCAGCTCGAACTTTATGTGCTGCGCTTCGAAAAGGAAAAAATGACGCTTCGCGTGCCGACGAACAAGGCCGAAGGCGTGGGGATGCGCAAGCTGTCGTCGGACAAGACGCTGAAGGAAGCGTTGCAGGTGCTGACCACCAAGCCGAAGGTCAAGCGCACCATGTGGTCGCGCCGCGCGCAGGAATATGAAGCGAAGATCAACTCGGGCGACCTGGTGTCGATCGCCGAAGTGACCCGCGACCTGTTCCGCGCCGATGATCAGCCCGAGCAGAGCTATTCGGAGCGCCAGATATTTGAAGCGGCGTCGAGCCGCCTCGCGCGCGAGCTGGGCGCGATGGAAGAAAGCGACGAAAAGACTGCGCAGGCGAAGATCCTCCAGATCCTCAACGAACATGCGCCGCTGTATTACGCCGAAAAGGTGTAAGCGCGCGGGTTAGCGATAAAGGGAAGGGGCGGTCCGAGAGGGCCGCCCTTTTTCGTTCTTCCCTCTCCCCTTGCGGGAGAGGGCAGCGAGACTTGCCAGCTTGCTGGCTTAGTCGCAGCGGGTGAGGGGGCTGTGCGCTATCGTGAGGGCACACCCCTCACCCAGCTTCGCCTAGGCGGCAAGCCGCCAAGGCTGCGCAACCCTCTCCCGCAAGGGGAGAGGGAGTTCAGGGATATACCGCGCTCACAAAATACAGCCCATCTGGCGGCGCATTCAGCCCCAGCGCATTGCGGTCCGCCGCCGCCAGCGCGGCCTTCAAATCCCCCGCCGACCAGCGGCCATGCCCGACCAGCGACAGGCACCCGACCATCGATCGCACCTGATGGTGCAGGAAGCTGCGCGCCGCGGCCTCGATGATCAGCTCGTCGCCGTGGCGGCTGACGGTCAGCTTATCGAGCGTCTTCACCGGGCTTTGCGACTGGCAATGGGCCGAGCGGAAGGTGGTGAAATCATGGAGGCCGACCAGCGCCTGCGCTGCGGCGTGCATCGCGTCGGCGTCCAAAGGCCGCGCAACCTGCCACGACAACCCCTTGTCCCACGTCAGCGGGGCGCGGCGGTTGACGATGCGATATTCATAGGCTCGCCCGATACAGGCAAAGCGCGCGTGCCAGTCGTCGGGAACGACCTCCGCCGCGAGCACCGCGATCGGCGCGGGGCGCAGCTGCGCGTTGAGCGCTTCGGTCAGCTTGAACGGGGTCAGCGGCTTGGCGATGTCGGCATGCGCGCGCATCGCGATCGCATGGACCCCGGCGTCGGTGCGCCCGGCGCTGAACACCTGCACGGTCTCGCCGGTGAAGCGGTGGATCGCCTCCTCGATCGCCTGCTGGACGCTCGGGCCATGCGCCTGCCGCTGCCAGCCCATATAGGGGCGGCCGTCATATTCGATGGTGAGGGCAAATCTTGTCATTGCCGCCCCCTTAGCCGTTCGTGTCGAGCGAAGTCGAGACACCCTATGACCCTCTCCCCTTGCGGGAGAGGGCAGCGAGACTTGGTGGCTTCGCCACCTAGTCGCAGCGGGAGAGGGGGCGTGCGCTATCGTGAGGGCACAACCCCTCACCCAGCTTCGCCTAGGCAGCAAGCTGCCAAGGCTGCGCAACCCTCTCCCGCAAGGGAAGAGGGGGTTAAGTCAGCCGCGTCCCCGCTGGAATCGCCCGCCCGCGCAGCAATTCGCCCGCCTCCATCGCGGGCTTCCCCGCGCGCTGCACCCGCGTCGCGCGGATGGCGCCGGGGTTGCATGCGATGGTCAGCGCATCGTCGAGCGTCGTGCCCGGCGCCGCCCCCGCAACCGTCTCGCCCGGATGCACAACCTCGGCCGCCAATATCTTGTACCGCTCACCCTCCAGCTCGAAAAACGCCCCCGGCATCGGATTGAACGCGCGGATCTGGCGCTCGACCTGCACCGCGCTGACCAGAAAATCGAGCCGCGCTTCGCTCTTGTCGATCTTGGCGGCGTAGGTGACGCCGTCGTCGGGCTGCGGCACCGGCGGAAAGGCGTGGAGGTCGCTCAGCACCCGCCGTATCATCAACGCGCCCATTTCGGCGAGTTCGTGGGTCAGCACCCCCGCGGTCTTGCGCCCGATCGGGGTCGGCTCGACCAGCCGCATCGCGCCGGTGTCGAGCCCGACGTCCATCTGCATGATCGTCACCCCGGTCGCGGCATCGCCCGCCAATATGGCGCGCTGCACCGGCGCCGCGCCGCGCCAGCGCGGCAGGATCGAGCCATGGACGTTCAGGCATCCTTCGCGCGGCGCAGCGAGGATCGCGGGCGGCAGGATCAGGCCGTAAGCCGCGACGACCGCAATATCGAGGTTCAGCGCGGCGAAATCGGCCTGTTCGTCGGCGACCTTCAGGCTTTTCGGGGTGCGGACGGGCAGGCCGTGCTCTTCGGCCCAGACCTGCACCGGGCTTTTCTGAAATTTCTTGCCGCGCTGCGCCGGGCGCGGCGGCTGGGTATAGACCGCGGCAATGTCATGCCCCGCCGCGTGCAGCGCAGCGAGCGTCGGCACCGCAAAGGGCGGCGTTCCCATGAAAGCGATACGCATGGGTGCGGGCTTTGGCTGAGGTTTCGGAATGGCGCAAGTGTCCCTCTCCCCTTGCGGGAGAGGGAGCGAGATTTGCCAGCTTGCTGGCTAGTCGCAGCGGGAGAGGGGGCTGCACCGTCGCACCCCCTCTCCAGCCTTCGCTAGGCGCTTTGCGCCAAGCTGCGGCATCCTCTCCCGCAAGGGGAGAGGATTGTTGTGCGTCCGCGCGGGCCGCGATAGGTGCTGTGCATGGCCTCCAACGAAATCGAAGCCCTCGTCCAGCAACTCGCCCGCCTCCCCGGCCTCGGCCCGCGGTCGGCGCGGCGCGCGGTGCTGCATCTGATGAAGAAGCGCGAGTCTGCGTTCGTGCCGCTGCTCGCGGCGCTGCAAACCGTGTCCGAACGGCTCGTCACCTGCACCATCTGCGGCAATGTCGACACGCACGATCCCTGCGCGATCTGCGCCGACCCGCGCCGCGATGCGCGGTCGCTGTGCGTGGTCGAGGAAGTGTCGGACCTGTGGGCGCTCGACAAATCGCGGCTGTTCCCCGGCAAATATCATGTGCTGGGCGGGCGATTGTCGGCGCTGGAGGGCATCCGCCCGCAGGACCTCGCGATCGACGCCCTCGTCGCGCGCGTCGCGGCGGGCGGCATCGACGAGGTCGTGCTGGCGATGAACGCGACGCTGGAGGGCCAGACGACGGCGCATTATCTGGCCGAGCGGCTTGAGGGCTATCCGGTGCGGCTGACCCAGCTGGCGCATGGCCTGCCGGTGGGGGGCGAGCTGGATTATCTCGATGAGGGGACGTTGGCGCAGGCGCTGCGAGCGCGGAGGCCGGTGGGGTGAGCTCGGTGCCTCGCCAAGCTTATCTCAAAATTCGCTCGTGGGTTGATCGCGGCATTGGCGACACATCTAGCCACCTGACGTTGGTCATGCTTGGCCCTGCTATCATCCCCATTGCTATTTTTGGTCCTATCGTTGGCGGCGACGCGCCATTGGAACGGACTGGAAGATTGGCGCCTCTACTAGTTTGGGCTGTGATCTGGACGACATTTTCGATCTGGCGGGGTCTGCGCATGATGAAAGCGCAGTCGGCCAAAAATGCGCGTCACTATGACCGGCTTGGGAAATACCAACTGCCACCCGAATATGCCGACAGTGAAAGCGCGCTAAAGACAACGCAGCGCCGTAAACGCTAGCCCCCTTGACCGGGCGCCCTCTCGACCATACCTGCACCCCATGGCCTTACTCCCTATCATAGAGACCCCGGATCCCCGGCTGCGCGTCATTTCGAAGCCCGTCGAGACCTTCGATGCCGAGCTGAAACAGCTCGTCGCCGACATGTTCGAGACGATGTACGACGCGCCCGGCATCGGGCTGGCGGCGATTCAGGTCGGGGTGGCGAAGCGCATCCTGGTGATCGACCTGCAGGAACCCGATCCCGAGGATGAAGAGGGCAAGAAGGTGATCCGCGAGCCGCGCGTGTTCATCAACCCCGTCTTTTCCGACGAGAGCGAAGAGCACAGCGTCTATTCGGAAGGGTGCCTGTCGGTCCCCGAACAATATGCCGATGTAACGCGCCCCGCCGAGGTCACTGTCGATTGGCAGGACGCGGATGGCAAGCCTCATCAGGAACGCATGACCGGGCTGATGGCGACGTGCATCCAGCACGAGCATGACCATCTGGAGGGCATTTTGTTCATCGACCATTTGTCGCGGTTGAAGCGCGAGATGGTGTTGAAGAAGCTGATGAAGATGCGGAAGGCGGCTTAGCGCTTAAGCCCTTCCCCCTTGCGGGGAGGGGTTTGGGGTGGGGGTCGCGCGCTTGCGCGCAAAGAGACTCTGCCCCCAGCCTCGATGTTGCAAATTCTTATGCGGCGCAGACGCGCCGCTACCCCCACCCCTTGATCCCCTCCCCGCAAGGGGGAGGGGAGAATGTTGGCTAGCCCGCCTTCGCCACCGCGACCATCGCGGGGCGCAGCAGCCGGTCCTTCATCATATAACCCGCCTGCATTTCCTGCACGATCGTGCCGGGTTCGGCGTCGTTGCTCGGAATTTCGAGCATCGCCTGATGCTGGTTCGGGTCGAGCGGCAGGCCGACCGCGGCGATGCGGGTGATGCCGTTGCGTTCGAAGACGCTGAGCAATTCGCGTTCGGTGGCTTCAAGGCCGGTGATCAGCGGCTTGATCGCGTCGGACGCGCGCTGTTCGTCGCTGAGCGCGGCGAGCGCGCGGCCGAGGTTGTCGGCGACCGACAAGATGTCGCGCGCAAATTTGGTCGCGGCATAGGCGTGTGCGTCGGCAATTTCCTTTTCCTTGCGGCGGCCCAGATTCTGCGTCTCGGCGCGCGCATAGAGCAGGTCCTGCTGCACCGCGGCCAGCTGTTCGTGCAGCTGGGCGACTTCGTCATTCTCGGGCGCTGCCGCGTCGGGGGCGTCGGTTGCGGTTGCGGCTTCGGGGGTCGCGCTGTCGTCGACCGGGGTGTCATTTTCGATGTTCGTCATAAACCTATCGTATCAGTCTGGAGAGCGATTGTGCGGTGAAATCCACCATGGGAACGATGCGGGCATAGTTCAAGCGGGTGGGGCCGATAACCCCGACCACGCCGACCACGCGTCCGTCCGATCCGCGATAGGGCGCCGCTATCACGGAAGAGCCCGAAAGCGAGAATAATTTATTTTCCGACCCGATGAAAATGCGGGTCGCGCTGCCGTCGCGGGCGCTGTCGAGCAACCCTGCGATCTCCTGCTTGGTTTCGAGTTCGTCGAGCAACTGGCGGACGCGGTCGAGGTCGCCGACCGCGCTGTCGTCGAGCAGATTGGCCTGGCCGCGCACGATCAGCACCGGGCGATCGGCGCCGTCGGACGACCAGATAGCGAGGCCGCGGCTGACCAGATCCTGCGCCGCGCGGTCGATCGCGATGCGCTCGGCCTCGATCTCGTGGCGCACCCGCGCCATCGCCTCGGTCAGCGTCAGGCCGGCCAGCATCGCGCTGATATAATTGCCCGCTTCGACCAGCGCCGACGGGTCGAGCCCGGGCGGCGTGTCGATGACGCGGTTCTCGACCGCGCCGTCGCCCGCGACGAGCACGACGAGCGCCTGCGCGTCGGATAGCGGCACGAACGCGACCTGTTTCAGGATACGCTCATGCTTGGGGACAAGCACCAGTCCGGCGCACGCGGACAGGCCGGAGAGCGCGGAGGTCGCCTGCGCCAGCGCGCTTTCGATCGGACCGGCGTCGGACAGGCTCGCCTCGATCTGCGCGCGGTCTTCGGCGCTGGGTTCCGCAACCTGCATCATGCCGTCGACGAACAGGCGCAGCCCTTGCTCCGTCGGCAGGCGCCCTGCGCTGGTGTGCGGGCTGGCGAGAAGGCCATATTCCTCCAGATCCTGCATGACGTTGCGGATCGAGGCGGGGGACAGGTTGAGCGCCGCGAGCTTCGACAAGGTGCGCGACCCGACCGGCTGCCCGGTTTCGAGATAGGCATCGACGACCAGCCGGAACACGTCGCGGGCGCGCGTGGTGAGTTCGGTGATCGGCGCGGTGGTCATGGTGGGGATTTAGGGACGCGGGGGCGCGGGGGCAAGCGGACGATCCTCCCCATCGACTTGCGA
>JAEMRT010000127.1 GCA_016463225.1 Sphingopyxis sp. | reverse complement strand
GTCATTAATCGCCGCGCCCAGCCCCTCGGGGGGGATCGTCACGACCGCAATCCGCGTCTTGGCGCTCGCGGCCCCCGCATGTAGCGCATCAAACAAGCGCGCCGCGGCTTCGGTCAAATCGCCCACTGCGCTCAGGTTGTAATCACCCACCACCGCACCGAACCCGATGCCGAACTCGTCATCTGCAAAATCCACCGCGCCCAATCGCACCGGTTTGCCCGGCGCATAATGGCTCGCGAGCATCCCCGGCGCGACGATCTGTGACCCTTGCACGCCGGTTACGGGCAATCCGCTCGCTTCGCCCAGCAACTCCGCCGTCACTGGCCCGGGTCGCAGCACCTCCACCGTGCCGTCCTGCACCCGCGCGATCGTCGACTCCACCCCCGCCGTCGTCGACCCGTCGTCGATCACCAGCGCGATCCGCCCGTCGAGCGTCGCGAGCACATGCCCGGCCTTCGTCGGGCTCACCCCGCCGCTCGCATTGGCGCTCGGCGCCGCAAGCGGCGCGCCGGTTGCCGCCAGCAGCGCCTGCATAGCACGATGCCCCGGCACCCGCAGCGCGATCGTACCCAGCCCCGCCGTGGCGATGCTCGCGACCGGACAATCGGCGCTGCGCGGCACCACCAGCGTCAGCGGCCCCGGCCAGAACCGCGCCGCCAGCATCCGCTCGACCGCACCGAACACGCCCAGCCGCTCGGCGGCTGCCAGATCAGCGACATGAACGATCAGCGGATTAAAATCGGGCCGGCCTTTCGCGGCATAGATCCGCGCCACGGCGTCGGCGTTGCGCGCGTCGGCGGCGAGGCCATAAACCGTCTCGGTCGGCACCGCGACCGGCTGCCCTTCGGCGACCAGCACTGCGGCGCGCGCAATAGCTGCGCTATCGAACGCAAGAACAATACTGGGCTTTGAGGCATCGGCCATGCCGCGCTATAGCGCCCGCGCAACGATATTCACCAGCAAAGTGCTCAGCCCATGACCTACACGCCGCCGACCACCGAACAACTCTTCGTTCTCGATCATATCGCGCGCATCGACGCGATGGCGGCGCACGAGAAATTCGCCGCCGCGACCCCCGACATGGTCGAGGCGATCGTCAACGGCATCGGCGAATTTGCGGCCGAAGTTTACGCCCCGCTCAACCGCGTCGGCGACGTCCAGAACCCCAAATGGGAGGACGGCAAGGTCACCATGCCTCCCGGGTTCAGGGAAGCGTACCAACAGTTCGTCGACGCCGGCTGGGGCAGCATCGACGGGCCGGAAGAATATGGCGGCCAGGGCCTGCCCTTCACGCTGGCGACCGTGATCATCGAGGCGCTCGGCACCGCCGACATGGGCTTTACCCTGTGCAACATCCTGACCCCCGGCGCGATCCACGCGCTGATGGCCTATGGCACCGAGGAGCAGCGCCAGACCTGGCTTCCGATGCTGGTCTCGGGCGCGTGGAACGGCACGATGAACCTGACCGAGCCCGCTGCGGGCAGCGACGTCGGCGCGCTGCGCTCGACCGCCGAACTCGTCACCGAAGGCGAGCATGCCGGGCTCTACAGGATCAAGGGCCAGAAAATCTTCATCACCTTTGGCGAGCACGACCTCACCGACAATATCGTCCATCTCGTCCTCGCGCGCACCCCCGGCGCGCCCGAAGGGACGCGCGGCATTTCGCTGTTCCTCGTCCCCAAATACCGCCTCGACGCTGACGGTAAACCCGCGCATTCGAACGGCGTCCGCTGCGCGTCGATCGAGCACAAGCTTGGCATCCACGGCTCGCCGACTGCGGTGATGATCTATGGCGAGGGCGAGGATTGTCTCGGCGAGATCGTCGGCGCCGAAATGGGCGGCATGCGCGCGATGTTCGTGATGATGAATGCCGCGCGCCTGCTCGTGGGCTGTCAGGGCGTCCAGATCGCCGAACGCGCGACGCAGCAGGCGCAACGCTTCGCCGCCGAACGCGTCCAGTCGTCGCTCGCTGGCGGCACCGACCGCACCCCGGTCACGATCGACCAGCACCCCGACGTCCGCCGCATGCTGTGGCGGATGCGCGCGCAGACCGAAGCGGCGCGCGCGCTGACCTATTACGCCGCGGCGCAAACCGATTTCGGCAAACTGGGCGACGAAGCCGCCGCGATGCGCGCCGAAATCCTGATCCCGCTGGTCAAGGCGCATGCGACCGACATCGGCTGCGAGGTCGCCAGCCTCGGCATTCAGGTCCACGGCGGCATGGGCTTCATCGAGGAAACCGGCGCCGCGCAGCATTATCGCGACGCGCGCATCGCCCCGATCTACGAAGGCACCAACGGCATCCAGGCCGCCGATCTGGTTGGCCGCAAGCTCGGCATGGCGGGCGGCGACCTTGTCCGCGGCTTGATCGACGACATCGCTCTGGGTGCGGCGGAATTCCCCGAGCTTCAGCAGCTCGCCGATGCGTGCCGCGCGGTCACCGACTGGATGGTCGCAGCGAACACGGGCGACCGCCTCGCGGGCAGCTACCCCTTTCTCACGATGCTCGCGACGGCGACCTGCGGCTGGCTGATGGCGCTCCAGCACAAGGCGGCAAGGGCGGCGCTCGACGAGGGCAACGGCGACCACGTGTTCCTCGAGGCCAAGATCGCCTCGACACGCTTTTACCTTGGGCAGATCGTCCCCGCGGCGACCGGCCTCGCGCCGTCCGCGCTGGCCGGCGACGCGGCACTCGCCCCCCTCCCGCAACTCGCCTAAAGTACCCGGATTCACAGCGCTTTTCGGCGTATCCGAGCAGCAAGAATTTGTTCATGATTAACGCGATGATAACCATCTGGGACTAGGCACGACCGGCAATTGCTGGAGACGTGCGTGCCCATTCCGGTCAAAAGTCTGATTATCAGCTGGCGGACGATCGCCGTTGCGCTGTTGCTCAGCCTGATCGTTGGCGTCAGCGGCGCGGGCGAGCTGCCAGACCGGCTGGCTTCCGTGGCGACCAGCCGCATCACGGCCCGCGCCGTTTCGGGTGACACGGTCATCGTCGCGCTCGACGACAAGACGTTGCAGGCCGTCGGCAATCAGGATTTCGGTATCAAGCACCACATGCAACTGGTGCGCGCCATCGACGCGTCGCCAGCAAGGCGCTTGTTTGTCGACTTTTCCTACGGACGCCGGACCGAGGATCGGGATTTTCCAAAGTTTGCCGCAGCGGTGCGCCAGATGGGCGATCGCATCATCCTCGCGGTACCGTCCGCCAGCTTCGGTGGAACCACGGCCACCACGCTGCGATGGCCCGATTCCCGCTTTGGGAACCAGGCCAAGCGCGGCTTCATCGGCTTGGAGTATGAATTCTGGCAAGTGTGGAAAGTGCCCCTGGCGGTAAAGGCCGAAGGCCGCATCTTGCCCAGCTTTGCAGCACTGCTGGCAAACCGCCCGCTTGACGCCCCCGGCCAATTCGCCCTCGACCTGTCCTACGACCCGGATACGATCACGCAATATAGTGCGATCGACGTCATGACGGGCAAGCTGGATCCAGCACTTCTCCGCGGCAAGGATGTAATCTTTGCGTCGGCGTCGGCGACCTTGCCCGACCAGCATTATCTGCCCGGTCACGACCAGGTTCATGGCGCTTACATTCATCTGATCGCGGGCGAGGCACTCAAGCGCGGCCAGCCGGTCGATATCGGCTGGCTTCCGGCCCTTGCTGTCGCCTTCATAGCCATACTCGCCGCGCTGGCGTGGCGAAACGGCCGGTGGCAAGGTATGGTGGCATGCGGCCTCACCGCGACGCTGCTCGTCGTAAAAGTGGTCGGCAGCCTGTCGCTCGTCACTGTCCATATCGGCGCCGCGTACTTCCTGATCGCGGCGATAAGCGCCAACGTCGCGCGCACGCGTCGCCGCTCGTCCGCCCAGCGCGAAAACCCCGTATCGGGGCTACCCAACTTCGAAGCGCTGCGAACGCAGGCCTCGTTCGGCAGCGCGACCGTTGTCGCCGCCAAGGTCGTCAATTTCGAGGATCTTGCCGCCTTCATTCCCGGCGACGGCATCAGCAAACTCGTCGAACAGGTTACCCGCCGCCTGCAACTGGCGTCGCAGGGTACGACGCTCCATCACGATCTCGACGGCACGTTCGCCTGGCTCGTCCCCTATTATCAGCACAGCCAGATCGAAGGACAGCTGGCGGGACTCGCCGCGCTGTTCAATGCGCCGCTGACGATCGGCGAATTGCGCGTGGACGTCGCCATCGCCTTTGGCGTCAACGACGAGTTCGAAGGCTCGAATGCCCAGCGCCTCGCCGCCGCGCTCGTCGCCGCCGAACGTGCAATCCGCACCCGCGCGCTGTGGACCAAATATGTCCCGCGGCAAAAGGACGATGCCGGCTGGCAATTGAGCTTCCACTCGCAGCTCGAGGACGCGCTCACCGGCGGTGACATCTGGGTCGCGTTCCAGCCGCAATATGCCATCGCGACCGGCAAGCTGGTCGGGGTCGAGGCGCTGGCGCGCTGGACCCACCCGACGCGCGGGCCGATCCCGCCCGACGAATTCATCGTCCAGGCCGAAAAGAGCCAGGACATTTATCGCCTGACCCTGTTCGTCATGGATCAGGCGATCCGGTCGGCGGCGCAGCTTTACGAGCGCGGCTTGCGGATCAACATGTCGGTCAATCTGTCGGCAGCGCTGCTCGACCACAGCGATCTGGTCGGGACGATCCGGGTGATGTTGACCGCGCATCATCTGCCGCCGGAAATCCTGACGATCGAGATCACCGAAACCGCGCAGATCGAAAACAGCCGTCAGGCGCGCCAGACGCTCGCCCAGCTCCGCCGCACCGGTATCCGCCTGTCGATCGACGATTATGGCACCGGCCAGTCAAACCTCGAATATCTGACCGAAATCGAGGCCGACGAAATCAAGATCGACAAGCGATTCGTGATGACCATGCGCGATTCGCAACGGAACCTCGAAGTCGTGAAATCGACCATCGACCTAGCACATCGCCTGGGCGCGGTGGCCGTCGCCGAAGGCATTGAAGATGCAGAAACGATGACCCTTCTGGGTCAGCTCGGCTGCGATGTCGGGCAGGGTTATCATCTTGGAAAACCGCAATTGTTTTCCGAACTGACCGCCACCTTCGCCGCACCGCCGCAAAACCGCACCGGATAGCTGCCAGATTGGCAGCAGTTTTATGGTTAAGACTCGATTTACCTTACCAAAGATGGTATATGCTCCGTTAACTGTTCTTCGTGGGCAGTGCCGACAGGAGATATTTTATGGGTTGGTTTTGGAGATGGATGGGCGGCGGCGGCTCCGGCAACGGCGGCGCAGAAGCGTAATCCAGAAATCAGGTAGAAAAGGGCTCCGGACATTTCCGGGGCCCTTTTTCTTTGCCCGTTTTGCCTGCCCCCTCGGGTCGGGACATTCCGGATCGAGAGCGCAGGCCGAGCCGGAAACCGGCGCAGATGGCTTCCCTCTCGCGGGCGGAAAAAAATCGTCCGCACCGCCCCGGTTCGCCGATCGCGGCGCTAACCCGCAGGAACGCTGGCGCGATGCCTCGCGCTCGGGCAAAAGCCGCGACGAGACGAATCAAATTATCGACGAACCGAGTCCCTAAACCGTCATTTACCGTCTTGCATCGCGGCGCCGACGTGGCACTATAGATGGTGGGTCGGCCGAGGGGGCACCCCAAGAATTAGTGGTTAGCCGAAAATGGCGGATTTCCGTGGTCCATGACATATGGGCCCGGAAAAGTGCTTCGTGCGGCCAAAAATATGTGCCCCCGCGGTCCGAATAGATGCTAGGCTGGGGCTTCGTCCCGAGTCGAACAAGACAGGAACATATGCGCTGCGGCGCATGGGCAATCGGGGACGAACAAGATGGATTTTCGCGAGACAGAACGGGTGGAGACGAGCGACGTGGCGACAGTGGAATTGACGAAGAACGAAGCGCCTGTAGCGAACGAATCGGCTCCCGAAGCGGCCGCAACGGCCAAGCTCAACGACAGCAGCGAGGCCAAGGTCCACGCGCGCCGATTCGACGTCGTGACCGACCGCAGCCGCGACGCGCTGCTCACCGACTTCGGCAAGGAGACGCTCGAGGATCGCTATCTCCTCCCCGGCGAATCATATCAGGATCTCTTCGCGCGCGTCGCGTCGGCCTATGCCGACGATCAGGAGCATGCGCAGCGCCTCTATGATTATATCTCGAAGCTGTGGTTCATGCCCGCCACCCCCGTGCTGTCGAACGGCGGCACCGGCCGCGGCCTGCCGATCAGCTGTTACCTGAACTCGGTCCCCGACAGCCTTGAAGGCATCGTCGAGACGTGGAACGAGAATGTCTGGCTCGCCAGCCGCGGCGGTGGCATCGGCACCTATTGGGGCAGCGTGCGCGGCATCGGCGAACCCGTCGGCCTCAACGGCAAGACCAGCGGCATCATCCCCTTCGTTCGCGTCATGGACAGCCTGACCCTCGCGATCAGCCAGGGCTCGCTGCGCCGCGGTTCGGCCGCCTGCTATCTCGACATCAGCCATCCGGAGATCGAGGAGTTCCTCGAAATCCGCAAACCGTCGGGCGACTTCAACCGCAAGGCGCTCAACCTCCACCACGGCGTGCTGATCACCGACGAGTTCATGGAAGCCGTCCGCGACGGCCGCGAATTCAACCTGCGCAGCCCCAAGGACCAGAGCGTCCGCGGCAGCGTCGACGCGCGCAGCCTGTTCCAGAAGCTCGTCGAAACGCGCCTCGCGACCGGCGAGCCCTACATCATCTTCATCGACCAGGTGAACCGCATGATGCCCAAGCATCACCGCGACCTGGGCCTCAAGGTCACCACCTCGAACCTGTGCAGCGAAATCACCCTGCCCACCGGCCGCGACCATCTCGGCAATGATCGCACCGCGGTCTGCTGCCTCTCGTCGCTCAACCTCGAAACCTGGGACGAATGGAACGGCGACAAGGGCTTCATCGAGGATGTCATGCGCATGCTCGATAACGTCCTCCAGGACTATATCGACCGCGCCCCGCCCGAAATGGCGCGCGCCAAATACAGCGCCAGCCGCGAGCGCTCGGTCGGGCTCGGCGTGATGGGCTTCCACAGCTTCCTGCAGGCGCGCGGCCTGCCGTTCGAAGGCGCGATGGCGAAATCGTCGAACCTGCGCGTCTTCAAGCATATCCGCGCGCAGGTCGATCAGGCGTCGATGCTGCTCGCCAAGGAACGCGGCCCCTGCCCCGACGCCGCCGATCAGGGCGTGATGGAGCGTTTCAGCTGCAAGATGGCGATCGCGCCGACCGCGTCGATCTCGATCATCTGCGGCGGCACCAGCGCGTGCATCGAGCCGATCCCGGCGAACATCTACACCCACAAGACGCTCTCGGGCAGCTTCTCGATCCGCAACCCGCACCTCGAGGCGCTGCTCGTCGACAAGGCGAAGAACAGCGACAATATCTGGAACTCGATCCTCGAAAAGGGCGGCAGCGTCCAGCACCTCGACTTCCTGAGCGTCGACGAAAAGGACTGCTTCAAGACCAGCTTCGAGATCGACCAGCGCTGGCTGCTCGAACTGTCGGCCGACCGCACCCCCTATATCGATCAGGCGCAGTCGCTGAACCTGTTCATCCCCGCCGACGTCGAGAAATGGGATCTGCTCATGCTCCACTACCGCGCGTGGGAACTCGGCATCAAATCGCTCTATTATCTCCGCTCGAAATCGGTGCAGCGCGCCGGCTTCGCGGGCGGGGTCGAGGCCGACAACACCGCCGAGGCGCCGGTCTATGAATTGCAGACCACCGATTACGACGAGTGTCTGGCGTGCCAATAAATCCCTCTCCCACAGGGAGAGGGAGGGAGGCGCAAAGCGCCGGAAGGGTGAGGGTGACGACCCCCATGCGGACCTATCGCAATCAACCGTCCGGCACCGTCCTCCGCGCCCGCACCCTGCGCAAGGATGCCACCGAAGCCGAAAAGCGGATGTGGCGCGCCCTGCGCGAAACCTTCCCTGCCTGCAAATGGCGACGGCAGGTTCCGATCGGCCCCTATTTCGCCGACTTTTTCAGCTTCGCCGCGAAGCTGGTGATCGAGGTTGATGGCGGCCAGCATGCGGAGGCGGCATCCTACGACGCCCGCCGCACCGAATTTTTGCAAGCGCAGGGTCTCACCATCCTCCGCTTCTGGAACAACGACGTCCTCGCGAACACGCAGGGCGTCATGACCCAAATCTCCCTCTCCCTCGGGGAGAGGGAAGGAGCGACGCAGTCGCGGAAGGGTGAGGGCGACCAGCTCCCAACCAACCGCCAACCACCCTCACCTTCCCAAGGCTGACGCCTTGGGCCCCTTCCTCTCCCGGTGGGAGAGGAGTAAAGACACGCCAGTCCGGAGACCGTTGAGATGCCCCTTCTAGAATCCCGCAACACCTACAAGCCCTTCGAATATCCCTGGGCGTTCGATTTCTGGAAGCGCCAGCAGCAGATCCACTGGGTTCCCGAGGAAGTGCCGCTGGGCGAGGATTGCCGCGACTGGGCGCAGAAGATCAGCGACCATGAACGCAATTTGCTCACGCAGATTTTCCGCTTCTTCACCCAGGCCGATATCGAGGTGCAGGATTGCTACCACGACAAATATGGCCGCGTGTTCAAGCCGACCGAAATCAAGATGATGCTGACCGCGTTCAGCAACATGGAAACCGTGCATATCGCGGCGTACAGCCACCTGCTCGACACCATCGGCATGCCCGAGAGCGAATATGGCATGTTCCTCGAATATGACGAGATGCGCGCCAAGCACGATTATATGCAGCAGTTCGGCGTCGACAATGACGAGGATATCGCGCGCACCCTCGCGATGTTCGGCGGCTTTACCGAGGGGCTGCAGCTGTTCGCCAGCTTCGCGATGCTGATGAACTTCCCGCGCTTCAACAAGATGAAGGGCATGGGCCAGATCGTCAGCTGGTCGATCCGCGACGAAAGCCTCCACTGCGAAGGCATCATCAAGCTGTTCCACACCTTCACCAAGGAACGCGACTGCCTGACCAAGGCGGTGAAGGAAGACATCATCGACACCTGCCAGAAAACGGTGCGGCTCGAGGATGCGTTCATCGACCTCGCGTTCGAACAGGGCCCCGTCCCCGGCATGACGCCCAAGGAGATCAAGCGCTACATCCGCTACATCGCCGACTGGCGCCTGGGCCAGCTCGGCTTCGCGCCGATCTACATGATCGAGGAACACCCCCTCCCCTGGCTCGCCCCGCTGCTCAACGGCGTCGAGCACGCCAACTTCTTCGAAACGCGCGCGACCGAATACAGCAAGGGCGCGACGCGCGGCGAGTGGAACAATGTCTGGTCGAGCTTCGACAACCGCAAGAAAGCCAAGGCGAACGACGACGCGACCCCGGTGATCGCCGCCGAAACCGACGGCGACGACATGTTCAAACAAGCCGGCATCGCCGCCGAATGATCCGCTAAAAACCCCTCCCGCTCGCGGGAGGGGCAGCAAGACTTGGGAGCTATGCTCCCTAGTCGCCGCGGGGAGGGCAACAACGCCGCCCCACGAGACAAGACAAGAAGTCAGAGGCAACCCAAATGACCGAAAAACAGAAACTCCTCATCCTCAGCCAGCCGCAGCGTTCGACGCTCGAAGGCCTGTCGAACCGCCGCCCCCAACTCCCCACCGACCCGATCCGCGACGAACTCGTCACGCTGGGGCTGGTGGTCAAACAGGGCGCCAAATGGGCGCTGACCCCGCAGGGCAAGAAGGTGCTGGCGGCAAGCTCGAACCGGCGGAATGCGGGCGGGTTTTCGGTTTAGATAATTGCGCCCCGATAACATAGCGGACGGAGTATGGTAACTTACGGGGGAAGGCTATCTTGAACTATTCAATTCCCGACGAAAACGGCCAAATAGTGCTAAGCTTAGGAATCGGATGCATTTTCTTTGCTCCCGAAGAGAGCCTATATAAAAACCCAAAAGAATATTATGATATTGTTCTGAAAACCCTATCAAAAATTGAAAACGTCTCTGAGATAAAAATCACTGGAGATGATGAAAAATTTGGGACCGCGCGAGTTCATCATTGTGGCGATGAACCAATCGCCTGCATTCACACGTACAATGCAGAAATAGAATTTAAAGTTTTTATTTCTAAGAAAAAACAAGAAGAAATAGGATTTTGGTGTGGATGTGAAACTCTGATCGTACATATTGTCAACGAATACTATAGCCCGGTGACATATATTTACGCTTATCAGTTCGATAATAATTTCATACCATCCACATCTATTGCACTCGTCCGGGAGTATTTTGTAGAAAAACTCGCAGGGACCGCAGTGAAGCTTTGCTGCGTCGGCCCGAGCCCATTTCACGCAAATTTTCTTCTTCGAAACAAACAGCCTAAAACCGAGATGAAGGATGTCTCCGAGGGACGGGGATACCGAGGCTATTTATTCAACACCCAAGGAAACGAAAATCCATACTATTTGTTTATTGAAAAGTATGGTCATGTTTTTTCGGTATTTTACGACCTGAAAAACATGAGAAGCAGGTGCATTGATCTTCAAACATCAATACTGAACGACACGAAGATTTTGTCATCAAAAATAAGAAACCGTAATTTTATAAATAGGACGAAGAATTTTTTTACGGCAAAATATATAATTGACGATGCAAATGACAGTATCATGGACGAGAAAATATGCCGTTCATCAATTGAAGCTCAAATGAACGAAAATCTTCTGGATACAACATCTACACAAGAATTCGATACTTTCAAATATCACTTTAGTGAAATAGATAGATTTGTAAAAGACGATTCTCATTTAGCTTCAATCGAAGTTTTGAGGAGCATAGAAAATAGAAGGCATTCATTCTTTCAAAATATTTCCGTTTTTGCTTCAGCGATATTTGGTGGTGCTATCGGATCCATTATTACAGTGGCGCTGACAGCGAAATAATATCCTAGAATTACTGTGACAGGTGCGGTACCCGCAAATCCTTTTGGCCCGTGACGTCGTTTGAATGCCGGATCAAGTCCGGCATGACGAGGCGCGGGGAAGCATTCGGTTCGGTATAAACTCGTCACCCGCGAACGAGGCCCGTGACTCGTCCGCCTTGATCCGGGGTCCATCGCCGCCCTAGCCTCCACCCCATGCACGCCGACTTTCAGCCCTGCGTCTATATCATGGCCAGCGCCCGCCACGGCACGCTCTACGCCGGCGTCACCTCGCACCTGATCCAGCGCATCGTCCAGCACCGCGACGGCAGCTTCGACGGCTTCACCAAACGCTATGGCGTCAAAACGCTCGTCTGGTTCGAACTCGCCGGGACGATGCACGCCGCGATCACGCGCGAGACGCGACACAAGAATTGGCAGCGCAAGTGGAAGATCGAGCTGATCGAGGCGGCCAATCCGGAGTGGCGCGATCTGGCCGAGGAACTCGGGCTGCCGCCGCTGGGTGCGTGACGTCCGTCTCCCGTACCTCCCACTCATTCGTCATGCCGGACTTGATCCGGCATCCATTCCGGCGCCGGCGTCATGGACCCCGGATCAAGGCGGACGAGCCACGGGTCTCGTCCGCGGGTGACGAACGGGTGGGGTGTCGATCAGGGGGAATACCTTGCCTCGGGAATACTTAACTGTATGATACGAACAACACAGTAAGGAAACCCGCCATGCCCTTCACCACTCTCCTCCTCGCCGCCGCCCTGAGCACAACGCCGCCCGCCGCCGCCGCCATGCCCACCGGCGAAGCGCTGACCGCGCAAATCGGCGCCCATGACGCGCGCCTCTTCTGGGCCGTCTTCGAGGGCTGCGACGCCGGGGCGCTGCCCGACCTGCTCGCGGCCGATTTCCGGATGATCCACGACAAGGGCGGCCTTGCCGAACCCAGCCGCGATGCGATGATCGCCGATGTTGCGAAAAGCTGCGCCAGCCGCCAGCCCGGCGGCACGCAGGCGGGGTACAAAAATCGCCGCCTGCTCGTCCCCGGGTCGCACCGCGTCCGCGCGATGGGCGGCTGGGGCGCACTGGAGGAAGGCGCGCATGTCTTTTTCGAATGGAATGCCCGCGAAACCCGCTGGGACATGGTCGGCGGCGCGCATTATATGCACCTGTGGCAATGGATGCCCGCCGAAGCGCGCTTCCGCCTGTCGCAAAGCTACAGCTACGACCATGCGGGCGCCGCGCCCTATCCGCCCGCGCCCGGACCGCAACCCCGGACATGACGGGAATTACGGCGACGATTTGCTGACCCAAATCCTATTTCGTACGCCCCACCCCAAAAACCCCTTTCCTACAATTTCCCGCTATGTTTCATACTGGCAGATGAGCCACATCGCCCCCATCCCCTCGCCCGACGCGGCCTCCGCCGCCGTCCCCGAATCCACCACTGCGCTCGACGCATACGGCCACGACCCCGCCGCCTATGACTGGGTGCCGGTGCTGAAAAAGCGCCGCAAGGACGGCTGGTCGCCCGACAAACAGCGCGCCTTTGTCGAGACGCTGGCCGACTGCGGCTCGGTCGCTACCGCGGCGCAGCGCGTCGGCATGTCCGAATCCTCCGCCTATCGCCTGCGCCGGTCGCCGGGGGCGGCGGCGTTCGACCGGGCCTGGTCGGCGGCGATCGATGCGGCGTCGAAGAAATTGCTCGACGCCGCCTTTGAACGCGCAATCGTCGGCAGCGAAGAACCGGTGTTCGACCGCGAGGGCAACCGCGTCGGCCGCCGCCTGCGCCAGAGCGACCGGTTGCTGATGTTCCTGATCCGCGCCTATGGCCCCGACCGGTTCCGCGAAGGCGCCGCGGCGCACGCC
>JAEMRT010000126.1 GCA_016463225.1 Sphingopyxis sp. | reverse complement strand
GGGGGGCGGCGGGTTCGGCTGCGACGCTGGGCAGCGCGATCGTGGCGAGGCAGGCGGCGAGGAAGTAAGCTTTCATAGCGTTACAGCCCCTCGACCAGCAGTGCACGGTAGGGCGCGCCCTTTTGCCGGAGGAGCGCCGATTCCTGATATTCCGGGCTGTTGTACCAGGCGCGCGCTTTATCCGCGTCGGGGAATTCCAATATGACGATGCCCTCCGGCCCCTCACCCTCCAGCGTTTCGAGCGCGCCATAGACGGCAAGTGGTTTCAGCCCATAATCGGCAACGAAACGCCCGGCATGGCTGCGGTTCATGCCGCTATAGGCGTCCATCGCCGCCTGATCGGTTATCGGGCCTTCGCGGGTGAAGATCATATAGGCCGGCATTACCTGTCCTTTTCAATGCATCGCATGGTTGACCGCCGCGCCGTTCCAGCCGCCGGCTGCCGCAAAATCGGTGCGGCAGGACCGGCTGGCGATCCAGGCCAGGATAGTGCTGGGAATGCCGACCAGCAACGCCCAGCGCATCGCCATGCCCAGCGAATCCTCGCCGTAAATCGGGCGCAGCATATCGCTGAGCCAGCCGACCAGCACCGGGCCGCCGCCAAGGCCAATGACCTGGATCGACACCATCAGCACGGCGATAGCGGTCGCACGGGAGCGGGACGGGACAAGGCCAGCGACCACAGCCATCAGCGGCGCGGCGGACAGGCCGCCGATGAGCATATTGAGGCCATAGAGCGGGAATACGCGGTCGGCCGAGCCAGTCAGGATCAGCCAGCCAATGCCGGTGGCGAGCGCGCCGCTGATCATCAGCATCCAGACATACCAGCGCATGTCGCGACGGCCCAGAAAGTCCGCCAGCGGGCCGCCGACCGTATGGCCGATCGCGGACCCGAAGAAGAGCGCGCCGCCCATCTGCAACCCGGCTTCATTGGCGGGCATCCCATGGGTGCGCTCCATGAAGGCGGGCGCCCAGCTGATAAAGCCCATGGTCAGCAACGCATTCAATGAGGCGGCGAGAATGAGCGGTGGCAAGGTCTTGATCGCCATCAATTCGCGCGCGGTCTTGAGAAACGACGCCGGTGGGCTTGTTTCAACCGGCGCGCCATCGGCCAGTCCCGCGCGGGTGTCACGCAAGGTGAACCAGACGATGGGCGCCAGGATGAAGCCGGGAATGCTGCCGAAGATCAGCGTGTTGCGCCAGCCATATTCCTGCACGGCCCAGCCGCCTACCGCCGGGCCAAGGAAGGTGCCAAGCGACGCGCCGAGCAGAAAGATGGAGAGCGCCGTCGCGCGCTGGCGAACGGGGAAAAGGTCGGCGATCCATGCCTGCGACGGCGGGGTAAAGCCCCCTTCACCAAGGCCGATGCCCGCCCGACCGATCAGCAAGACCCAGAAATTCTTGGCCATGCCGCAGACGATGATCGCCAGGCTCCAGACGGTAGCGGCGATCGCCACGATCTTGCGTTTCGACCAGCGATCGGCCAGCCGCGCGAGCGGGATGATGGCCAGGATATAGACGATGGCGATGATCATGTCCTTGACCATGCCGATCGCTGCGTCGGACAGGCCCAGTTCGCGACGGATCGGTTCGACCATCACCACCATCAGATAGCGTTCGCCCTGCACGGAGGCAGACACCAGCACCATGATGAAGAGGAACCAGGACCGGTAGGCCATGCTGGGCAGCGCCTCTGACAGCGCGGGCGCGCGTGGTTCGATGTCGGCCATATATTTCCTCGCCTCTTATTCTGTCGGGGTCGGCCTACATCGCCGCCGTGTCGGCGGTCGGGCGGATCAGGATTTGCGACACGTTCGCCCGTGCGGGCAATGACGTGATGAAAAGGATCGCTTGCGCGATGTCGTCGGGCTGCATCGCTGTGTCCTTGCCGACATGGTCGGTCATCGCCGCGCGCATCGCCGGATCGCTGATGCCGCTTGCGACTTGCGTGGCGGTCGCGCCCGGCTCGACGATGGACACGCGGATACCCGCGCCGCCCACTTCCTGACGCAGGCTTTCGGTCATGCCGGTGAGGCCGAACTTGCTGGTCGAATAGGGACCGAACAGCCCGGCTGCGCGCCGCCCGGCGGTGGAGGAGATATTGATGATGTCGCCGCTGCCCTGAGCCTTCATCGGGCCGATCGCCGCCTTGCAGGTGTAGAGCGTGCCGAGCAGGTTGATGTCTATCACCCGCCGCCATTCGTCGAGCGAGAGGCTTTCCACCCCACCCGCCTGGATGACCCCGGCGGAATTGACGAGGATGTCGATGCGGCCAAGCCGATCGACGGTGTCGGTGACGGCGCGGGTGGCGTCCGCCTCCACCGCCATGTCGCCGGGCAGCGCGATGGCCTTGCCGCCCTCACCAACAATACGATCGACCAATGCGCCCAATCGATCGACGCGCCGGGCCGACAGCGCCACGCTGGCTCCCGCACCCGCCAGAGCCAGTGCAGCCGCTTCGCCAATGCCCGACGATGCGCCGGTCACCAGCGCGACCTTTCCTGTCAGGCTGCCTGCCATGTCCGCTCCTTCTATGTCTGTTACAGCGATGATCGCCCGAAGGCGCATGGCCGCACAAGGCAAGCGGGTGACATATCGCTCAGGCGGGCGGGCGGCGATTGTCCGGCTGGCCTGCCGTGAGACCATGATAGCGCGGGGGCGATTTGCCTGGCGCGGCCCGACATGGCAGCCAGTCTGTGCCTGAACAGCCGGACAAGCATGACATCATAACAGGAGACGAGGATGGGATCGGCCTATTGGGGCGAATTGCGGACGCATTGGCGCCCGCTTCTTGCCGCGACCATGGGACTGGGGTTCGGCATAGGCCTGTCCGCCTATACGATGGGCCTGTTTGCGCCCAAGCTGATCGCCGAATTTGGCTGGCCCAAATCGCAATTCGCGCTGCTGGGCAGTTTCGGGCTGCTGATGCTGATCGCGCAGCCGATCACCGGGCGGCTGACCGACCGGTTCGGGGTGCGGGCCGTGTCCGCCGTGGGTGTGCTGGCCGGGCCGAGCGCCTATATCGCCTTTGCCATGCAACCGGGCAGCATCCGTGCCTTCTTTGCCATTGCGATGTTGCAGATCGTGGTCGGCACGCTGACCACATCGCCCGTCTATACAAGGATCGTGGCGGAACGATTCCAGCGGGCGCGCGGACTGGCCTTTTCCATCGTCATGACCGGGCCGCCGCTGGTCGGCGCGGTGATCGCGCCGCTGCTGGGCAGGTTCATAGAGAGCGATGGGTGGCGCAACGGCTATCTGCTGATGGGCGGGGTCACGATGATCTTCGGCCTGATCGCCGTGCTGATGACGCCGCCGCATATCGGCGTGCATCAGGACGCGGACGTGCCGGTGGAACCCAAAGCTGGCTATGGCGTGATCGTGCGCAATCCCGCCTTCTGGGTGCTGATCGTCGGCATGATATTGGTGAATATCCCGCAGGGCCTGCTGTCGTCCCAGTTGAAGCTGGTGCTGATGGATAGCGGCGCGCAGTCGCAGACGGCGACCTGGCTGATTTCCGTTTTTGCGATCGGCGTGATGGTGGGCCGCTTTGCCTGCGGCCTGTCGCTCGACCGGATGGAGCCGCATCTGGTTGCGGCACTGACGCTATCCATGCCGGCCATTGGCATGATGCTGATGGCGTCGCCCTTCGACAGCACCGTCGTCCTGGCGCTGTCGGTCGGGATGATGGGGCTGGCGCAAGGGGCCGAGGGGGATATCGCTGCCTATCTGGTATCGCGGCGGTTCGGGCTTAAAGTGTTCAGCCTGGTCATGGGGCTGGTCGGCGCGTCGATCGCGGGCGGGGCTGCGCTGGGCTCGCTGACGCTGAGTTACACACTCGGCCTATGGGGCAGCTATGCGCCGTTTCTGATGATCGGCGCCTGCGTCACGATCGTGGGAGCCGCCCTGTTCCTGACACTGGGCCATGGTTCCCGCAAGATGGAGGCGGCGCGCACATGACGAGCCGGGCAAAAGTCGCTGTCGTCACGGGCGCAAGCGCGGGCATTGGCAAGGAAGCAGCGCGCGCCCTGCTGCAACAGGGGTGGCGGGTGATCGGCGTCGGGCGCGACCCGGCACGGTGCGCGGCGGCGGCGGTAGAACTGACCGCCCTGCCCGGCGCGGATTTCACCATGATCCGGGCGGACATGGCGCTGCTGGCGGAAACGGCGCGGGCGGCACGCGAGATTGCGGCGCTGGCACCGGAGATCGACGCGCTGCTCAACAATGCGGGCGGGGTGATGGCGCAGCGGATCATCACGCTTGAGGGGCATGAGGCGACCTTCGCGTCCAATCACCTCGCGCCGTTCCTGCTGACGCAGATATTGCTGCCCAATTTGCTGGCCGCGGCGGCGCGATCGGACCCTGGTTCAGTGCGGGTGGCGGCAGTGTCCTCCACGGGCCACGAACATTGTACCGGGATTGCGTGGGACGATCTGAGCTTTGCCGCGAGCTTTGTCGGTGGCGCGGCCTATTGCCATGCCAAGCTTGCCAATATTCTGTTCATCCGCGAACTGGCGCGGCAGCTGGAAGGAACGGGGATCGTCGCCCATGCGATGCACCCCGGCGTGGTGGCGAGCAATTTCGCCAGTCACTGCGACGCGCCGATGCAGGCCTATATGGAATCGATCGCCGACCGGGCGCTAACCCCGGCGCAGGCGGCGGACACGCTGGTGTGGCTGGCCAGCGATCCGGCACCGGGCCGGTCGAGCGGCGGCTATTTCCATATGCGCGAAGCTGTGGCCTGTTCGGCAGCAGCGCAGGATGATGCCGCCGCTGCGCGATTGTGGCGGGTGAGTGAAGCTCTGGTAGCGGGCTACTGAAAGCGGGCGATCACTTGCGGCATGTCCGCCGTGGTGCGGATGCCGGGCGGGGCGTCGCAGACCGCTGCAATCGCGTTGACCGCGCGATGGGCGGTCAGGCCGGGGGTGAAGGCGGCATAATCTTCCGGGGCGACCGGGAAGCCTATATCGACTTCGACCGGCGTGTCTCCCTCCACCCGGATGCGCCAGCCGGATTCGCGCAGGCGCCAGTCGGGCCGGTCGATTTCCCGGCTGCAATACCAGTTGGCGCGAAAGCGCAGCACCGGCGTGCCGTTGCGCATTCCCGACACGGTAATGCGCTGGGCCGCGACGGTGCCTGCCGGGATAGTGCCAGCCGCGATCAGGATATCGCGGGTTGCTGCCCCCATCTCGCCGACGGCGTCCCAGCTGTCGATGGTGATCCCCGCCGCATCGGCCAGCTGGGCCAGCGAGCCGGCGAAGTCGCCCTTCACATGCTCGATCTGGCGCGGGTCGAAGGCGCTGGGGATGCGGCCAAAGCCCATGATGTTGAACAGCAGGTCCGGCGAATTGCGGCTCGAAACGTCGCCATATTCGTCGATCGTCAGGCAATCGAGCCGACGGGAGAGGGAGAGTAGCGGGATCGGCAGGGCTTCGGTCACGAAACCGGGGCTGGAGCCTGTGCTGTAGATGGAGCTATTGCCGGTGCGGCAGGCCGCCTCGATCTTGTCTCGCGCGACCGGGTCCATTGCGGGCGGATGATGGAAGTCGCCACGGGTCGTAACGACATTCTTGCCCGATGCGAGCAGGCGGCACAGTTCGTCCATGTCGGTGCCCTGCCGCATGTAGAGGACGCAATCGGCCTCCATCGCGACGAGTTCATCGACCGAGCCTGTCGCAATGACGCCGCAGGGGGCCAGCCCGGCAAGGTCGCCCGCATCCCTGCCGCGCTTGTCGTTGGAACTCACCCACAGGCCGACAAGATCGAGCGCGGGATGATCGATCACCGTGCGCAGCGCGCGGGAACCGATATTGCCGGTCGCCCATTGGATGACGCGGTATCGCCGCTTGCCTGTCATTGCCTCTCCTTCCGGGCATCATGGCCCGATATAGTTGATCATGCCCTGCTGCGGATCGGGCGTATCGGGACGCCAGCGCACCGACCCGAAAGGCCGTTCCAGCCGCCGCCGGACGCGCAAAACGCCCGGCCTGCTGTGAAAGGAACTGGCGTGCGACTGGATGTCCTTGTCCGCCTGGGTGAAGCGTTCGCGCATGTGCAGATAGTCACCCCAGGTCGGGCATTGATAGCGTTCGGTCCATTGGGCCGGATCGGCAATGTCGCGCGAAATGGACCAGTTGAACCCGCCATTGCGCAGCCGGGTGCGCTGGACCTGCAACATCGCGCCGTAGAAATCACGCGCCCGTTCGGGATCGACTTCATAGTCTATTTCAATGATGATCGGTCCTGACCGGCCGGTCAGCGCCATGCCGACTTCAGGTTCGTTACCGAGCAGGAAGGGTTCGACATCCGATTCCTTGGTGTCGGGCAGGGGCAGCAGCAGGCCGATGATCGGCAGCGCCGCCAGCGCAAGACCAGACAGATAGAGCGCACCATCGACCGAAGCCAGGCCTGCGACCCAACCCCACAGGGCCGCGCCGATCGCGATGCCGCCTGTCAGCGCCGAGGAGAAGAGTGAGAGCGCCCGCGCAGTCACCCAGCGCGGGGCGGACAACTGGACCGCGACGTTGAACAGGGCGATGGTCAGGATATTGGCCCCGCCCG
This sequence comes from Sphingopyxis sp., assembly GCA_016463225.1. GTDB lineage: Bacteria > Pseudomonadota > Alphaproteobacteria > Sphingomonadales > Sphingomonadaceae > Sphingopyxis. The sequence goes on along the minus strand of JAEMRT010000126.1, from coordinate 6,200 downwards.
CGATGAACAGTGCGAAACAGGTGAGCGGCACCGAGCGGCTGAAGCCAGCGAGCGCCAGCGCCGCGCCGCTGATCAGCGCCAGCAGCGTCACGGTCCGGTGGGTGCCGAGCCGTTCCCGGCAGGGCGCCACCAGCAAGGCGCCGCCGACCGCGCCCAGCCCGCCTGCGCCCAGCAGCAGGCCAAAGGTGCTGGCATCGCCGCCCAGCAGATGCTTGGCGATCAACGGCGCAAGCGCGGACGAGGATGCCCCCGCCAGACCGAAGAGGAAGGCGCGCACCAATACCGTGCGGATCGGCGCGGCGTGGAGGGCGTAGCGCGCGCCGGACACGATCGCGCGGTGGATCTGTTCGGGCGGCAGGCGTGAGGAGATATGGCGGCGCTGCCAGAGGAAGAAGGCGATGAACAGCGGCAGATAGCCGATGGCGTTGACGGCGAAGGCGGCATGAGCGCCCGCCGCCAGCACGATGACACCGCCAATCGCCGGACCGAAGCTGCGCGCGACATTATAGCTGATTGTGCCGAGCGCGATGGCGGCGGGCAGATGATGCGGGCCGACCTGCTCGCTGATCGAGGATTGCCAGGCGGGCGAATAGAGCGCGACCCCCGCACCGATGAGCGAGCAGAAGGCCAGCAGCATCAAGGGCGAGCTATGGCCGGACCAGGCGAGCAAGGTGAGGATGGTCGCGCAGACCATGGAGAAAGCGAGGCCCACCATGGCGATGCGCCGCCGGTCGAACATATCGGCCAGCGCACCAGCCGGCAGCGCCACCAGCATCAGCGGCAGCATCAGCGCGCTTTGCACAAGAGCCACCATGCCGGGCGACGGGGTGAGCCGGGTCATTTCCCATGCCGCGCCGACGCCCAGGATCAGCTGGCCGAAATTGGACAGCAAGCTGGCGCTCCAGATACGGCGGAACACAGGTTCGCGCAGCGGCGCAAAAGTGCCGCCCGATGACCGATCATGCCCGCCACTCGCCATCCTGCCTCCTGCGCTTTTTGATCCCGACCCACCTTGGGCAGCGGGCGGTCCTGCCGTCCACCCTGCACGCCCCGGCCCGTCTGATCAATCGCCCATGCGATTGGGAATGTGCGCCTTCCATGCGATAGCAAAGCCAGCAATCTACGGGAGACGAGCCTTGGCAGAGGCCTATATTATCGACGCGGTCCGCACCCCACGCAGCATCGGCAAATTGGGCAAGGGCGCGCTGTCGCATCTGCACCCGCAGCATGTCGCCGCGACCGTGCTGCGCGCGATCCGCGACCGCAACGGCATCGATACCGCAGATGTGGACGACATCATCTGGGGGACCAGTGCGCAGATGGGATTGCAAGGCGGCGATATGGGGCGGATGGCCGCGCTCGACGCCGATTATGATGTGCGCGCATCCGGCGTCACGCTTGACCGTTTCTGCGGCAGCGGGCTGACCGCCACCAATCTGGCTGCCGGGCAGATCATGGCGGGGATGGAAGATCTGGTGATTGCGGGCGGGACGGAGATGATGTCGCACGTCATGTCCTATGGCCAGTCGTTGCGCGAGGCAGGCGTGCCATCGGTCGGTGGGCTTGGCACCGGCAATATGCGGTTGCAGGCCAAGCATCCCCAGTCCAACCAGGGCGTGGCCGCCGATGCGATTGCCGCGATGGAGGGGATCAGCCGCGAGCAGCTGGATGCCTTTGGCGCGGAGAGCCAGCGACGGGCGGGAATCGCTCTTAAGGAAGGGCGCTTTGCGCGGTCGACCGTGCCGGTGGTGGACGATGCTGGCACGGTGATATTGGACCATGAGGAATATCCCCGGCCCGACACCACGGCCGAGCAGCTGGCGCAGTTGAAGCCAGCCTTTGCCGCCTTTCTGGACATGCCGTCGCGCGCCGATGGGCCGACTTTCCGCCAGCTGATCAACCAGGTCTATCCCGATCTGGCGATTACGCCGCTGCATCATGCCGGGACATCGTCGGGCGTGGTGGATGGGGCGGCGGCGATCCTGCTGGCGTCGGCGGATTATGCGCAGCGCCACAGCCTGAAACCCCGCGCGCGGATCGTGGCGACCGCCAATATGGGCGATTGCCCGACGCTGATGCTGAACGGGCCGGTCCCGGCGGCGCGCAAGGTGCTGGCGCGGGCGGGGCTGCGGGTCGAGGATATCGACGTCTTTGAAGTGAATGAGGCGTTCGCGGTCGTGACCGAGAAGTTCATCCGCGATCTGGGCATCGACCGGGCGAAACTAAACCCCAATGGCGGGGCGATCGCGCTGGGCCATCCGATCGGTGCGACCGGGGCGGTGCTGATCGGCACGGCGCTGGACGAGCTGGAGCGGACCGGCGGACGTTATGGCCTGATCACCATGTGCGCGGCGGGCGGCATGGCCCCAGCGATCATCATCGAACGTGTCTGATCCAGCGCAGACCATCGCACCGGCTTGCAACGAGGACGGTTTCGTTTCGCCGCAATGGCGCTATGGTACGCGCTTCATGGCTGAACCGAATGACGATCTGCTGGCTGATGACGCGAAGGCGCTGATGCGCAACGCTTCGCTGAAGCTGGCGGTGATCGCGCGGCAGTTGCGGGCGCATTTCGACCAGAGCGTGGTGCGACTGGGTGTGACCCGGTCGCAATGGACGGTGATCGCGGTGGTCGCGCGCCACCCCGGCGCGACGCAGCGCACCATCGCCAATATGCTGGAAATTGCCGAAGCGTCTGCCGGGCGACTGATCGACCGGCTATGCGCCGAAGGGTTGCTGGAGCGGCGGGCCAAGGACGATGATCGTCGCGCCCATGCGGTGTTCCTGACCGAGGCAGGACAGGCGATCACGGCGCAACTGGCGGGGATTGCGCGCGCCAATGAGGAAGTGGCTTTTGCCGGTTTCGATCATGACGACCTGCACCGGATCAATGCGCTGCTGGATATGATTTCCGAGAATATCGCCAAGACGTGAAAAAGGCCGCTCCGGGTCAGGGAGCGGCCTTTTCAAAGGCGAAGGGCCAAAGCCCCTCCGATCAATGCGCGGTCAGCAGGTCGCGCTTCGACAGGTTGGTTACCAGCTTGCCATCGGCAGCAGCCAGGCTGGCGGCGGGGACGGCAACCATCTTGCCGTTGAGGATGATCTGCGCGGCGCCATCGGCACCGACGCGATAGACGGCGGCAAGGCGATCGCCCGACGCGGTGTAGAGCATCTTGCCCTTATATTCGGTGGCAATGGTCGAGGCCGAGGTCAGCTGCACCGCATCATCAGCGGCAGCGACCTGCGGCACGATGGCGGCAGTGAGTGAGACATAGGCGGCGATTTTGGCAAAACGGATCATGGTGAACCTCTGGGCATAAAAGGGAGAGCGATTCATTTAATACTAAGCCAGGTTAGTAGTTCGTCAAAAACATGTCAAGCTAGCTTAGTATTTTATTTTTGCATGTGCGAAGAAAAGGGGCGCGCCGCTGGTGCGACGCGCCCTGCAATCGGCGTCAGAATATGCGGCTGATCAGCGCGGCGGGAAGCGAATCGCGCCGTCGATGCGGAAGGTCTGGGCGTTGATGTAACTGTTGCGGGCCAACTCCATGGCGAGACTGGCAAACTCGTCGGGCTGCCCCAGCCGACGCGGGAACGGCACCGATTTTTCCAGATTTTCATACATAGGCGGGTTCATCTCCTTGAACCGCAGCATCGGCGGCGTGGCGAAGATGCCGGGCATGATCGCGTTAACGCGAATGCCCAGATCCATGAGATCGCGCGCCATTGGCAGGACCATGCCGTTGACCCCGGCTTTGAGCGATCCATAGGCGATCTGGCCGACCTGGCCGTCCTCCGCCGCTGCGCTGGACGTCAGGATGATGCTGCCCCGTTCATTGTCGGCCAGCGGATCGAGCGCGGCCATGCCGAGCGCGGAGATGGAGGCCATGCGGTAGCTGGCGACCAATATGCCCTGCGCGGACATTGCATAATCTTCGGTCGACAGCCGTTTGAAACCGCCGCTTTCCTTGTCTTTCGAGACAGTCTTGCCGCCCCTCGACACCATGGCGCAATGGACCAGCAGCCGTTCCTGCCCCTGGGTGGCACGGGCGCTGTCGAAGCCTGCGATCGCGCTTTCCTCAGACATGATATCTACACGGTGGAAAGTCGCGCCGACCTGCGCTGCGATGCTTTCGCCCTGATCCTGGTTGATGTCGAAGATCGCGACCTTCGCACCTGCAGCACGCAACGCTTTCACCGTGGCCAGGCCCAGGCCCGATGCGCCGCCGGTGACGATGGCGGAAAGCGAAGAGTCGATCAGCATGGCAATCCTTCCGGTATCTTATCCCGTCCGCTATCGGCCCGGATTTACCGGCGCTCAATCCCAGTTTTTCTGACCGCGCCGCATATCGTGGCGGCGTTGAGGCAGAGCTTTGCATCGCGCTAGCGATAGCCCGCACCCAACAGCCTGTCGGCTCTTGCGGCAACCGCCACAGCTTCTACCACTTTTAGGGATGAAGGCTGCGTTGCGCGGCGAATGAGGGGATGAGAATTTATGACCCAGGTCATGAAGGGTGTGCGCGTACTGGAAGTGGCGCAATTCACCTATGTGCCTGCCGCAGGGGCGATCCTGGCCGATTGGGGCGCGGACGTCATCAAGATCGAGCATCCGGTGCGCGGCGACACGCAGCGCGGGTTCCTGAACATGGGCGGGGTGACGCTCGATCCACTGCGCCATACCTTGTTCGAACATCCCAATCGCGGCAAGCGCAGCGTAGGCATCGACCTGTCCACAGCCGAGGGACAGGAAGTGCTTTACGAACTGGCCAAGACGGCGGACGTGTTCCTGACCAACTACCTGCCCCAGGTGCGGCAGAAGAACAGGTTTGACATCGAGCATATCCGCGCGGTCAACCCGAACATCATTTATGCCCGTGGCAGCGCGCTGGGCAACAAGGGGCCGGAGCGCGAAATTGGCGGCTTTGACGGCACCTGCTTCTGGTCGCGCAGCGGCGTCGCCTATGCGATGACGCCTGAAGCCCTGCCGGGTCCGCTGACCCAGGGCATTCCCGCATTCGGCGACTCGATCGGCGGCATGTTCATCGCCGGGGGCATTTCCGGCGCGCTGCTCCATCGCGAAAGGACCGGCGAGGCGACCGAACTGGACGTGTCGCTGCTGAGCGCAGCTTGGTGGGCGTCGGGCGCGCTGATTTCGCAGGTGATGGAAACCGGGATCGAGACGCGCAACGGGATGCCGGTATCGGGCGGATCGCTGCGCAACCCGTTCATGGGCAATTTCCGCACGTCCGATGGCGGCACCATCAACCTGTGCATGGTCAGCCCGACCGGCCTGATCGCCGATACCTTCGCGCATGTGGGCGTGCCGGAAGCAGCGGACGATCCGCGCTTCAAGGATGTGCTGTCGCTCATTGAGAATGCGGGCGCGGCGAGCGACATATTGGTCAAGGCATTCGCGCAAAAGCCCTTCGCCTATTGGCGGTCGCACCTGAAAACGATGAAGGGCCAATGGGCGCCGGTGCAGAGCTTTGCCGACCTGTTGACCGACGAACAGGCGCTGGCCAACGACATGATCATCGAGGTCGAGGGCGCCGATGGTGGCAAGCCATTGCGGCTGGTCCGTGGCCCGGTGCAGTTTGACGGCAAGCCGCTGGAAACCACCCGTGCGCCCCAGGCATCCGAGCATACCGAAATCGTGCTAATGGAACTGGGCGTCGAATGGGACCAGATCGAACAATGGAAAGCCAGCGGCGCAATTGCGTGACGCTTTGAAAGGCAGGATGGACATGAAGCCCGGAACGAAACTGAAAAGCGCGGTGTGCGATACCGAAGTGATGGTGATCCGCAGCGGCAATGGCGGCATAGAATGCGGCGGTGCGGCGATGGGCGAAGCGAAGCCCGATGCGATCGGCGCGCCGGACGCGGCCTTTGCCGCAGGCACACTGATGGGCAAACGCTATGTCGATGCGGCCGGGACGTTCGAGCTGCTGTGCGTCAAGCCGGGCAAGGGATCGCTGTCGGTCGATGGCGTGGCGCTGAGCATCAAGGATGCCAAGCCCCTGCCCGCGTCGGACTGACACCCACCCATGAACATCGCCCTTTTTCTGGAAATGGCCGCCGATACAGCGCCCGACCGTATCGGCCTGGTCTGTGACGGCCAGCGCTGGTCCTATGCCGATCTGCTGGCTGGCGCGCGCGGCGCGGCGGCGCTGATCCGCGACAGCGGCTGTGCCCATGTCGCG
>JAEMRT010000125.1 GCA_016463225.1 Sphingopyxis sp. | reverse complement strand
TGATCTCGGTCTTGCCGCAGCCGGTCGGCCCGATCATCAGGATATTCTTCGGCGTCACCTCGTCGCGCAAATCATCGGGCAGGTGCTGGCGGCGCCAGCGGTTGCGCAGGGCGACAGCGACGGCGCGCTTGGCGTCATGCTGGCCGATGATATGGGCGTCCAATGCGGCGACGATGGCTTTGGGGGTCAGATTGTCGTTCATTTCAGTCCTTCTCCCCTCCCTTCAGGGAGGGGTCGGGGGAGGGCATGTCGCGGAACGCCGTTGCGGCCCTCCCCTAACCCCTCCCGCAAGCGGGAGGGGAATTTAAGCGGCGCTGTCCAGCGTTTCGATGGTCAGCTGATCATTGGTATAGACGCAGATGTCCGCCGCCACGGCCATGGCCTTGCGCGCCAGCGTTTCAGCGTCCGCTTCATAATCGACCAGCGCGCGGGCGGCGGCGAGGGCGAAGTTGCCGCCCGATCCGATCGCAGCCACGCCGTTTACCGGCTCCAGCACATCGCCATTGCCGGTCAGGATCAAGGTCACATCCTTGTCCGCGACGATCATCATCGCTTCGAGATTGCGCAGATATTTGTCGGTGCGCCAATCCTTCGCCAGTTCCACGGCGGATCGCATCAGCTGGCCATTGTGGCGCTCCAGCTTCGCCTCCAGCCGCTCGAACAGGGTGAAGGCGTCGGCCGTCGCCCCGGCAAAGCCGCCGATGACGCTGCCGTCATGCAGGCGGCGCACCTTGCGGGCGTTGGGTTTCATCACCGTCTGGCCCATGGAAACCTGACCGTCGCCAGCGACGACGACCTTTCCATTCTTGCGGACCGACATGATGGTGGTGCCATGCCAGACCGGCATGGCGCTGCTGTTATGGTCGTTCATGGGGCGGCATATGGGACGCTGTGCCGTGTGGTGCAAGTCACCTCAGCAGCGACGACGAAGCGTTGCATTTTGGCGACAATATTCTGACAATTCGTTCAGGAACAAATGTTGATCAATTGACATTGTGCATCGCAACATCAATCATCAGTATCCGCATTTACGGGGGGACTCGCATGACTCTCAAGGCCAGAGCACAGGAAAAGGTCGAGCGCGCGGGCATTTCCAACTATAGTTTCGATCATGACGTGTTGGTCATGTGTGGTGTGCGCTACACGATCGAAGCCTGCAACTGTGGCGAACCGGGGTGCGACGGCGTCCGTCTGCGGAAAAATGCGACAGCCATCGGGCGCGTGTTGCAATAATTCACCGACTATTGGTCAGCGCATTGCGTCTTTCCCGGCGCGACCCACGGACTCGATATCGCGACCCACACCCTGCACTGTGTTGCACGCGGCCAGCGTGGCCAAGATCACCAGGAACAGCGCTTTACGCATCAATCCGTCACTCCATATTTGCGGCGGGACCGTTTTAAGCGTGTGCGCGACGCAGTGCAAAGGCGCAATTTGCGGGACGGGATGCCCCCGCGCTTGACAGGGCGCGCCAGCGATGCCAATGGCCGCCTCCTCCCGACAGGGGGCGCGTAGCTCAGTGGTAGAGCACACCCTTCACACGGGTGGGGTCGCAGGTTCAATCCCTGCCGCGCCCACCATGTTTTCAATGACTTACGTTGAAACATGGTGCGGTCCATGAAAAAAACATGGAAAACGGGGATGGACGCCAGTCTGTATTCTAATCGTCGCGATGGTCTATAGATGGCCTAAGATGCGATTTAGCGCTACTGTAGCGCAACAGATCACGCAGCCGTGTCCTAAGCGACCGAAAACCCACCCCGTGGTCCTAACCCACCTCATCAGTTCGATTCCCTGCGATCCTCCGCTTTGTAGGGTGAACGGGTTGATGCCGGACGCTTTGAGAAGCGCTTGCCAAATGGCCTCATAGGCTAGATTCGCGAAATCCCATGTGAGCCGCCTTTCATACTTTGGTTTGTGCGCGCGAAGCATGTTCACGAAATCGTTGGGCGAGGCATTGAGCGAGCGTTCCGGCGAATGTCGCTACAAGGCCACGGTGCAATCGGCTCTGCACGATCTGAAAGCCTTAACGATGGCTGGCGCGGGAGGATGCCAGCCACAAGGACTGGCGCGGCATGGTTGGGCACGATCCGCGATGTGTTCCGCCGGGCCTTTGAACGCGCGGGCCTGCCCTATTACAACCCGCGAAGTTTCCGCGAGATGCTGGTGCGCCATGCCATAACGATGACCTGACCCCGGAGGAAATGAAGGCGTGGAGCCAGAACCTTGGCCATAGCGACGTGCTGACGACTTTCACAGCTACGGCACCGTACCGCTGCACCGGCAGGCGGAATTGATCCGCACGGCTGGCCGGGTCCACGCTGCCGACCCGCTCGACGATCCAGACGTTCGCGCACTGATCAGCAAGATCAGGGGCAGCCGTTGAAGAACATGCGCTTGCCGCGCCGCGCCATCCCCTGCTAGCTGACCCGATGTTTGAACAGACCTTCAAAAACCTCGACGATATTCTGCGCAAGGAAGCCGGTTGCGCTTCCGAACTGGATTACACTGAACAGACCAGCTGGCTGCTGTTCCTGAAATATCTGGACGATCTGGAAACCGCTCGCGCCACCGAGGCGGAATTGCGCGGCCTTGCCTATACCCCCATCATCGATGCGGCGCACCGCTGGGGACGCTGGGCTGCGCCCAAGGATGCAGCGGGCAAGCTGGATCACAACCGCACGCTGACCGGGCCGGACCTGATCGATTATGTGAATCGCGAACTGTTCCCCTATCTGGCAGGGTTCAAGGAACGCGCGACCAGCCCGGATACGATCGAATATAAGATCGGCGAGATTTTCGGCGAGATCACGAACAAGTTCCGGTCTGGTTACTCGCTACGCGATGCGATCGACGCGGTTGATGCACTGTCTTTCGGCAGCCAGGTGCAAAAGCACGAACTGTCCGAACTGTACGAAGCCAAGATCAAGAACATGGGCAACGCCGGGCGCAACGGCGGAGAATATTACACCCCGCGCCCGCTGATCCGCGCGATGATCGCCGTGGTGAAGCCCCGCATCGGCGAGAAGATTTACGATGGCGCGGCAGGTTCCTGCGGCTTCCTGTGCGAAGCCTATGACTATCTTCTGCCGCAGGCGAAAACGGTGGACGATCGCCGCACGCTTCAGGAACGCAGCTTTTATGGCAAGGAGAAGAAGTCCCTCGCCTATGTGATCGGCACGATGAACATGATCCTGCACGGGATCGACGCGCCTAATATTGTGCACACCAACACGCTGGCCGAACTGGTGCTGGATATTCAGGAGAAGGACCGCTTCGACGTGATCCTGGCCAACCCGCCTTTTGGCGGCAAGGAGCGCCCGGAAATCCAGCAGAATTTTCCGATCAAGACCGGCGAAACCGCCTATCTGTTCCTGCAACATTTCATCAAGTCGCTGCGCGCGGGTGGCGCGGCGGCGGTGGTGATCAAGAACACGTTTCTTTCCAATACCGATAATGCCAGCGTGGCGCTGCGCCGCGAACTGCTGGAAAGCTGCAACCTCCATACCGTGCTGGATATGCCCGGCGGCACCTTTCAGGGCGCGGGCGTGAAAACCGTGGTGCTGTTCTTTGAGAAGGGCGAGCCGACGCGCAGCGTCTGGTACTACCGGCTCGATCCGGGCCGCAATATGGGCAAGACCAGCGCGCTCAATGATGCCGACATGGCCGATTTCATCGCGAAGCAGGCCAGCTTTGCGGATGGCCCGAGAAGCTGGAGCGTGGCGGCAGACTCCATCGATGCCACCACCTGCGACCTGACCGTGCGCAACCCCAACGCGCCGGAAGCCGAGCCGCTGCGCAGCCCGCAGGAAATTCTCGACGAGATCGCAGCACTGGACACCGAGAGCGCAGCAATTCTGGCGCGGGTGAGGGAATTGCTGTGAAGGCGGGGTGGTCAAGAAAGCGCCTTGCAGAAGTTTGCACGCTACAAAGAGGGTTTGATCTTCCGACAAAAGATCGAAAAGCCGGGACCGTGCCGCTGGTTAGTTCCAGCGGTATTGTCGACCATATTGACCAGTTTAAGGTCATAGCGCCGGGCGTAGTGACGGGCCGAAGCGGCAGCATTGGCAACGTATTTTTTGTCGAGGACAATTTTTGGCCTTTGAACACGTCGCTTTATGTCAAAGAGTTTTTTGGCAATGATGAACGCTTCGTGTTCCTACTACTTCAAAGCCTTGATTTGGGGCGGTTTGCCTCGGGTACTGGAGTCCCCACGCTGAACCGCAATCATCTCAGCGACGAAATCGTGTTTATGCCCGACTCTCGCGAAGAACAGCGGCGGATTGTGGCGGTGCTGGATGAGGCCTTCGCCGCCATCGCCACCGTAACCGCCAACGCCGAAAAGAACCTCGCCAATGCGCGGGAGTTGTTTGCCAGCGAACTCGACGCTCTCATCGCGGAGGCACAGACCAACTTCCCGGCAGGGCCGCTCATCGACCAGTGCCTAGGCATGACTGTCGGCCATGTCGGGCCGATGAAGGATCGTTACGAACCTGATGGAATTCCCTTTCTCAGGTCGCAAAATGTCAGGCCGTTCGAAATCTCGTTTGGAGGCATGATGTTCATTGACGACAATTTCGACGCTGAACTGAAAAAATCACGCCTACGCCCCGGTGATGTAGCTGTCGTTCGAACCGGCTATCCGGGAACTGCTGCCGTGATTCCGCCGACCTTGCAGAATGCGAATTGCTCCGATCTTGTCATTATCCGTCCGGGAAAGTCGCTAAATCCGCATTTCGTCGCAGCGTTTCTGAACTCCAACATCGGTAAGCGCGCAGTTTCCGGGGAGTTGGTTGGCGCAGCGCAAAAGCATTTCAATGTCGGCTCTGCAAAACAAGTGTCCATTCCGCTGCCACCTTTGGAGATGCAGGCAGCCCTTGTGGATCGCGTGGCCGCGCTCTCGCGGCGGACAGATCAGCTGGCGGAATTGAACCAAGCCCGGTTGCACCAGCTGACTAAACTTAAAAACGCCATTTTGCACCGCGCATTCACAGGCGAACTCACCGCCACCAAGCTAGAAGCCAACGACAATGGCTTCAAAGCCCCTGCCTTCACTGCCAACGTGATCGCGCTCGCCTATCGTCGCCACCTGGCGCTAGGCACGGAAAACACGTTCGGCCGGGTGAAGGCGCAAAAGGCGCTGCACCTTTGTGAAAGCGTTGGCATGATCGATTTGGGACGCAGCCCAATGAAGGACGCGGCGGGGCCGAATGATTTCCAGCACATGTTGGCCGCCGAAGATTGGGCGAAAGCAAACCAATTCTTCGAGTTTGAACCCCGACCAACAGGCAGCGGCTATACCTTCAAGAAGCTTCCCCGTTTCGAAGCGATAGCCGCCGAGGGGAAAGCGGCCTTGAGACCGGTGCAGGGCCAACTGGAAAAAGCCATTGCGCTGATCGTTCCGATGAAATCGGAACAGGCGGAATTGCTCGCAACAGTCCACGCCGCATGGAACAACCTTATTCTGGATGGTGCGGAGCCTACCGAGGAGGCCATCATTTATGAGGCACGCGAGAATTGGCATGTCTCTAAGCTGAAATTCGCCGACAACAAATTTCGTGACGCAATCGCAACAATTCGCGCCAAGGGCATAATCCCTGATGGCACCGCCAAACGCGTTGGCGGGCAGGCTCGACTGCTTTGAACGAAGCCGAAACCCGCGCTGAACTGATCGACCCCGCGCTGCACGCGGCGGGGTGGGGCGTGGTGGATGGCAGCCGCACGCGGCGTGAAGTGATCGCGCCGGGTCGTATCATGGGGAAGGCCAAGCGGGCCAAGCCGCTCAGCTGCGATTATGTGCTGGTCTATCGTAACACCCGGCTGGCGACGATCGAGGCCAAGGCGGCGACCAAGAACTATACCGAGGGCGTAGGGCAGGCGAAGGACTATGCCGCCCGCCTGCTCACCCGCTTCGCCTTCGCCACCAACGGCAAGCAGATTTACCGGATCGACATGGAAACAGGAGCTGAAGCCCTGGTCGATGCCTTTCCCACCCCGCAGCAATTGTGGGACGCCACCTTTGCCACCGCCAATGCATGGCGGGATCGCTTTGCCGCCGTGACCTACGAAACCGGCGGCGGGCGGTTCGAACCGCGATACTATCAGCACAACGCCATCGAACGTGTGCTGGAAGGAGTCAGCGCGAAGAAGTCCCGCATCCTGCTCACGCTCGCCACCGGCACAGGCAAGACCGCCGTGGCCTTCCAGGTCGCGTGGAAGCTGTTTTACGCCCGCTGGAACCTGTCCGACTGGAACAGCGAGGAAGCGCCCACCCGGCACCCGCGCATCCTGTTCCTGGCCGATCGCAACATCCTTGCCGATCAGGCCTATAACAGCTTTTCCGCTTTCGATGATGGTGCGCTGGCACGGGTCAAGCCGAGCGAGATCAAGAAGAAAGGCGCGGTGCCAAAGAACGCCAGCATATTCTTCACCATCTTCCAGACCTTCACCAGCGGCACCGATGCCAACGGCGATCCTGCACCCTATTTCGGGGATTATCCGCCGGATTTCTTTGATTGCATCGTGATCGACGAATGCCACCGTGGCGGCGCGAAGGACGAAAGCGAATGGCGCGCGATCCTCGAATATTTCGCGCCAGCCGTGCAGATCGGCCTTACCGCCACCCCCAAGCGCAAGAACAACGTCGATACCTACGCCTATTTCGGCGAGCCGGTTTACACCTACTCGCTGAAAGAGGGGATCAACGATGGCTACCTGACCCCGTTCAAGGTCCGCCAGATCGGCACCACCATCGACGATTATGTTTTCACGCCCGATGATCAGGTGATCGAAGGCGAGGTGGAAGACGGCAAACGCTACACCGAAAGCGATTTCAACCGCACCATCGAAATCCGCGAGCGCGAGGAATACCGCGTGCGGACGTTCATGGGCATGATCGACCAGCGCGAAAAGACGTTGGTATTCTGCGCCACGCAGGAACATGCCGGGATCGTGCGCGACCTGATCAATCAGGTGAAGACCAGCACTAACCCGAACTATTGTGTCCGCGTCACGGCGCAGGATGGCGCGATCGGCGACCAGTGGCTGCGTACCTTTCAGGACAACGACAAGACCATCCCCACGATCCTGACCACCTCGCAGAAGCTTTCCACCGGGGTGGACGCGCGCAACGTGCGCAACATCGTGCTAATGCGCCCGGTCACGTCAATGATCGAGTTCAAGCAGATCATCGGGCGCGGCACCCGCCTGTTCGAGGGCAAGGCCTATTTCACGATCCTTGATTTTGTGAAGGCCTATGAGCATTTCAACGATCCCGAATGGGATGGCGAACCGATGGAGCCGGACCCGCCGAAGACACCGCGCCCCGAAGGTCCACCGGGCGAACCGGAAGACCCGCCCGAACCGCCCGGCGAACCCGAACCGCGCAAACAGAAGCTGGTCATCAAGCTGGCCGATGGGAAAGAACGCACCTTCCAGCATATCAGCGCGACCACCTTCTGGAGCGAAGACGGCAAGCCGGTTTCCGCGCAACAGTTCATCGAAGCGCTGTTCGGCAAGCTGCCCGAACTGTTCAGGGACGAAGACGAACTGCGCCAAATCTGGAGCCAGCCGGACACCCGCCGCAAGCTGATCGAAGGCCTGGCCGAACGCGGCTTTGCCGGGGAACAGCTGGAAGCGATCCGCACCGCCACCGACGCGCAAGAAAGCGACCTGTTCGACGTGCTGGCCTACATCGCCTTCCTGCGCGCGCCATTGAAGCGAGCGGAACGGGCAGGCGAACGGCGCGACGCGATCCTCGCCCACTACCAGCCGCGCCAGCGCGCGTTCCTCGATTTCGTGCTGGCTCAATATGTGCTGGTCGGCGAAAGCGAACTGGACCCCGACAAGCTGCCCGAACTGCTCCAATTGAAATACGGTTCACCGGGCGATGCCGTTCGGGAATTGGGATCAGTCGCCGAAATCCGTTCAACCTTTCACGGCTTCCAGCGCGGCCTTTATCTGAGCGACGGCGCTACTTGAGCCGCGCGACTAACTGTGAACTGACCGCCGCTATTGAACCCCAACTGGCGCATTTGGAGGTATGATTGGGGGTACTTCTAAAAATTTCTTTTCAGAATATGGCTTATTTTCGTGCTTTATTTGCCATTTCGCGGCTCCAAGGCTTCCACCTTTGGGTTCGGTAAGTAATGTTTTTGTGTCACGTCTTTCATAGATGTCCCTGACCAATTTCGATAAAAAGGTTAGCCTCTTCGCTGTGCCAACAGGACGTGATAAAACCCTCACCTGACCCCCACAGGATGAAGCATGGCTGATCTATCTGAGGAAGCGAAACTCTTTATTGTGCGGGCGCTCGCAAGATTTTCGTCACCGGCAGAGGTGGTGGTGATGATCCGCGAGGATCTTGATATTGCGACCAGCATTCAGCAGGTCCGCACCTACAATCCAGACCATCCCAAATTCGAGGCGGGCGAGAAATGGCGGCCGATTTTCGAGGCTGTGCGAAAGGCATATCTTGAGGATGTCTCAGCCATACCCATTGCTTCGCATGCGTTTCGCCTAAATGCCCTCCAGAAGAATTATGATCGCGCGATGAAGCACGGCAACCTTGTCCTAGCGAACGCCACTCTGGAGCAGGCAGCAAAGGAAGTAGGTGGCGTGCTGACTAATGCACGGAACGTCAGCGTTCAGCAGGCGGACCGTGGCTTCCGCAGCCTCACTAGCGAGGAACGCCGGGTCGCTGCGGCCGAAATGATACGTAGCGCGCTGTCAAAGGACGCGCGCCCGACTGCACCATCCACCCAGACGAGCCAGTGACTTTCGCTAATGCCAGTCATTTAAAGTGAACGAGCATGCCGACGCGCCCATCTGACCCTTCTATGCGCGGACCCCAGAATAGATCGAAATGGATACAACCGTTCATTTCGCTTGGATAACAACGTGTCATTCCCAATATGCTGGCACGGCTAACAGGGAGTGACCAATGCAAATGTCTGACGGTGAACGCTTTGGGATCGAGACAGGCCCTCGTCGCAGTGGCTGGTCAATGGCCTGACGGAAGTCGATCTGCCCGTCGTGTGTGTCGAGACCCGTCATATGAAGGCACTGTTGAATACGCAGCAGATCAACAAGAGTCAGCGCGCAATTCCTGCTGTATCAGTAAGGCGAGTCCTTGTTGTAGGATTGAACTAGTGGTGAAGCGTTCATTGTTAGAACGAGCCCCCCGTAGGTTGAGGTTGCTGTACTCTCTAGAGACGAAAATATCGTTACGGCTTCGCCGCGCACGGCCACGACGCTGGCCAGTCGTTCATGCCGCTCAGCGCGTTTGTTTTCCTTGGCCGCCCCTCGAAGCCGGTCTTCACTATCATAGACTTCCGTCAGGCGCTGGTTGATGGCAGCAATTCGGCTCCGTAACCGAATGAAGTCGGCAAGCACTGCGCTTGGTAATCGTGACGTTTCAAACTCGCGCATCGCGCCGACCAACTCACTGGTGCGACCACCGCGCAGGGCATAAATCTTGCTGTTGTTGCGCGGAGTCAGTGCGGCCTCAAGCCGGTCGGTCACTGCTTCAAATGCATCGTGCGCCAGCAGATAGGCCGCCCGACCTGAAGCGGCTTCGAGCGCGAGGGCGTCGGCCTTCTGACTGCGAAGCTGGTACAAGGTGGTCGCGAAGCCGGTGACGATGGCGAGGACGGCACCGATGGCTTGGGCCCAGCCAGATTGGTCGCCGCCCAAGCGACAAGTCAGATAGCCCGCTGCCGCAATTGCGGCAGCCAGAATGGCAACCGAAATTGCGATAATTGCCATGAGCCAGGCGAGGAGCCTTACGAAGGCTGCATTGCCGACCTTTTTCTTCGCAATCTGCACAGATACCCCCAGGCAACACCATGCATCGTCTGGACCGTTTCGTAAACCGCTGAACGCCTCAAAGTGGGAGCGAAGCCGCGCCCAGGCAACCTGAACAAATGATGAGTTTCGGTAATTCCGCCGACGATGGACAGCAGCGGACATTGGCGCAACGTATGTGGGACGAGATAGGCTGGAACGCGACCAGCAGAGAGTCAATATTGTTGACCGACTCGCTTGCAATGTTCTCATTGTGTTCTCATGAGCGTTTACGGCGAACGAGACCCGGTAGAAGACGAATTCAACGCCCTGCTGAAGCAACTGGACGCGGGCCATTACACGTCGCCAGAGGAAATCTGGGAGGTGATCCAGCTGCTGATCGCGACGGGCGATTCCAAGCACCGTCATTGGGCTGAAAGGCTCGGGACGTATTTGCCTTGATCGTTGGCCGACGGTTTCCATGTTCAAAGAGAGAGATTGAAATGCAGACGAATGAACTAGGCGAAGGCTTCGGCGAATGGCTGGTGAAGCAGATCAAGCGAGATGGCTGGATCGGGACGCTGGCGAAGTCTGCAAAAGCTGATTTCCGATTCCGGAGCGGCAGCACGCCGGACGATTTGCGCAAGCGGCTTCAGGAGGCGGGGGCAGAGGGAGATACGTTCGAGGCGTTGGACGATGCTGAGAGCGAATGGATGAACTCATGATCGGGCAGCGGAAACCCTCACCTGATCCCCAAGCGTCCAACCTATCCCCGGATTAGCAAGTTCGCAGCCTAGACAGTGTGGGTCGCTGCGTCAGATCGTTGAAATCGCGCAAATTCCACACCGCCTCATAGACACAGTTACAAATCCATAATAGCAGTGCCGCACCTCTCAATGGCTTAGTCACCGGAGAGGGGGGTGCTTTTGCGCATCGATCACGGGTCCGCTCTGTCGGGCGGCCCGCAGAATACAATACCCCTTGGGGGAATATGTGGGGCGTGCTTCCCCGTGATCGCGCGTGACTAACCACCCGGCACCAGCCGGGTGAACACGGGGGATGACTTATTGTGCCTGAAAACGCCAAAAATGATGACGAATCGTCAAGCACTGATCGCACCCTAAATACTTTTTTGGTGTTGGTATCTACTGGATATGCTTGGCAAATCTATGGCTGGGTATGCGGCATCGCAGTTCTTGTGACGCTGTTCATCCTACGTCGCATCATAGAGATAATCATTTTCGCACGCTGGGTCGGCCGGAGTGAATCGGATTTCTCTGCCTTAGAAAAATGGACCAGCCGTGCGCGCTGGGCTGTAGTGATTTTTGCACTTATTGGGCTAGCGATCAGCGCGGCCGAGATATGTTACGGCGCAATGTGCAAAAGCATTTGGGGATGAGGCGGTCTATCCAGACCGTTTGAATATTGGCGCTGCAAGTCAGGTTTCTTGCTAAAGGCTAAGAGACAAACAAGAGTGCAAGAGCTGTCTTGCTTGCCTCTTGCTCGCCCTTCTCTTTCTGGGCGCACGCGCCGATATACTGTGACGTGCCGCAGCGCTTGGCGATGACGTATCCCATCGGCCAATCAGCGGCACGGCAAGGGCGATGGCTGCAACGATACCCGGCTTGCTTCGACTTCAACTCATGGGGGGACGAAAGCGATGGAGTTCAGAAAATCGGCGGCTTCGATTGCTGCAGCCGCTATGGCGATATCTTTGATTTCGGGTTGCGCCACGGGGGCGAAAGGCAGCGCCAGACGCCAATGCTATGACGCGGGCCTTCAGCCCGGGACTCCGGCGTTTTCAAACTGCTGGCAGGGCATCGCGCGCTCCGACACGGGCGCTGTGTTGGATGGATTGGTGGGTGCTGCCGTAGTTGCAGGCGCGCTCAGCGTGGCCAGCAATGCTGGTGGCGCTGCCGGAGCTGTCGCCAATCGTACATACACGCTGACGGCGGAATGGTTCGGGTCCAGCACTGATAGAATGTGCCGCTACGCCAATGGAACGGTTTTGAACATGGGTCTGCGATCATGCCCCAGCGCGGTGGCAGGGAAGTGAGGCCAATCAAAATGCCTTTCAACGCTGAACGGCCGCCGCCGATAACGCATCGGGTCAATGTTGAGCATGCAGCGGCGACCTTGGCGTATGAGGGCATGATGAAACTGGCCCAGACATTCCATCACTGGGCATTCCATGAAGAGGCTCTCTATGATGACCAGCGCACCATGCTGGTGCAAATGTCTGCAGATTATGAGCGGATAGCAGAGTTCTGTGGGCCCGGCTGGAGCCCACCTCCGTCAGAGAATGATGAGGAAGATCTGCTCTCCCTCATCGCGACTCAGTTGCAATTGAGCGCACAACGGTCGTCTTCGATGCACGAAGCGACACTCGGCGACGTAGCGATCTTGAGATTCCCCATTCCGAAAGGCAGCTTTGATGACGCCTTGGCGATACTCGATGCCTGGATGACGACGGCGGACCCGGATGACGTCAGCAGCGATTTGCCCAAGGCTCGGCACATGTTGGCCATTCTGCCCCAGCCAACGCCGGACGAATGTTTGGGGTTAACCTTTAGCGTACAAGACTATTATTTCCACCAGTGGGTCGCCCTGGAACTAACGGAAAGAACCCTAACATGCTCCGTGGGCGAGCATGTTTATGATCCTGGCGCTGGCGGGGATTCTACAAGCGAAATCGTTTTTGAATGCAACCTCGATGGCTGGAGCGGGGGCGATTTCTGGGAATGGAATCTGCAACTAAGTAAAATCGACCCGAAGGCGCTTTCGGTACAGGTTGAAGTGCTTTCATAATGCCTAGCCGGTATGTTTGGGCGCCCGCCGCGCGCAGACAATCTTCCCATTGCGCCGCGAGAAGCTGAAAAGTCGGCCATCCTCACCGGACCATCGACGCATGAGGAAACCTGGGACATAATGATGTTTCACCTCGGTATTGTGCCGGGCCGATCAACGTGCAGCAAGAGGATGACTGTCAATCGGCGTGCAAACGGGACCCCCTATCGGCGCGCAAAAGGGACCCCC